>CAUUID010000019.1:0-21973 GCA_963545225.1 uncultured bacterium
TCTGATATAAATTTAATCATTTACTAGCGAATAATAAAGCTCAAGCTTATATTCTTGGTCCAGTCTTTAATGCACCAAACTTGATGAGAACTTGTAATGGAATTGCCATAGGAGTGATTTTTCATATTAACGGTGATCAGTATTTCTACATAGCTAAGGCCTTAGATAATGAGTCGCTTTTACTTTCTGCTGGTGATGGAGTGTCTAGTTTCTTTATTGATATTGAAGAGTAAATCAAAAAAAGAGAAGAAATCAGACTTCTCTTTTTCTTATTCTTAAACAAAAACTTATCTCTTTTTCTATTTCGTAAAAAATATATCATCTATTACCCTTACCTTGAGTACCTCTTGCCTAAAAATATGAAGACTCACTAAGCATCCGGTAATACATACCAACCAAATGAGTCCGTAAAAAAAAGTTTTGAGGCAGAATTGCTTTCTTATTTTGGCGACAATCTGCCATACTATAAATACTATTGTGAAAATTCCTATTCAAAAGAGTATTGAATAATAGAATTCATACCACAATGTCATAAAGGCTGTTCCTACATAATCAATTGAAAGATTTTGATTTTTTTGACCTAGAACTTCATATACCTCTCGATAGGTAAAGATTCTTATCACACTGTTTAAAATAAGTAATATACTGTAGCCTAAACTTCCCCAAAAGAAAATGGTAAACATTCTAGAAGAGAAAACTGATTTTTGTGTTTGAGGCATATTTTTATCATAAATAAACTAAAATCTTATCTCTTTAACCGCTTCTTTATCTTAGTCAGGAGTTTGAAGGTATAATAGAGCAGTGGGTTGAGCACGAGGTCAAAGTTCCCGTAAAATTCTCGCTTCATTCCTCAGAGGCTTTCTTTGAATTTGCTGACTCAGGCGAGTGGATGCTCAGGAAATCCCGTTGGTGCACCGCCCATCAAATCGCAATATTCAAATCCGTGGTCTCTTGCCCATTCAAACATTCCATATTTGAGGTAGTGATGTCCTCCGAGATTCGTATATTTTCTATCGGTAAAACCATAGAGATATACGATCGTATCATCATGAAAGAGGCAAATATTCCCAGCAATACTTTCTCCATTGAGCTCAGAGATAAACATATTTCCGCATTTATTTTCAATAATAACCTTTAATAGGGTATCAAATTGTTTTTTGCTTACGGTATGAAACCCTTTTCCATCTGCAGTAGTTTGCCATTTTTTGAAAAAAGTTTCGTAATCTTCAGGAGTTCAAAGTCTGACTTTTGTCCCTTTTTTTATTGCTTTTCTGATTCTGGTAGCACAACCACTATTCATTTCGTTTAGTAGTTCATCATCAGTCTTATCAAGTTTAATCATAATGGTGGACTGGGGCATATTTTCTTTGAAAGAGAGCTTGAGAGGTGTTTCTTCTTGGACAGTGGCTCTTGTATGAAGCCTCATTTGCTTTACCTTTCAGACGATATTTTCTTCTCTAGCTCGCGCATTATCAAAACTTGTGATTTCATTGATAATCCCAAACTGGAAAAAAATATTTGTTCGGGATTTTGAAAAGTATTTTTTGATTTTTTTGAGTTCTTGTCTGACTTCTTCCCAGTTGTCTGGAAATTCAATTCCCATAATTTGAAACTCTCTAAAAGTCAGAAATCAGATTTTTTTTTGTTTTATCAGGTAGAAGTATTCCTTTCCAAAGAGTGTGATAAATCCATGTGGTTTTTTATAAATTTCTATTTGAAGTCTTTGCCATACCTTTGATTGATAGAGTCCATACATTGTTGTACAGATAGGAACTAAAAATCTGCTTAGGCTTTAGCATACATATCTTGACTTCTAAATCAAATAGAAAAAGAGTTTTTAAACAGTTTTTTTGTATTTCAAATTGAATATTCTTTGCGAAACTGTAAGATAGAAAGTGCTTTTATATTTAATGCTTGATGATGTCGGAAACCGCACTTGTTATTATTAATATGCAGTCTGTTCGAGCGAGCAAGGAGACTGACTACTATCTAGGAAATATGCATGTGATGCTTGAAAAGATGAACTACTTGATTGCTTATGCTAGAGAGATGGGCTACAAGATCATCTTTGTGAAGCATTTAGAGGCATCAGGAGCTTTCTCTGAAAGGAGTCCGTTGTCAGAATTTTTTCCCGATTTAGATATTCAGGAGCAGGATACCATTATTGAAAAGAAAAAAATTAGCGCCTATTATCAGACTCAGATGGAATCAGAGTTGAACTGAATAAAAAATCTGGTTATTTGTTGAGCGCTAACTAACCTTTGTGTGAGAATGTTTGTAGAAGAGAGTTATGATAGAGGATTTAGGATTGCGATATTGGAGGACTTGACGGCCTCATTTAGCCATGAGCTACAAGATATGACCCTTGAGGATTTGTATACGACGAGATCTTGAATCAATATTTTGACTTTAGAGAAATTTGTAGAGTAGCATTTATTTTTTGACTATTAAGAACATGGAAGGAGCAAAATTAGTAAGTGAGCTCATCGAGCAATACCATCCAAAAACTATTTTGGACCTTGGTGCCGGAAAGGGATATTTTAGTATGCTGGCTGCGAGCTACGGAGCTCAGGTTGATGCAGTAGAGGATACCTCAATTAGAAATCTTTATCCTGATTATCTAAAAGTGCATCCAAGTGTGACTTTTTATGAAAGTAAAATCAGTGACTTCAAGATTACAAAAAACTATGACTTCATCATAGCTAAGCATATCGTGATGTATATGGATAAGGAATATGTTTTAGGGGCGTTTATTTCTTCTATTTATGATCATTTAAATAGAGGAGGACTTGTTTTCCTAACTTATCATCATAGTGACTCAGAACTCATGAATGAAAAAGAGTGAGTTGTGAAGTATACTCTTGAGGATTTTAAGAACCTCGGAAAAAACTTTATGGTAAAAGATTTTTGAAATTATACCAATCCAGCCTCTGGTATCAATAAAGAATACAAAATCTGATATGTGATACTCCAGAAAAACTAATTTTATCTAACAAAAAAGATATGCTTATTGATACTCTCTCAGAACATGATGCTGCTAAAAAGCAATATCTTCGTGAGCTCCGAGAAAAAATAATCTTGGCGATAGCTGGGCAATTTGATCATAAGAAAATGCTGACTTTTCTCTGAAATATTGGGATTACGGATATTGATGAAGTAAAAAAGGAAGTTGTAATCTGAGTGCCTAATGACTTTATTCTGATTCAGATTAAAAAGCTTTTTAATAAGGCACTTAAGGAAGCTATTCAGAGTGTGTATAATCCTCAATTTTCCCTTAGATATGCGGTATACAGCCCATTTTCTAGTGGGAAACATGAACTGCTTTTGGATCTCAAAAAATTTCTAAATATTGCAGATGAGCAAAAAGTTCATCAGGAGCAGAGTTTTGCTTTAGAAAAGACAGTAAAAGCTGAACTAAGTCAGTATTTTTGAATTTTGTTTGATCCTACCTATACATTTGATACTTTTGTAGCTGGAGCAAATAATCAATTTGCTTTTTCTGCTGCAAAGGCAGTCGCAGAAAATCCAGGTATTGTCTATAATCCTCTTTTTTTGTATGGAAATGTGGGTCTTGGGAAGACGCATCTTATGCAGGCGGTTGGGAATGAGATTATGCAGAAAAATCCTGATAAAGTAGTGATTTATTTACCGAGTTCAAATCTGATTCAGGAAATCGTAAATGCGCTCAGAAATAATACTATTCCTAAATTGCTAAAAAAGTTTGAGAATGTAGATGTTTTGCTTGTTGATGATATACAATTCTTGGCGTGAAAGGATAGAACTCAAGAAGTATTCCACAATCTCTTTAACGATTTTAATATGAAGAAAAAGCAGATTATTATTTCTTCTGATCGTCCCCCAAAGGAATTGACTCTTTTGGAAGAGAGGATTACTTCAAGGTTTCAAAAGGGATTGGTAGCGGATATTCAAGCTCCGGACTTTGAAACAAGGATCGCAATCTTGGAGGAGAAGTTGCAGAGAAAGTGACTTCAGATTGATTTTGAATATCTTTCACTGATGGCGCAATATATCAAGAGTAATGTTAGGGAACTTGAGGGAGCTTTGAATATTTTGATTACTAGACAACAGCTTTCTGGTCTTGAAATTTCTGAAGATGATGTGTATAATTGTCTCAAGACACTTGGTTATTATTCAGATGAGAGGCATAAGACCATGGAAAATGTTCTTCAGCAGAATAAGAAAAGCACGAAAAATTTTGAGACATTAGTTGAAATGGTCGCACAGTATTATTCGCTTTCTATCGAGGATTTGAAATCTGATAGTAGAAAAAAGGAGATTAGTACAGCACGTCAGCTTTTGATGCTTTTGGCAAAGAAATATTTTTGATGGACACTCGAAAAAATAGGTGAATATTTCTGAGGAAAGAACCATGCTACAGCGATTTATGCGATCAATAATATGGAAAAAAAGCTGAAATCAGATATGGAACTCCAGCATGATTATAGAGTGTTTACTGATTGGATTGAATAATTTATCTGGCGAATGTTAATAGAGAAAAAACCTACTGATACAGTAGGTTTTCTTTTTGTTGTTAAAGCTAGTTTTCAGATGCTTATGCTTTGTAGAAGAATCTCATTGGTTCTAAAGTTTTATAGCTTTCATCTTTTGCTTTAATCTTTGCAATCTCGATTTCTCGTTGTTTCCTTTTTCCCTCAGTTTCCTGTTTTTTTGTAATATTATTGTCTCTAAAATTTTGCTTTGGTAGAGGATACTTTGGGGAATCTTGTTGAGAAAGTAAGGTTGATCGAATAGACTTCCCTATTTTGAAAACTGCTTGAGGATGAAGCAATATTTCTCTTTTCAGATTTTCCGCATAATTTTTGAGTCTTCCATTACTGATTAAGAGTCTAACTCTTCGTTCAGTGATTTTTAGTTCTTGAGTGGCTTCTTTGACTGTCATAAAGGTTTGTGGCAGTTCTCTGAGTGCAAGAGCTTCTTGTAATTTTTCCCTACTAACTACAGCATAGAAATCACAAAAATTAAGTTTTAAATCTATTTCCTTTGTTTCTTCAATGTTGAGAAGCAGTCTCATAACATTTGTTTTTTTGCTGTTTTCAATTCGAAATAGGCGAGCAATATCTGAAATAGTCAGATACTCTGAGTTGTTTACGGTGTTTAACATATTAATTTATTTTTTATGATTTTATTTACGATGAAAACTATAAATATTTTCTACTAAAAGTCAAGTCCTGTGAAACCTAAAAAATTAGAAAACTGACATATTAAAATGATTTAAATGTATATATAAAAAAATTCTTGAAACTAACCTTTATTTCCTTATTATGATGAAAATTGGCTTTATATTTGATGAGATAATGGCAAAAAGAATTCTTACTGGACTTAAACCAACAGGGCAGCAACTTCACCTGGGAAATTATTTTTGAGCGGTAAGACCGTTCATTGAACTGCAAAAAACAGAACAAAATTCAGAATTTTTTCTTTTTTTGGCGAATATGCATGGTTTTACTCAAACTCATAATCCTGATGAACTGAGGGCAAATACCATGACTATTGCAAAGCTCTATATGGCTTGTGGAGTAGACCTGCAGCGTACATTGATCTATAATCCAGCTTTGATCCCTGCACATGCACAGCTTAATTGGGTGCTTACTTGTTTGACGATTATGGGGACGATGGAGAGAATGCACAGCTATAAGGACGCTCTAGCAAAAGGGAAGGCTGGAGAAATCTGAGTTTGAACATTTTGTTATCCAATACTTATGGCGGCGGATATTCTCCTGTATGATGCGGATATTATTCCTGTTGGAAAGGATCAGAAACAACATGTTGAATATGCGAGAGATATTGCGCAAAAGTTTAATGCTGCATATGGAGAAACTTTTAAACTGCCAGAACCGTTTATTCAGCCACAAGTTGCAACTATTATTGGTATTGACTGAAGAAAAATGTCAAAGTCCTATAATAACTATATTGGGCTGTTGGATAATGCGGATGTTTTGCTCAAGAAAGTGAAGCAGATCCCGACTGATACTAAGACTGTTGAGGAGCCGAAAAATCCTGATGAATGTAATGTTTATCAAATTGTGAAGCATTTGATCGATACTGAGGAAGATCAGATTTTGAGAGAGAAATATTTGGCAGGTGGGCTTTCGTATAAGTATGCAAAAGAATATTTATATGAAAAACTTTCGGCGTTTCTTTTGCCATTACAGGAGAGATTTTCAGAGATTTCAGATGATGAGGTAAGGAAACTTCTTCGAGAGCATAGTGAAAAGGTGAACGCTATTGCGACTAGAAAAATTGAGGAGATTTATCAAAAAATCTGATTCTATCTCTAGATAAAAACTGCGGAAAACTCAGTTTTTTCTTTTTTTATCTTTTTACTATATAAAATATATCTTGAAAAATAAGTCAATATATTTATAGTATATTCTCTAATTTATGTTTTATTTTGTTTGCTGGTAGTAATGAGGGAGAAATATATAAAAGGGTATGCTTTTGATATTGATGATAATTTACTCCACACAGATTTGAAAGTATTCGTCGAGAGAGAGGTTATCAAGCAGACTGAAAAAGGAACTGAAAGTGTTTGGGTAGAGGAGGAGATCCCAGATAAGGAGCTGAAAGCAACGATCCAAAAACCTGGATATAGACTCCCGAATAATGAGCGAGAACAAGCTTTCCGTTGATTAAGAGCCCCTGGGGCGATGAAGGAGGATCTGCTTAATGCTTTGAATGCTGAGAAGATAGGACCAAGCTGGAAAAATTTTAAAAAAGCGAATATTAATGCTAGACCGCTTTGACTTATCACCGCACGTGGAAATCAGGTTTATGATCTTGTTGAATCGCATCAAGCATTGCTTTATGAGGGACTGACTGCTGAAGAACATGATCAATTTAAGGAAAATATGAATAAGCATGTAGGAACAAAGACAAAAAATCTGGATAAATTGATCGCAAAATACTTGGAGATGTCCTACTATGCTCCATGTTCTAATCCTGAGTTTGCTGAAAAGAGTAATATTCCTCATACATTGTCTGTTCCAGCTAGAAAGGTCTTAGCTTTTGATAATTTTGTAGCTTCACTACCGGAGCATCCTATATATAGGAAGTATATTGTTTCTCAGATGGGATTTAGTGATGATTCTTTAGAGAATATCTATGCGATGCAGGAGGCTATGCAGACAAACTTTGTGCAGAAGTATCCTGATATTATGTTTAGTATTTATGATACAAATAATCCTTTGGTAGTTAAGAGGACGAGTTATATAAATCCAGATTCTAAACTTCATTCAGATATTTAGAAAAAAGGAAAACCTGAACTTAAATTCAGGTTTTTGGTTTTTTGATAGTGGGAGATTAATTTCTCGTGCTTTCTTCAGTAATTTCGGGTTTAAAGAAGTTGTCCATAGTATGGAGCTTCCCTGGATTGAAGCTTGGGACAAAGAAACTCACGGTTTGCCCAACATAACTACAGAGAGATACAATATCTCAGAGAATCTTGTAGGTATGAATTTTTGTGGTTCGCTCTTTTTTGACTAGAGTATCTTTGAGCATGAGGATGAAGATTTTATTGGGTGCAGAGCCAGGATTGAAGGTGCAACAGTAGTCTACTTGCCTATGTTTTGCAACGATATAGCAGAGTGTTCATCCCAGTGAATGTCCGCAGATCCGTTTTTGGTATTCTTGATGTGATTTTCTTACTTGGTCAAATAGTTCAATGCTTCCGGTTACTCTCGGATCGATGGCATTTACTCAGAGTATGATTTGAGCGTCAGAGATGAGATCAGAAGTATTCTTAAAGTCTGTTCCTCTATAGGCGATGATACAGATCTTTTCTTTATGATTTAGATAAATACAGTGGAATATTGAATTATACATTGGTTCGAGATAGAAATCTCAGATTTGATATGGTCTTTTTTCTGGTGGGAGATAGGAATATCAGGTAATTTTTGCTAAGAGTTCGTCCTGAGGAGGAAGTTCAATACTCTTCTTGAGTTGGCTATTTTGCATTAGGGTGGCAACAGTGGCTTGTCAGCTTGGAGTCAGACTTTTTATCTCGTTTTCAATCGCTCAGAGTTCTGCTTGATGAGAGGTGTTTCAGAAAAAATTCTGAGTTTGATTTCAGATTTTTTCTTTGGTTTGTGAAAAGTAATTGCTGAGTGAATCTCGCCACTTTTTAACTTGCATTTTCTTCTTTAAAAAGGGCTAAAAAATCTGGATTTCAGAAGATCTCGATCATTTTCTCCATCGTTTTTCTTTTCCTCTCTTCATCAAAAGGCTTGATCTGACCAAGTAATTCTCATACTACTGTACGGTCTGTGGTATCGATCAAGTCTTGCTTGAAGTAGAGGTTGTTTCTATCAATTGCGATATCAGTTACGCCTGAGTCTTTGAGCTCTTCGATTTTTTGTTTAACTTCTTTAGTGAAAATTTTTAGGTCATAAGGATTGATATAAGTGACACTGTGGTCCTGTACTGCAGTATTTTTGTTTCTAGTAAGTGTTAGGAGATGCCTGATAAATTTATATGCAAAGTATAAAAGGAAAATCAAAAATGCGATCAGATTTACGAATTGGAGCACTTTCCCAACGGTTCATGGGATCAAAAAAGACAAAAATCAGAATAATAACAGCGAAACCATAGGTATCGACTTTACAAACGAGATAATATCTTGGGCAGACATTGATTTCTTTTGATTGAGTTTGATGTAGACTAAGGCACGTGTGATACTGGTTTCTCTAGGGATAGTAATCTTATGAACAAAAAAGGTATCATTGATCATATGATCATTGTCATAAGTATCGATCTCTGCTCCTTGAACGAGTGTTGCTCGGCTCATCTTTTGAAAAGAATATTTGACATACATATCAATACAGAGAATATTTACAAATCAGATTTTCTGCAAAAACTCAATGCTTTCTGGAAAGAAATCATTGTTGCTAGAATATTGCAATCAGAGTTTTGGAGAGGTATCTGAGATTTGCATTATTGTTTTTGAGATAAAATATTCTTTTCTATTATACAGATAGGGGAGTAAAAAAGCAAAAAAATTAGATTTTTTTTCTTGGTTTGAGAATCAGAAATATCGCTTAAGACTAGTGAAATTTCTTCTCTAGATAGCTTCTTTTTTGTGAAAATGCAAGTTTCCTTGATTCTTTTGCTGAGTTCTCTATACTGATCTGAAGTCAGATTTTTAGATTTTTTTGCTTTTTGATGGCATATGATAGTAAGCATACACTGCTTTTAGACTCTAAAGAGGGATATAATCTTACTGAAACTGAGTACAAAAAATATTGGCCGCATTTGAATTCTTTTTATAGCTTGGATTTCAATAGATTTGTTCCGAGAGAGAGAAAGGGCTATCGTGTTTTGGACTTGGGGGCATGAGATGGGAGAATGTACGAGCAACTTATGAAAATCTCTCCAGATGAATATGTAGCTTGCGATTGTGCTGAGAAACTTTTAGCAAAGCATCCTTCTAAGGGAGTAAAAGTGATTTGTGATTTGCAACAGGACTGGACTATGTTTGAAGATGAATCGTTTGATTTCTTATGTGCATTTTTTTTGCTTGAGCATATTGAGGATTTAGAGCATTTTTTTGCTGAAGCTTATCGTGTTTTAAGACCAAATGGTCAGATTTTGATTGGGCATTTTTTACAAAGAAGGCTTTTCCTTTGGAATATTAATGCAAAAAGATTTAAAATCGTTCAATATCCACATACTATTGAGGAAATAGAAAAAGAAGCGAAAGAAATCTGATTCTTTACAGGGATAATGCCACTTCGTGATGTCTGTGATTCTAAGGTAGTAACTGGCCATCTCTTAGTAGCAGAGAAGAGGTAAGGACTGATTGTTGCTATACAATATAAGGCAGTTTTTGAGTAAAACTTGCCTTTTTTTATTCAGATTTTTTTTATATTCTTTATTTCTTTACTTAATAACTTATATATTGCTAAAATATTAAAAAAGTTTGTAAAAAGTTGACATTTTTTGTTTTTGTGATTAAAATTAGTTTTGTAGTTTTAAATACTAGCACAAAAACAATGCAAACAAAATGGACCAAGTATGAGAACTTTCGTAGTACTCTTCATAAAAAGTTTGGGCTTAGAATGCTCAAAAAACACAATAAGGGGAGAAGAATTGATAAAACCTTTAATTTTTCCAATAAAGTGAATCAAAAGATGATCTATCTTGGAGAAATTATGATCGTTGCGGTTTTTAGTTTTTGTACTTGGATTTTTGGAAATGGTGATTTGACTCCAAATAATATGAAGCTCGTTTATCCGCTCCAAGAAGTAGCTAAACTGGAATGTAGATCAGAGGAGTGGTCTAAGCTTGATGATTCTTGTAAGATCAATTTACCATTGATTCAAAATGCTGATTATCAAAAATATGCTGGAAATAAGCTCTATACTGATATTTATACCGTACTTTTTGGTGGAAATTATTTGAGTGGATGGGCGATTGATCAGGGAAGTCATTATGGAGTAGATATCGCCTCTGCTAAGGGGACTCCACTGTACTCTATTGCAAATGGAAAGGTCTATTATGCTGGTCCTCAAGCTGGATATTGAAATGTTGTGAAGATTCAGTTCGTTTATAATGGGGTACTCTATTTTGCTACTTATGGGCATATGGATACTATCTCGGTACAAAAAGGGCAGCCAGTTTCAGTAGGTCAAAAAATCTGAACGATATGAAATAGTGGAACAACTATGGGGTGACTTGGTGGAAATCATGTGCATTTTGAGATCAATAAGGGAACTACAGGAAAACCAGTTTATGCATTTCAGAATTGTGCTGATTTGAAAAAGTGAAGTATTGAAGTTATTAATCAGGGACTTTGTAGAGCGGAAATGTTTGAACATAATCTCGATCCTATTCCATTTCTCGAAAATGCAAAGGCTCAATTGCCACATACTGCATCAGCAGATGCTCAAGAACATAATGCAGCTCCTCAACTTTCATTGACAGAGATGCAGGATCGTAAGCATCTTTTAAAGATTGCACAGCTGTATGTAAATAGTCCATATATTTTGGGGGCTACTGGTACTCTTCCTGGTGAACCGACAGATTGTAGTCAATATACAAAAACAATCTTTGGACAGGTAGGAATTACTCTAGAAAAGATGGCTGCTGATCAGGCTTCTCAGTTTTCTTCAGGTGGATATTGGTATGAAGATATATCAAAGGCGAAGGTTGGTGATTTAATATTCTTTAAGAATACTTATGCGACACCAGACAATAGAGAAATTACTCATGTTTCGATTTATGCTGGTGAAAATATGTTGATTCATGCGAGTGCTGATAAGGTAAAAATTACTCCATTTGATCAATACTGGAAAGAACATTTCAAGGGAGTAGGTTCATTCTCACAGTTTGCTCTTGCGTACAATAAACAAAAAGCTGAATCTAGTTACCAAAAACTTTCAAATATTGGTAAAGAGACTCCAATTCAACCTGAGCATCCATCGGCTCCGGTTCCAACCCCAGCTCCAGAACAGAAAGTTCCTGAACAGAAGCCAACTCAGCCTGCTGTGCCAACACTGCAACCTGCACAACCTTTAGTACCGAGTCCAGAGCAGAAAGCTCCTGAGCAAAAACCAACTGAAAATCAGAATTCTGGATTATTAAATAGTTTGGTGAAGCTCGATGAGAGTAGACTTGATGCTGTAGGTAAGAAGTTCTTTAGTGAGTGGGATATTAGTTTTACTGGTAATCTTCAAAGTCAGCTCAAGAAGTGAGAAACTACTACATTTAAACTTCAAATTAAAAATAAGGTCAATGGAAGTGCGTATAATGGTGTCTTAAAGCAGCCGATTGTATTGGTAGCTAGTAGTACAAATCTTTCTATTGATCCAGTAGCGATTAGCTTTGTTAAGGACTGAGAAGTTGAAATTAAGCTGACGGCTCAGCAGTCAGGACCTGTATATACCGCGATCAATATGGGAGTTAACAAGATGGGAGGTCTAAATATGCAAATCTATTAATATATAAAAAACCTGAATTGAAGTTCAGGTTTTTCTTTTTTCTTTATCCAAGGAGTTTGATATTTTCTTGAAGTTTCGCAATTTTCTGCTGGTATTCAGCTAGGTTGTCTCTTTCTCTTTGGATAATATGTTCAGGAGCTTTCCCCATAAAAACTTGGTCATTAAGCTTTCTCTCGCAGCTTGAGATTCCTTGTTCTAGCTTGCTGATTTGGTCTTGAAGTTTCTTTTTTTCAGCTTCAACATCAAGGAAATCAAGTAGCGGAACGATAATCTCAGAATTACCAACGACTCTAAATCCTGATAAATCAGGCTTTTGAATCTCTTTTCCAAATTCAAGAGATTTGAGTTTTGCGAGTTTCATCAGAAATGCTTTGTTTGCTGTGAGAATTTCAAATTCAAGTGAGTTTTCAGTTCTCACCAATCCATCAATTTCAACTCCAGGTGCAATATTTGCTTCTGCTCTAATATTTCTGAGAGAAGTAATTACCTCTTGGATATAACTCATTGCTTGTTCATCAGATTGAGAAACCTGGTTTGGATCTGCGATTGGATAGCGAGAAAGCATGATCGTCTCTTCTCCAGTTCAAAGCTGCTGCCAAAGTTCTTCAGTAATAAACGGCATGAATGGATGCAAGAGTTGTAAACTTTGTTTGAGCACATCCCATAATACCCATTGTGCGGTGTTTTTGCTCTGTTGATCAGTATTTCCGTAAAGTCTTACTTTTGCCATCTCTAGATACCAATCACAGAAATCACCTCTAATGAATTCATAAATCAGTTTTGCCGCTTCATCGAGGGTATAGGTATCAAGTTTCTCAACTGCTTGTTGAATAGTAGTGTGTAATCTTGAGTAAATCCAACGATCTACAAGTTCAAAATTCAAATCTGATTTTTCTATCTTTTTTGGATCAAATCCTTCTAGGTTCATGAGCACAAAATTTGTTGCATTCCATACCTTATTTGCAAAGTTTCTACCCATTTCAAGGAGCTTCTCAGAGAAGTGTACATCTTGTCCAGCAGAGGTATTGTAGATCATAGTAAATCTGATTGCATCTGCTCAATATTCGGCTACAAGATCAAGTGGATCTGGTGAGTTTCCTAATGACTTAGACATCTTACGTCCAAGTTCATCTCTCACGATTCAGTGAAACATTACATCATGAAATGGTACTTCTCCTAGTTGGTACATTCCCATCATTACCATTCTCGCTACTCGGAAAAAGATAATATCCGCACCAGTTACGAGTGTAGAAGTTGGGTAAAAATGCTGAAGAAGTTCAGTTTTTTCAGGCCATCCCATTGTTGAAAAAGGCCATAATGCTGATGAGAACCAGGTATCCAAAACATCAGTTTCTTGAGTGAGTTCTACTTCTTTTTGATACAACTCAAAAGCCTGATTTTTAGCTTCTTGTTCATTTTTTGCTACAAAGGTTTGTCCATCTGGTCCGTACCAAGCGGGAATTCTGTGTCCCCACCAAATTTGCCTAGAGATACATCGATCTCTGATATTTTCTAGCCAATTATAGTAAACTTTTTCCCATCTTTTTGGTTGAATTTTAATCTTTCCGGATCTCACTGCTTCGAGTGCTGGTTCTGCAAGTGGTTTCATTTTTACGAACCATTGCTTTGAAACTCTTGGTTCAATAACCGTATTACATCTATAGCAGTGTCCTACTGCGTGATTGTGTTTTTTTACTTGGACAAGATAGCCTTGAGCTTCAAGGTCTGCAACGATCTGCTTTCTTGCTTCAAAGCGGTCAAGTCCTGCGTATTCCCCTCAGTTTTCATTGATTTTTGCATCAGGAGTGAGGATGTTTAGAATTTCAAGTCAGGTTCTTTTCCCTACTTCAAAATCATTTGGATCATGAGCTGGAGTCATTTTTACCACTCCAGTTCCAAACTCCATATCTACATAGTGATCAGCTACGATAGGTACTTCTCTATTTACGAGAGGAACGATTACCTTTTTTCAGATGAGGTGCAGGTATCTTGGATCATCAGGATTGACTGCAACTCCAGTATCTCAAAGCATTGTTTCAGGTCTGGTAGTTGCTAGGATAAGGCTTTCTTCACTACCTGGAATTGGATATCTGATTTCCCAAAAATTTCACTCTTTATCTGCGTAATCAACTTCATCATCTGCGAGTGCTGTTCCGCATCTAGGACATCGATTTACAATGTACTCTCACTGATAGATCAATCCATCACGGTAGAGATCTACAAAGTTTTGCTTTACAGCTTCTGAGAGCCCCTCATCCATGGTGAATCTCTCTTTTTTCCAGTCAAGTGATGCTCAGAATTTTCTCTGCTGAGTTGTGATTACTCCTCAGTATTTTTCCTTCCACTGCCATGTTCTCTCTAAAAAGGCATCTCTTCCGATATCTTCTTTGGTAAGTCCTTCTTCAGCAAGACTTCTTTCTACTTTATTTTGTGTGGCAATCCCTGCGTGATCGGTTCCCGGCATCCATAAGGTATTGTATCCAGACATTCTTTTTCGTCTTACGAGTACATCTTGGATTGAAAGATCTAATACATGTCCCATATGTAAGATTCCAGTTACATTTGGAGGAGGAATTACGATACTATAGTTTGGTTTTCCTTCTTCCATCTTGGCTTCGAAGTAGCCTTTTTCTTCTCGGACTTTTCATCGTTTTGATTCGATTTCCTGTGCATTATATTTATCTAGCATTTCAAATCTGCAAAAATTTTAAAAACTGATTTTTTCATCGTTTTACTATAGCTATTAGCTCATAAAATGCAAGAAGTAGTCAGCATTGAAAAATGAGATACAGATGATATTTGAAAAGAAAATAATAGTATTGAGTATCATGATGAAAAAGCTGAGAAAAATCAGATTTTTTATTGCTTTTTTACTTGCTTTCCATACAGTAGGAGGCACATTTTTTTATATTTATTTATGTACGAGTCGTATGAAAGTTTTGGTTGTGAATTCAGGGAGTTCATCTCTCAAGTATCAGGTTTTTAATATGCAAGATCAGAATATCCTTGGAAAGGGGCTTGTGGAGAGGATCGGAATTTCTGGAGGAATTATTACTCATAGGACTGCGAGTGGAGAAAAAAAAGTTTTTAATGAAGAAATTGTAGATCACGAGGTGGCTCTCCATAGAGTTTTAGATATTTTGACTAATCCTGAATATGGAGCAATACAATCTCTCGATGAAATTGGTGCAGTTGGGCATAGAGTTGTTCATGGAGGAGAGTATTTTCCAAAGTCAGTTCTTGTAACTGAAGAAGTTAAGGAGAAACTTAAAGAATTGATTTCTCTAGCTCCATTGCACAATCCAGCAAATATCATGGGAATTGAGGCTTGTGAAAAGATGCTTCCTGGTGTGCCTATGGTTGTAGTATGTGATACAGCATTTCATCAGACTATGAAGCCTGATCATTTCCTTTATCCCTTGCCTTATGAATGGTATGAGCAGTATAAAATTAGAAGGTATGGGTTTCATGGGACTTCTCACAAATACGTATATCAAACAGCAATAGAACTTTTAGGAAAGCCTGATGCAAAGGTTATTACCTGCCATGTTGGTAATGGGGCGAGTATTACGGCAATTCAAAATGGAGAAGTTATTGAAACTTCAATGGGGTTCACTCCGCTTGATGGTTTGATGATGGGAACCAGATGTGGTGCTATTGATCCAGCGATTATTCCTTTTATTATGAAAAAGGAAGGACTTAGTGCTGAAGAAGTTGATACTATCATGAATAAAAGATCTGGTGTGCTTGGAGTTTCTCAGATAGGAAGTGATTTAAGAGATATTGAGGCTGGGTATTTTGAAGGAAGAGAGAGAGAAACACTTGTTCTTGAGATGTATACCAATGCTATCTTGAAGACTATTGGAGGATATGCAGCATTGCTTTGAGGGGTAGATGCTATTGTTTTCACAGCAGGTGTGCTTGAAAATTCAGCATTGCAAAGAAAACTTATCGCAGAAAGGCTTAACTGGATGTGAGTTGATTTTGATGAATCAGTAAATAATTTTAGAGGAGAGGAGAGAGTGATTACCACTCCAACAAGTAAAGTTAAAGTTATTGTGATCCCAACTGATGAAGAGTTGATGATTGCAAAGGATACGTATGAATTAGCAAAGGCTTAGTTTCTTTATTTTGATCAGATTTTTTATGCTTTCTTTATATTTGCATATCCCATTTTGTCAGTCAAAGTGCAAGTATTGTGCTTTTTCTACTTTTCCGATGGAGGAAAAATCTGATTCAGTAGAAACTTATCTGTCAGCACTTGAGCAGGAAACTGCATTTTATGCAAAACACCTCTCTCATCAGCCAATTAAGACGCTTTATTTTTGAGGGGGGACTCCAAATTTGCTCGGTGCTGATAGGCTTATTCAGATGATCGAAATGATGGAGAAATATTTTGATTGTGAAAATTTAGCGGAATTGAGTTTTGAATTTAATCCGTATCCAGAAGAGGAAATTTATGAAATTATTCGTAAAATCCAGTCACGCTATGCAAAAAAATATCCAAGAATTAGGTTTTCATTTGGTATTCAAAGTTTTGATAATGAGGTCTTGCAACTTTCTGGTAGGCATAGTCTTTTTCTTGCATTAGTTGAATTTTTGAGAGGATTGCAAGAGCTAAAAACGGATTCAACAGTATTTAATTTTGATTTTATTGCCTTTGGAAAGCGAAATCAGAGTAAAAAATGAAATCGTTATCTTCGAAATCAGTCAGCTTTAGATTTCTTTTCTCGCTTTGTGAATTCGTGATTTGCTGATAGTTTCTCCCTTTATACGTTAGAGCTGTTTGAAAATCAAGTTTGGAAAAGAAAAAATACGGATACTCTGATCTCTGGGGAATATTTTGGGACAGATGAGGATATTTATGAGGAGTTTTCGCTCTTAAAGTCTATTCTTTTGGATGCGTGATATTCTAGGTATGAACTTTCGAATTTTGCTCATCTTGGGAAATCTAGTATTCATAATAGAGTGTATCGGACAATGGAAAATTATCTCGGTTTAGGTCTGAATTCTTCATCTTTTCTAAATCCAGAACTTTTGACTCCAGAGCTGCTTAGTTATTTCAAACAGGAAGAAAAACCTGAATATTGACTCAGATTTAAGAATACTCCAAATTTTAATTTTTACTGTGAAGGGAAGTTTTTGGATCCACTTGGTTTTGAGCCACTTGGGGAAAAGGATTACTTGATTGAGGAGTTTTTCTTAAGCTTAAGGACTGATAGTTGAGTGAAGAACTTGAAAAAGTATGAAAAAATTTTAGTGCCGAATTATATAGTAAAGATTGAGGCATATCGTGAGCAGGGACTTTTGATCGGTAATGAGGATGGTTTTGTATTGACTGATGAGGGAATGGACGTCTTTAATGCAATTGTGACTGATATTATGGCTGAGATTTAAACGAAATCAGATCTCAGCTTTTTTGTTTTGTCTTTTTTTGATTAATAAATCTCCTTGCAAAGTGTTCGCTAAAACCTATACTGAGGCTGATTTTATCTTTGGAATGGTTGTTTGATGCAGTTTTATGATGAGGTGAAAATTTCTATAGAGTCTGGGAAGTGAGGAGATGGTATTGCGAGTGGAAGAAGGGAGAGCTGAGTTCCCTTTTGAGGACCTAATGGTTGAGACTGAGGGAACTGAGGTGATATCTACTTTGTTGCTTCAAAAGATGAAAATACGCTTATTGACTACAAGTATAAGAAGATTTTTAAGGCGAAGGCAGGAGAGCCAGGAAGAACAAAGGATCAATACTGAGCACATTGAGCGAATTTGGAGCTTGTAGTTCCAGTTTGAACGATGATCAAGGATGCAGAGACTGGGAGACTTCTGGCACAAATGGAACATGATGGGCAAAAACTGAGGATATTAGCCTGAGGTGAATGAGGAAAGGGGAATATTCATTTTAAGGATTCGGTAAATCAGTATCCAAATTTTTATATTCTCTGAGAGCCAGGACATAAAAGGGAAATCGTTCTTGAACTACAGCTTTTGGCAGATGTCGGGCTGATTTGAACCCCAAGTGTTGGAAAATCTTCGCTTATCAACTGTATGGCTGATGTGAAGGCGAAAGTTGCCGAGTATCCGTTTACTACATTGGTGCCAAATTTAGCTTCAGTTTCTGTTGGGAATTTCCGCTTTAATGTCATTGATATCCCTGGATTGATAGAAGGAGCAAGTGATGGAAAGGGACTTTGAAATGCGTTTTTGAGGCATGTTTTGAAATCAAGGGTTTTTGCATTTGTTGCAGATTTGGGGAGATTTGAGGCTGGAATGCGTGAGACGATTCAGTTGATTGATGAGATTATGCTGTATTTGAATCAGAAGTTTGCCGATGAGGGAGAAAGTCTGAATTTTGTCTTTAGAGAGGAAAATGGATTGATCTGCTTTGAAGCGGAGAAAAATGATGAGGTAATTGTGAGCAAGCGTGTGGTTTTTGTGCTGAACAAGTGGGATTTGATCAATGATGAAGAGGTTTTGAGAGAATATCAGACGATTTTCTGGGATAATATCAATGCTTTCCTCAGGGAGAAGAGGTTAAGTCAGCTTTCTTTGCCTCTTTTAGAAAAGAATACTTTTGTTACTTCAGCTGGGATTTTTTATGGAATTGATGAGCTTTTGAGAAAGTTTGCAGAACTGCTTCAAAAGACTGAAAGTGTTGAGATGGAGCTTGATACCTATCAAAAGGAGGAAGAAAATGTTGATGAAGATGAGGGATATGAGTTGATCACTGAGGTTACTGATGAGGAAAAGCCCCATTTGATCGAGGAGGGCTATATTGAGGAGCTTGAGAGCCGTTTTGCGAAGGTGTGGTATATTCAAAATCGCGAGATTTGCAAGATGGTCTTTACCTTGCCGTGGGGAAATGACGAAGCGGAGCATTATTTTTGGCAGTTGATGCAGAATAAAGGTTTTATCGAGCTTTTGGAAGATGAGGGGATGATGAAAGGAGATATTTTGAGGATTAGGAGTTTTTATGAAGGAGTAGAGGACAAATATATTTTGTACTAATTTATTTTGTGAAGATTCCGAAAGATTTACTTGATATTCTATATAAAAATATTATAAGTTCTGTATATTTGTATTTTGATTATTGATCAGATGGTACTAGAATTACAGAAATTTATTGATGATCTCAAAGAGGAGTGAATTGATGTTTCTATTGAGGAAAATTCCAAAAAAGAACTTGCAGATGTTTTAGCAACAAAGTGTTCTTGTAATAGTAGATGTGCTAGTTGTAGTTGATGTAAAAGTAGATCTACTATTTCAGAAGATGATAGAGATGATAACATTTTTGAACAGGAAAGGCTCGCTGCATAGTCTGAGTTTGTTAATACTTACAGTTTTTTCATTAGCTGTAAGTATTTTTTATATTGAAATTAAATATTTAATATGACTGGATATGTGTATCAAAAGCCATTTCTTCCAGACTGAGTTGATGGATATTGCTCTTTGGCTTGCTGTATGTGAGTTATGAATTTCTTTTGGAATACTCAGTTTTGTCGACAAAATAATCGAGAAATGATGAAACTTATGAAGGCAGGGAACTATTCTGGATATGAAATGCTAGATATACCAGAAATTGCGTATAGATTGTCCCTCTTGGGATTCCGTATAACATATTATTCTAGTATGTCTTTTGAACAATATTCGGAATACTTAAGCAATCCTGTAACAAAAATTTTTGATGTTATCAGTCCTAAATATCATAAATTTATTAAGGATGGCTTTTTTGAGATTCCTATTTATGATATAAAAATTGATTTGAGTGATGTTACTTATGAAAAAAAAATTATGAAATCAGATCAAATTAAAAAAGTATATGATACTGATTTATTGTCTATTCTGAAGCAAGATAAATCAGATGATAGTCTATTTATGTTTTGAGTTTCGTATCATATTTTGCATGATGAACCAGAAGAGGAGGGAAATAATGGAGGGCATGTTATTTTAGTTTCCTCGATAAATGAAAATAACGAGGTAATAATACATGATCCGTGAAGACCAACACTTCGTTATTATCCTGTTAGTTTTGATAAGTTTAGTGAAGCTGTACTAGATTCTTGAGAATTTAATTTTATGCATATTCAATATGAAAATGTGAGTTCTATTATTTAACCTCAGTTCTAAATTTTATAAAAAGGATTATAAATTAAATATTATTGTTAACGACCTTTCTGTTTCAATGAATTTTTCAGATAATTTATAAACTACGACTTGCATCCTCTTGGATAGATTTTATTCTCATTTTAAATTTTTGATGTTTAGCGTGCTCTCAATTTCTGATTCAGATAAACATTTTGCCTCTGCGATTGCTGAATATCAAAAGAGGCTTTGAAAACAGATAAAGATTGAAGATTTAAAGCCTGTGAAGGATGATAATCATCAGTTTGTAATTCAAAAAGAGACAAAAAATCTGATTGAGGTGCTCTGAAAAAAATATGCAAATTGGCAAAAAATTCTTTTGATCAAAGAGGGAAAAACCTTTTCTACACTTGAGATAGCAGATATATTAAGTAATAAAGATACGGTATTTATTATTGGTGGACCCTATGGTGTTGATGAGAAGGCTTTGATTGATGCGTTCCCTGAAATCAAAAAGTGGTCGTTTGGAGCGATAACTTTGCCCCATGGGCTCGCGAAATTGACGTTGATAGAACAGCTTTATCGCTGTACAACACTCTGGACAGGTAAAAAATATCACTATTAAATAATTGACAAAATATATTTTTTGAGTATACTGAATCTTGATTCAGGATTTTTTTAGTTCCTTATTCCTCTAATAAAATGACTTCTGCTATAAATGTTCGCGTTGCACATACTGATCAGATTAAGAAAAAGTATACCTCTCTTGAGAGGACTATTAAGTGAAAATTAACTGAACTTTTATTGATTGATTGAATTGGGAGGAATGCTGATTCTTGTAGAGGTCTTTCAATTACTCCAGATTTTAAGATTAGGGAGCTAGGTAAGGAGGAAAATAGTAAATTTATTTCTAATGCTTCTACGATCAAGAATCCACTTTTGCATGCTACGGAAGATAGAATCCAAGATGAGATTTTTGATTTGATTGAGAGGCAGGTTGATGAACAGGAACTAATTGAGGCTTATAAGGAAGGAATTCAGGATTTTTTTACCAATTTAAGAAATAAGAGAAGATCGTATTTGTCAAAACATCCTATGTATAGACAATTTTTAACTCAAGGGCATAAGGAATATAGGCAAGGAGAAAATATTGCAAAATTTAATGTTAAAGCACAATTAGGAAAACTTCTCCATGAGAAATTTGGAGATGAGGCGTTTGAAAAAGTTGAAAGTGTTGATCAAAATTGAGAAAAAATAGAAATTCTTAAATTTTCATCTAAGTCAGTTGATTATCTATACACACTGTTCTATAATGCGACTTTAGTTTGGAATGAATGGTGAAAAAGTATAAATCAGGTTTTTCATGATGGGGATTATCCTTTTATAGCACAGAATATTAAGGTTTCAGGAGAGGATTATATTGATGTAATTGCTTATCTAGTAGAGAGAGAGAAACATAATCCACATGGGAGATATTGAAATCTTGGGAATGAAGAATGGGCAAAAAAAACATCTCAATTTTGTGATATTATTTGGGCACTTTCCAATGATCAGTTAGGAATTCATAAAGGAAAGTATTTTGAATCTTTAGATCCTCGTTTTGAGTGGGATAAGACGACTCAGCACCTTTTTGAGATCGGAGGGGAGTTCTTAAAAAATGAGGTCAATATTCAAAATAGGCTTTATAATACAGATTTCAGCCTTTCTCAGAGAAAGAAATCATTAGCTTCTTGTGCTGAGAAAATCATTGAGTGAAAAAAGATTAATGATTCGATGGGATTCCGTGTTTCAAGTTCAGCTTTGGATAATGAGTATTATCAGCATATTTTAGGGGTAAGTAAGAATTGGCTTTTGCACTTGACTACAAGTTTAGAGAAAGAACCACAGAGATATGTTAATCCAGGAGAGACTATTAGTAT
>CAUUID010000020.1:0-21774 GCA_963545225.1 uncultured bacterium
CACTTGGATTACCTCCTACAGCTGATGCTGTACCTGCTGCACAGAGTGCAGTTGGCTGATATTTGGTAGCTACACCGTTTGCACCTCCACATAGTGCAGTTTCACATCCTCTTGTACATGCTTTTTGCTGAGATTGAGTTCTCGTTTCATAACTATTTCATGCTCTATCTCTCTTGTGTTGAATACAAGTTACTGCCTCGGTTGCTCCTCCACACTTTCCAGCGATTCTTGAGATATTACAGTTTGGAGTCGGACAATTCCAATTTGTCTCCCACTGAGGAGGATTACAATTTACATCTCATTTTACAACAGTTGTTGTGGCTGGCTTTGCTCACCAGTGATTACAGATATGTTCAGGAACTGAAACACCTCTATTTTCTTCTAACGCACAATGATAAGTTGTTACTATCTTATCATCTTTCCACGTTCCACCCGCAACATTACAAGTATAAGTATCAGTCTTTTGCCAAATAGCTTTTTTACATGCTCATCCAACATTGTGATATCCCGCATCACATGCCCACTGACAAGCATTAGCATTTATTCCATTAGTTGTATAATGAGCATTAGCAGGCTTATTGGTACAACTTGCACAGCTATTAGCTACAGTACCATCTGTTGTATAAGTACCAACCTCACATGCTGTACAGGTTCTTCCGACTTTTTTAAACCCTGCTTTACAGCTAAAGTCACAATCATCATTTTTACCATTACTTCTCCAATCTCGCTGATTTGTGATAGGAGAACAGGCTTTACAGTCAGTATTTTTTATTCCATCTGGAGTAGGATTTCCCATGTGAAATCCTATACCACATCTGTAGTCTCCATTATCAAGAGGTCCTGTATGTTTATAGGTCCAAGGATGATTCAGCCATCCTCCATGATTATTATTCATACCACCAGACCATACCTGATGAAGAAGTGTCGTTCCGTTAGTTATTACTGGTTGCCCTGAAAATTGCACCGCACCAGATATTGTGCTCGTTGCATGTTTTGGAGGTGTAGACTGCGTACTTGCTGTACAAAGTCCTTCTCTCTCAGCATTCAGCGTAAGTGGAACCCAAGTTGATCCATTATATCCACAGACTCCCTGCTTTCCATCTTTTTGAACTACGGTATGTACACCTGCAATATTTACATCAGAAATTTCAGAAAGCTGATATACTTTATTGAACGCTAGTCCTCCATTTGCAATATCAAGTGCTGCTTGTGGATTATTAGTATTGAGACCGAACCCAGCAGTTGAATTTACATAAAAAGCACTTCCCTTCTGAGGAGTTAGCTCTGTATTTCCATTTGACCATACAAAGATATTACTCTGATTTGAACGAATATTTTTTCCAATAAGAACATTATTTTGAGCATTTTGATCAGTTTGAATTTTTTCTGATCCAGCGATAAAGTTGGTATTTCTTCCTCTCGCTACATGCCCCTTTCCTCAGACGATAAACATTGTATCTGTTGTATTATCAGAGCCAATGATAGTTCCCTCAGCAGAAAAGATCGCACTGTCCTGTACATTCGTGATACTACTTCCTGTAGCTCCAGCAATTATTGAACTTGTGGTATCATTCGTCGTATTATTACTTCCTCCGATAATCGCCGCATTTTGTCAGTTTCATTTTACAACATTATTATTTCCTCCGATAACTGTTGATCCTGTAGCTCCCTGGTTTGTACTACCAATTACAAGCGCATGCAGATTCATTGCTCCATTAAAATTTAGGGCATTCGTATCCTCTTTATATTCAAACTTGATACGATCGCCGTTTGCTCAGCTGAGCGTCATACCGGTCAAGTATTGTACTCTACTTTGAATACCTCATACCTGAACTTTCTCATTATTTGAGCTAGCAGTGTCTTGAAGTAAGAGGGCAAGTGCCATACTGCTCATCACCACACCTCCAGTCACTAAAAGCGAAAGAGAAAGTACCTTTTTTACAGAAGCTGATATAAAATTTGTTTTTGTTTTATTGCTCATCGTCTTGGAAAAAAAGACTAAAAAATCAGATTTCTTTGAACATTAGCTTAAACTATAGTCATTTCATCAATTTTGTCAAATTTTTATAGTTTTTGATCAGAGTTTTCTACTAGACATATTTGATTATTGGTTTCATGTTGTAGTTTTTTTGCTTGCTACAGGAATTCCAGCAAGCTTTGTCTGAGTAGCGCCACTCATGAGCGTATTTCTCTCAGTCTTGAGAGGTTCAGCTCAAGCATTTGCTTTTGCATTAGGATTTACCCCAGTTCTAAATGGGAAATCCTCAGGCACATAGTAGGCTTTAATCTTCGAGAGACATTTTTGCACATTACTCTGCCAGTTGATTGGACTAGAGGCATAAATTTTTCCATCACTATTTCCATATCTTGAGAGCTGTTTAATCGTATGGTAGTTTCCAAGATACTGGTTATTGAGCGTAAAAGGAATCAATCTTGCTCCATTATATGGGTTCTCATAAGCAATACGATCTCCTCTATCGTTATTTCCCACATTACCAATATTATTGTCTGTTGCGAGGAATTTTCCCAGTGTTGATTCAGCAAAACCAATACAGATCACCATATCTCTATCAATATTTGTTCCTGCCACTACTTGATCCCAAAATGCAAGGTCTTTATAGACTCCTACCGCATAATTATTCAAAAAAGTCTGGGCTCTTTGATCTACTGTATCCCCTTTGATAAAGGTCAGATTTTCTACGTTGATTGGCCTCACATAGTGATCATTAAAATATTTGAGTCTATATTCCTCAGGCAATACTTTTTCTTTGTCCTGAACGACACTGAGATCAAGAACCGTTAGCGGATCTATTGCAACCCCATCTTTGAAAAGTTGGAAGGTCAGATTTGCAGACTTTGAGAGGAATCCTGCACCTTCTGTACCAGGTTCACCTCCGCTCGTTCCGATAAATTGTCCTCTACGAACGATATCCCCCTTTTTCACAGCGATAGAACTCATATATGCATATGTTGAAATATACCCATCTGAATGCATAATCATTAGCCAACTAATCGCTCCAGAACCAGTATCAGTATGATATACTACACCATCTCTCATCGAATAGACAGGTGTTCATTGGTCAACCGCCAACTCAATACCTAAATTTTTATACCCATTTTCCTTCTCAAAGCTTGGATCCTTGAAAATAGTCAAAATCTGACGAACAGGATAGCTTGGCCATGCTACTGGAGATTTTTCATTTTCAGAGGAATCTGTTTTTTCATTAAGGGTTTTGATTGCTTCTGGGATTCCGTTTGTCTGATCAATATTTTTTGAAACTATTGTAGAAACCATTTCATTGATCGCCTCATGGAGTCACTTACTTTCAGCAGCTGCTCAGGTCAGAAGAGCAATCGCAAGTTTTTTTTCTTTATACAGTTGCATAAATGTTGCGAGATATTCCTTTTTTTGTTTAAGTTTTTGAATCTCAGCGCTATAGTGAAGTAGTGCTTTTTGTGAATCAGTTTTGAGTTTTACAAGAGAGGAAATAAGTTCAGTTTTTTCTTTTTCTTTTACTGTCGCTTGCTTGAGGAGTTCATTGATCTGAACGAGCAAGATTTGAAGCGTATCATTTCCAGCCAAGAGCTGAGGAATTTGGCTAGTCTTTGCAAAAACCTTGAGTTCATCAATGTGATCTCAGCTTTCATCATAAATCTCTCTCTGCATCTTGTACGCAATGTACAAAAGCTGATTGAGATATTGCTTTCAAACTTCCAAGTGTCCTTTGGTTTCAGTGAGCTGTTGAATCTGCTCTGTTAGCTTTAACTTGTATTCATACAGACGCTGAAGCAGCTTAGTAATTCTTAAACTTGAATTATCCAAGTCATGAATCACTTTAATCATCTCAACTCTGGCTTCTTTATATTGCTGGTCAAGTTTTCCCTGATTTTTTTCTCTCTCAGCGGCATCCATTTGTTTGAGACTCTGCCTAAAATCAAAAAGACTTAGCCTCAAATAAGTGACTTCATCTACTGCAGATTTGAATGCAGCATCCTGACTGAGCTCTGAACCAAGCAATGCAACGTCTCCCGAGAGGGATTGCTCCTCCTGTGCAAAGGCTCCTCCTTGCAAGAGCGAAGTTCCTCATAGGACGATCAAAGTTCCAAGTAAAAATTTCTGAATATTCATAGTTTTTTCTCTTTATATAAAGATAAAAATCATCTCTAAGTATAGCCATTTTTGGATAAAAAAGGAAAAATCTGGTTTATTTTAATTCTTTTTTATCCTGACATTTTCATTTTTTGTGATGTGAGATATATTTTGAAAGAGCTCTTAGTCATCTTTGGAGAGAATGAGATAATTTTCAGGACTATAAACTAGTTTCCCCTAGCTCAAAATACAAGTTAAGTACTAGCGAAAATCAAAAATCCTTTTAGGGGTTGATTTTTGGAAAAATATTTTTATTATTAAGGTAACTTTCCCCACTCAAAAATATTGAGAAGCGCAATTACCAATTCAGTTTTTTATATTCTATTTCTAATATTATGAAAAAATTCGTTTCTGTAGTTGCATTTGCTGTTGGAACATCACTTGTTCTCGCAGGATGTGGACCTACAACACAAAACACTCCAGATGTAGCTCAAACTTCTGGAACAACAACATCTTCACAGTACAATGAAGACAGTTGGAAAACACTAATCCCACAGAGTTGTCAGAGCTTTTCTGATGGATGTAACACTTGTACAAGAGCCTTAGGTGGAGAACCTGCTTGTACAGAGATGTTCTGCGAAACCTATGCAGAACCTAAATGTCTTGATAACGCGAACACTAACACTCAAACAGGAACTGAGACAGAAACTCAAATTGCAAACCCAGCAAGCGAATACTGTGTAGCACAGTGAGGAACTAGCGAAATTAAAAAGGATGAAGACTGATCTGAGTACGGAGTTTGTAAACTAGCAAACGGAGAAGAAAAAGATGAATGGGAATTTTATAGAGCATCTCAGGAAGCTGGATATGTAGGTCTTAGTGTCGCAGAGGCTCAAGCTAAAGCAAAAGAAAATGGAGTAGATTTCCGTATTGCTGAAGAAGATGGTAAAGCTAATGCACTAACTGCAGACCTTAGACCTGGTCGCGTAAATGCAACAGTTAAGAATGGTAAAGTAACTAGTGTAGATATTGAATAAAACGAAAGAAAAAAATCTGAAAGCAGATCTCCTGATGGGATCTGCTTTTTATTTTCCCATTTTAGATGGAGGCAGACTTTTGCTTGATTTTCCAATCAGAAAAGATACGATAAGAGCGTTTTACTCATTTAGATGAAAGTGCTGATGGCAATCCTCTTTCAAATATTAAGACGAGTTTTCTATTTTACCACCCTGATTATGTGAGTTTTTCTCATTAGAGGTGAGTTATTTTTTGGAGAGTATCTGTTTACGACAATTGGGATGATTTTGATGCCAGGATACTTATTGTTTTGTGGGTGTATGGTAGGATATTTGATCTCATTGATTTGGGCTGGGAAAAGTATTGATGCACAGATGAGTGAGGTAAAGGAAAATATCTTAAAAAAATCATTTCTCATTGGGATTATCGTTGGACTTGCACTGGCAATGCTCTTCATCTTTATCTAAAAGAGCAGAAAAGATGTGGAAAACTTTGAAATGAACACTTATCACAGTAATAAGTCTGTTTTTGATCTGATGTGGAGTTACCACCCATCAATTATCTATCAAAACACTAGATTTTAGCTGGGAGGCAGAGTTGATTCCAGAAATGAGAAGGATCAAAACCTTGGATCAGCGCGCTACCTATCAGGAAATCAATCAGGATAAAAATGCAATTCTTGATAGTATGATTATTGATCAGTTTAGTATTGAGGTTCCGCTTGTCTCCTATATGCAACAATCACTCAATCAGCTGAGACTCTACGGATATACTATTAGTCAGGAAACAACAAAAAAATCTAGAATTCAGACTTCAAGCTCTCATTATCCGACTATTCTAAAAACCTATTCTATCACAGATCCTAGAGGCCTTGGACTGTATGCAGCACAATATGCTATTGATATGCAGGAGAAAGTGCTCCTCATCTCCTATACCAGCACCAATAAAAGCAATAGGTCAACCTTTATCAAAAGTTTAGAAAAAATCAGTTTTATTCGCTAGTTATTAGTTTTAATGAATGAACTTACACCAGGAATGCAATTTGAGGTTCCATGAATTGATGGCGGGAAAATGAATTTTCGTCCACAGAATATTGCTCAAGAAGAAAGGAGCAAGCTTGATAAAATTATAAACACTCCGTCAAATATTTCTGGGCGAAGTTTGCTTGGGAAGACGCTGCTTGGAGTCGTAGTTGGTGCGATGATGAGCATTATCTTGCTTGTTGTAATGTCTGCATTTGGAGTTGCGGTAAAGACTGATACCGTATCCACTGGAGTTGCGATGACAGCTGAGGCTCATCCGTTAGCATGGCTGATTCTCCTCTTTCTTGGGTTTATGATTACTTTCTTTGGGAGTCAGATTTTAGTGCTTTTATACTGAGTTTTCTTTTCGCAAAAATATATTCATCAGTGAAAAGTCAGTGGACTCCTTCTCCTCACAAACGGAATCCTCTTTGCTATTATGATGGGGCTTTTTGTAATTTTGAAAGATACAGCAGGGGCTGATGTGGTGCTTTTTGCACTCTATGTTGCAATCGCTGTTTTCATCTCGTTTTGTCAGATAGAATTTGCTGTAAATCCTAACTATGCTGCATCATCATTAGCTGGGTGCACAGTAGGACTGGCCGTTGCGCTTGTAGTTTTGGGGATTATTTGGAAAGGAACTTTTGGTAGTGTTGATGTTTCAGCTCGTTATATGCTGGCATATCAGTCGACTTTAGTTGTGTTTCCGATTATGATTTTTGGGCAAGGACTTTGGGAGATTATTTATCATAAAATCTATGAAACCTGAGCAAATCCATTCTATCTCCCTTCACAAGCTGAACTTGACACCCAGACTATTCTAGAAAACCAAAAACAAGCAGCTGAAAAAGAAACCATAAATGTTGAGTTTTAATCGTTAGCTTTATACTATTCTTTTAATTTTCTCTCCTAACTCCTCTGCTCATGCGTATCCCGAAACTTTGATCAGTAAATATGTATGCTCTTGCCTCTGGTATTAAGATTATTTTTTGAGGAGTGATTTTGGCTATTACCCTTACTCAGCTTAATATCAAGGAAGATCCTGAGATTTCTTTGGCGTTATTACTCATTGGGATTTTTGTGTGTGCATGGGGGATTTCGTATTTCCTTTTCTATGGATGAGAGGTCCTATTTGGACTTAATATACCTGAGGAAAAAATGCAGAAAGATGCGTATAAAAGCTCATTTCTCTTTTGACTCTATGCATTGATCAATGTCCTCTTGATCATAGGAGAGCTGTGGAATAAAGCAATCTGAATTCTGTTTTTAGGACTTTTTGTCTTGATGCAGCGATTTATTTTTACCTGACAGAAAAAACCTGAACATGACTAATAATCCAGCACTCCTTGAAAAAATAGAGCAAGCACTCCAGACCGTTTATGATCCAGATTTTCCACTTGTGGATATCTATACACTAGGTCTTATCTATGAAGTAAAAGTTGATGAGGAAGAGGAAAGAGTTGACGTCTTGATGAGTTTTACGACGCCAGCATGTCCTATGGCGGACTATATTATTGAAAGCACAAGGAATGCAGTTTTGCTCGTAGTGCCTGACTATGAGGTCAAGATTGAAGTCACCTTTGATCCGATGCGAGGTCCACAGATGATTAGAGATGAAGATCTCCAAAGAATGTTTGAATAAATTGTAAGATAATAAGTTAAAATCTGACTTTTAGTGTTTTTATATTGAAAGATGAGAGTTAGTATTGATATTTCCTCAGATCATATTGCTATTTATCGCTGAATGGGTGAAAAGCTTCTTCTAGAAAGAAGCTGAGTAGATAGAGAACTTGGGAAGGTCTTAGTAAATCTTGACCGTGAACAAGCGATCTCAGAATGTCTAGTACTGAACTGACCTTGAGGATTCACAAATCTAAGGGTATGAACCTTAGCTCTCAATCTTTTGAAAACACTCAAGAATAATCAGATTTCTTTTTTTTCTTTATCAAAACTTGAACTTTACACTCTTTTTTATCAGAAAGGCTGGATTGGAAGCAAGATATTAGTTTATATTGGGCAGAGATTAAATGTTTGGCTCTGGGATTTAGAATCATGAAGACTCATTTCAACAGTTAAGAAATCTGAAATCGATCAACTATCAGCTCAGTATCCAGATCTTATGCTTGATCAGGTATATGATACGACATATTTTGATCCTACGATACCGCAACTCAGCTACGAGTTTAGAACAGATTGATGCTACCTAAAAAGCGGTAATATAGAACATTTTTTGAGCCGAGATGAACTGACAATTCATCCTGTTGAGAGGCTAGAGCCCAACTATATGATCGAGCCAAATGTAAGTTAAGAGTGTGATTGATTCACATCTGAATAAACAAAAAAGCCTGAATGTAATTCAGGTTTTTTCTATTTTTTACTCTCAAATGTATTGATAAAGTCCTTTATCTACTCTCTTAAAGAGTTTTTTATGCTTTTGAAGATTGAGAACTACAGTATTTGGGTTGATCATTTTCTCCTTGAGTACTTCTTTGATAAGATCCTGAATTTTCATCGGCTTATCAAATTTTTTGAATACTCTAGTAATAATTTCCTTAACACTTCCTCACTGATATCCCCACTCCTTGAGACCATAGATACCAAGCCCAAGATTTACAAACATATCTCCATTTTTTACTAGCTCATTGTGAACGGTGTTGAGTTTAATATTTTCATTAGGAAACCATTCGAGAATCTTGCTTGGCAAATCCTGAAAGTGCATTGGTTTATTGAGTCTTCTCATCGTATAAAGCACCTTGAGCTTCATTGTCTTTGGATTGATATCTGAGAAGTCTCTTAGTCAGATTTTTCAGTCTAGAACTGTGATTGATCTGACAACTTGGAAGAAGTTGATATAGAAGAGATCATTTCTAAGGAAACTAATATCTCTGAAGTCATCAAGGAATTCTTCCTTGAGGAGACTAATAAACTCGTATAAGTCTTGACTTGCTCCTCTCTGCTTGAAATGATCCAAGGTAAAGAGTACGATCTTTGTTAGAAGATCTTCGTAAAGTGGCTCTACATAGAACGCCTTATCAATATACTTATTTCTCTTGAGGTAAGTGATATCAAAATCTGATACAAGAATCAGTTTTAATTCTGATTTTGAGAATTTGAAAAGGTTTTTATTGATCACCTTTGCAATAAGCGCATCTTCACCCAGTATTCCCCCATGCACCTCAAGGATTTTCTTGCATTCCTCTAGAACATTGGTGTAAAGTTCATTTCCAATGATAAGCCTTCTAAATCTCATCAAAGCCTGCGTTTCGATTTGCCTTACTCTCTCTCTGGTTAGAGAATATTCTTTACCAATCTTTTGGAGAGCGAGCTCTTTACTTCCATCAAGTCCGTATTTTTTCATGAGGATAAGCCTCTCTTTTGGCTTACAATAGATCAAGATATCCTTGAGATTTGTTCACTCCAAATCTACCTTAATCTTTTTATCGTCCATCTTTACAGAAAATCCCATCTTGCTGTTTGATTAGTTGAGAATTAAATTTTTGAGAGTATTTTTATCTCTTCTAGCATCTATAATATAATGAAGAGTAAGACAATGTCAAGTACTTTATACATAAAAATATACTTTATTTTTTACCAGAGATGAAAGCTGATTTTTTGTGTTTTCTAAGTTTTATAGCTGATTATCCAATATCGTTTTAAGCTCAGATATCTCAACAGAAAGATTTGCTAGCTATAACTATAGAAACTAAGAAGATTTTCTTGCTGATTTTTTGACAAATAAAAAAATCTGACTATACTTAAAGGGATTTATTTATTCCAGAGTGTGAGAAAAGGATGCTAGAAAAGCTTCAGAATATCGTATACGACATCAACTATACAGCTCAAGTTCCTTGAGGAGGTTTTGTCGTTGCTGGAGTTTCTCCGACCAATAGCGAATTTTCAATCTGAAATCAGATTTCTCCTTCTATTCAAACACCAACTATTCCTCAGGATAATCCGCAAAAAAAGAAGTCCTGGATTGATAAGTTATTGGGAAAGCTCTGACTTGCACCTACGCCTAAGAATACTTCTGAGAAAAAAGAGCTTCCAAACGGTCTATGAGAAGATGAAAACTCTCCTGCCAAGCAACATCCAAGCCTTGCAGAACAGGTCAGGGCAATGCTCCAGCTCCCAGACAGTGAATATTCTGATAAAAAACTAACTTCTGAACTTAGACAATACATTAAGGAAGTTGATACTCACTATACCTCACTTTTGTCAGATTACAAGTCCCATATTGCTCCATCATACTGGGAGTTTTCTATGCAACAGTTCAACGTTTCTGGAATCTTAGGTAAGACCTACTATACTCAGGATTATCCAAGTTATATTGATCTGCTCTGGACTAGAGATATTATGGGGCTTCACTGCAAATGGGACATGAGTTTTTATATTTATCCAGAAGACGATAGCGCGATTCAATCTATGCTCAAGCAGAAAACTACGCAGCTCAAGGCGGAGCTTTCAGATGCCATGCAAAAAGGGATCACCATCGATAAAGAGGTTGAACAGCAATATCGTGATGTAGAAATGATCAGAGAAAAGCTGACTACCAAGGAGGAAAGATATTTTGAACTCTGAAATTATACAACAATCTACGATACTTCTGAGGAAAAGCTTAGAGAGACTGGGAAAAAATTTGAACAAAAAATCGCTGGATATGGAATCAGAGTTAAAAACGCGATCCATAGAATGGATGAAGGATTCTGAGCAAATCTACCAATTTGTCAGGATAATTTAGGGATCGTTAGAAGTGCTGTGACCTCTTCACTTGCAGCCAGCTTTCCTTTTATTTCTAGTGATTTGATTACCAATACAGGAATTATGTATGGTATCAACTCTCATACTGGAGGATTAGTGATTTTTGATAGATTCAACTCTCAGCTTCCAAACATGAATAGTGTAATTTTAGCGACATCCGGAGCCGGAAAATCGTTTACTGTAAAACTTGAGATTCTGAGATATTTGCTCAATGGTGTAGATATTATCGTCATTGATCCAGAAAATGAATATCAAGCATTATGTGAGAAAGTAGGTGGTACCTATGTAAATATCGCCACTTCATCACAACAGTTTTTGAATCCATTTGATATGCCGCCATTGATTGAGGATATTGAATATGGAAAGGGAGATCTTTTGAGAAGTCAGATCATGAATCTCGTAAGTTTGATTCAGATTTTGATTGGTAAGTTGAGTCCTGAGGAAGAAGCCTTGCTAGACAAAGCCCTCCAAAACACTTATGCTCTCAAGGGATTTAGCTTTGAGATGGATGATTATACAGGGAAACAGCCACCATTGATGGAAGACCTCATGAATGTGCTCAATGGAATGCATGGTTGAGAACAAATTGCGCTTAAACTCAGTAAATATGTAACTGGAACCTTTGGAAAACTCTTTAATAACTATACTAATATTGATATCAATAATGCGATCACAGTTTTCAGTATTAGAGATGTGGAAGAAGCGCTCAAAACACCCGCGATGTTCAATGTTCTGAATTTTATCTGGTCTAAGGTAAGATCTGTAAAGAAACAAAGGCTTCTTGTCTGTGATGAAGCTTGGATTATGCTTCAGAATGATATTTCAGCGAACTTCCTTTTTGGGCTGATCAAAAGAGCAAGAAAATACTGACTAGGAATCACGACAATCTCACAGGATATTGAAGATTTTATCCGTAGTCCATATGGGAAACCTATTGTCTCAAACTCATCAATGCAACTTTTACTCAAGCAATCGGTCACTTCTATTACTTCGCTCAATCAACTTTTGTGACTATCAGAGGCTGAGCAACAGAGACTGATCTCAGTTTGAGTCTGAGAAGGGCTGATGTTTGTTGGGAATCAGCATGTTTGAGTTCAGATATTGGCTTCTCCTTATGAAAAACAGTTTATCACAACTGATGTAAAAAAGAGAAACTAAAATACTCAAAAATCTGGCTTTTTACCTTTTATTTTACAAGCAAGGATGCAAGAACAACTCCACTACAAAAACAATGTGATGGTGGCGGCCTATTCTGGACTGATGTTTTTCTGATTGCTTGTAGAAAAGCAGCTCTCCTCTCATACCTATACCCAAGAGGAGCAAAATTTTATCCGCTGATGGTGCCAAGTTGGGAACTTCTCTTTTGCCCTACTTATAGTTATCCTGATATTGACTGGTATATTGGTAGCAGGAGAAGTCCAGCGAATACAAGGATTCCTGATTTTGATGAGCGGAATATTGATCAATATTCAGATCCTAGGAATGGGACTGATTGGCTACGAAATCCCTTTTGAAAGCACAAAACTCTCGCTCACTAGCGGACAAAAGATTCAGCTTTTTAAGGCTTTTTTGCCATGAGTTGCGAGTTTTGCGTGGTTTCGTAAGCATAACTATCAAGCTCCAACCTGGCGATACAAAGAGGGACAGCTGCGATGGGCTTTGATCTTCATCGCTCTTGTAATTGGTAATACACGATACATTCCTTGAGTGATCCTTGGGCTCTTGGCTATTAGGGTTTGACTCCTGATGATAGGTCAAGATTGCATTTCACAGAGATGGAAACAAAGCCTTCACCTGACTTACAAGATTTATGTAGAAGAGATCCTCTTGAGCATTCCCCTTTTGTACCAAAAGATGAAGGATCCTCAGATACATAGCAAAGAAGTACTCTCTCTGAGCCAAAATTCTATGATCTCATGAGGTTTCTTTAGGTCTTGGAAATGGAGTTGAGTAGTACTGATTGGGCTCTGATTAGTAGGTCGATGGTGACGAAGCTATGCACTACGGTGGAAGGGACTTGCGGTCCTCTGAGGAATTTGGAGACTGCTACTTATTGGCTCCTCACCTCTTATATTAAACAGTTCTAAGGTATAATTTTTATCTCTATGCATAAAAATAAAATGAAAAAACTGATCAGATTTCTTTTTGGTTGATTAGTCAGTGGTGGACTATTATTTTTGCTCTTTAGTGGAAATCCAACATCTGCGAATAATGATGTGGTGACTAATAACTTTTGACAGGCAATCTCTCAGTCAACAACTAGCATAAGTAAGCATCTTGATGAGGGTCCAACAAATGCTGATATGAAAGCTGGAGCGAGCGACTATATCATCAATAAAGTGATCAATATTCTTTTTCCTGTGATTATTGTAATCTGAATCTTGATTGCGATGGTTGGGCTCTATACAATACTTACAAATCCAGACAAGATGAAGGAAGGAGTTACAATGATTATTTCTGGTGTGATTGGGATTATATTTATGTATAGTGCCAGATATATTAGTTATGAAGTTTTTAATACGCTATGGAAGACTGGCTCTCCTGATCCTCAGGGCATAAAGGTGATGGACTTGATCAAAAATATGTATGATAAGATTCTCTATCCATTTATTAAAATTGCAGTCTACTTTTCACTAGGTTTCTTGGTTATTATTATGATGTCCCGTGTGCTTACCTATATCACCTCACAAGATGAAGGAGTGAAAAAAAAGGCGATTGGAGTGATTTCTTGGACAACAATTGGTATCGTTATCATCTCTGCTGCCAAGCAAATCGTAGAAGCTGTCTATGGTAAGCAGGAACAAGTACTCAAGGATGGAACTACTGTACAAAACCTCTCTCAGGTTGGATCAAATATTCTCAACCCAAAATCGATTCCAATTCTCTTTCAGGTTATCAACTGGTCTCTATGAATCATCTCACTTGTATTACTGATTATCATTATTATGCAAACGTATACCATGCTGACTAAACCTGATGATGAAGCAACCTTCAAAAACCTCAAACAAACTATCGTATATGCATTACTCGGATTATTACTGATTGGAGCTGCATATTTGATAGCAAATCTTCTGATCTTGAACTAAAAATAGAGAGAAAAATTGACAAAATTCAGATTTTTGATTATACTTAAACTGAAACTTTAATTTGTAGTAGCTAAAAATACAAATGAATAATAAAATCCTCCTTAGTACTGATACTATGAGTAGTTATGGACTAGATATGATCTTTGAAATGGCAAAAAAATGCTGATTTGATGGGATCGATCTAGCGGTATGGAAATGATTTGATGCATGGAATGAAGGTTATGTCCGCTCTCTTGTGAAAAAACATGAATTACCAGTCTACTCTATCCAGACTTCATCCTCTTTGAATAGCAAAGAACTGAATAAAGTCTTGGATATCTGTATGGCTACGGACTGTGATCTGATTACTATCAATGCACCAAAGTATTTTGACTTTAAGTCCTACTCCTTTATCAAATACAATATCTGAGAATATCAGGCTCAAAATCCTGCACTCAACTTTGCTATTATCAATCCAGAAGACAATAATATTTTTGCATTGCCAATTCCAGCATATCGCTTTAGCAATGTCGTTGATATTGTTAAAAAGTATAACTGTGCATTAGCTCTTGATGTCGCGAATATGGATACAGAAGACTTGGAAGGAAACTTTACTAATAAGCTTGATGATTTTTCAGCATATTTTGCTCTCGTATATATCTCTGATAAGTCAAAAGGAGGGAAACCTCACCTCCTCCCAGGAGAATGAATTCTCAAACTCCCAAGCTTTATCAAAAAACTAAAAAAAGCTGGATATACTCGTCCATTTAGTGTAAAGCTAGATCTGACAAAAGAGGAACTCGCAGATGCAGACAAAATTGAGATTTTGCTCACAAAGGCTAGAGAATTTATCGAGAAATATATGCTCGAGTGAGAATAAGAAATAACAAAAAAGAAAACTGACAATTGAGGTCAGTTTTTTTATTTTGTCTGACTAAAAAGAATATTTATCCTCTGAGGTAAACAAGCGCCTAACATAAGAACTCTTGAAAAAAACTTGTGCTTTCCTATACTTAAGGCAGTTTTATCCCGATCAGAGACTATGCTCCTTGCCTGCAAAAAACCTTGTTGAATTTCTAGTTTTGATGTTGTGAAGATTATTAGAACGCACTTCCAAGAGAAGGTCTGACATAGTGGAACTCTAGATCCAATGGCGAGTGGACTTATGCTTTTGTGAGTTGGGAAATGAACTAAAAAACTGACTTCGCTGATTGGGCTGGATAAGAGCTATGAAACTACGATAGATTTTTCACTGCTCACTGATACGCGAGATGCCAGCTACCGAGAAAAGGAAGAAAAATTTGATGTTATCACTGATCAAGCGAGAGGGGCACTTTTTCTCAAAAAAGATGAGAAACTAATTCCAGCACCAGGATTAGATCAGATTTCTGCTCTTTTGGATTGAATTATCTATACTGATGGAGACTGCCCTCTTCTACCATTACCGACTTTTAGTGCGAAAAAGCAAAATGGGAAGAGACTCTATAAAGATGCAAGAAAAGGGAAAGCTGAAATACAGGAAAAACCAATGAAAATCTATAGCTACAAGATACTTGAGTATAATTTTCCACTTCTCAAGCTAGAACTCCATGTATGATCTGGGACCTATATTAGGAGTATCGGATATCGACTAGGAAGAGAACTCTGAGTTTGAGGGAGCTTGATTCAACTAGAAAGGACAGCAATTGAAAAGATTCAGATTTCTGATATATCACAGGATCAGTTTGCTCAGGGGAATATCAAAGGAGAACTGAGAACTATATTTTTCAAAGAAGTTTGACTTGAGGAGGTTTCCGAGAAACTTTTATCAGCTGAGGAGAAAAAAGATGATTAGACTGGATAAATATTTGGCGAATCTCGGACTGGTCAGTAGAAGAGAGGCATCTGAAGCCTGCAAATCTGGAGCGATCCTCGTAAATGGAGAAGTGATCAAAAAATCAGATTTCAGACTTTTTGGCCATGAAATACTAAGGGTTTATGATCAAGAGATTGAGGTTCTGGAGAAGGTATATGCTATTCTCTACAAATCTGCCGGCTACATTTCGTCTGATGAGGATGAATTTTGATATCTGAGCTACAAAAAACAAATGCTTGACTGCTCTTATGTAAATTTATTGCATGTGGCTGGGAGGCTCGATACAGATACCGAGTGACTTTTGCTCCTTTCCAATGATGGCCAGTTTATTCATCAGACCATCAGTCCAAAACGAGAAAAAGAAAAAGAGTATGAAGTCTGGTTAAGATCACCGATTTCTGCTGAGGAGTGTGAGTCCCTCAGACAAGGAATGAAACTTGATGATGGCTACCTGACAAAACCAGCAAAAGTTGCACACATCGAGGAGAAAAAAATTCTTTTGACGATCACTGAGGGGAAATATCATCAGGTAAAAAGAATGCTCCAAGCTGTTGGGAATGAGGTGATTTACCTCAAGAGGCTCAGGATCTGAGAATGGACACTTGATGGCTTAGAAAAATGAGAGTGGAAGCTGATCAATATTGATTGATAAAAAAATAATTCAGGATTGACCTCTATAGCGTACTTTGGGATGAGTGAGATGAATAGTAGCTTCTCTACTCCTCTGCAATTTGACTTGACAAATATTACAATATAATTATAGTATATTTGTTTTATTTTTCATACCAAGAAAAATCATGAACAGCACAAGAAATTTCACAAACTCATCAAACACACAAAACAGCTCATCATTCAAAGACAAACTCAAGGAACTCACCACTGGAGTAGCTCTAGCAGGGACATTACTCATGGGAACTGCATGCGGAAACCAAAACTCAACTACAGCAGATCAGCAAAAGGACAAGATCGAAAATGTTGAGGGAATTATATGAGCAAATGAAGAGGAATTAGATTCTATTCAATTGGCATCGATAGAGAAAGATATTCTAGAAATTTCTTTGGATGAAGAAGAGGAGGAAGTTAAAGCAGAGGCTGAAAGAATAGCCACAGATAGAGCTAAGATTGAAGCAGATAGAGCTAAGATTTCTGCTAGAATAAAAGCATCTTTTCAAAGGCAAGCAAAAGATTGGGACTGAGTTAGTGTAGAGGTATTACACTCATCGCAAAAATTACAGCAAGCATTTCTAGATTATATTTCCGATTGTAAAAAATATTGATATGAACCAAATGCTCATGCTCAAAAACTGCTTGCATCAATCAAAAAATAAGTATGTTCTATCACAATATCAAATAAAAAAACTCTGACCTTTCTCAGAGTTTTTATCTTTTTGCGAGTAAACCTGCTACACCAATCATCGCTCCATTGTCTGTTGAGTAGAGTTTTTTGACTGGCGAGAGAAAGGAGATTTCGAGCTTTTTTTTATCAAGAAGCTGGTGGATGACTTCTAAGATTCTCTCATTTGCTGAGACTCCACCGGCTAGACCGAGGGTTTTCGCTCAGTATTCCTCTGCTGCTTGGACTAGTTTTTTTGCCAAAACCTCAACTACAGCCTCCTGAAAATCGTAGGCGATATCACAAATCAGCTCCTCAGTAAGCTCTACTCAGTCTTTTTTGAGCTTTTCCAAAAGAAAAGAAACCTGACTCTTCATCCCTGAAAAGCTAAATTCATATTTTTCATGAGCGAGGAATATCCTTTTGAAATTTACAAGCAGATTTGGCTTTCATAAGCGAGCTTTTTCTGATATCCAGACTCCTCATGGGTAAGGTCCTCAGAGCATTCTTGATACCTTATCAAAGCACTCTCCTGCTGCATCATCTAATGTCCATCAGAGTTTTGTGATCTTGAAACCTGCATACTCCCACTGAGGGAAATCAGATTTTTTTGGTGTTTGAGCGGACTGATCTTCTATCAAGTAAATATCATTATGCCCTCCTGAGGCGGTCAATATTACCATAGGTAGCCTAAGATCCTGGATATTTCTCTCAAGCAAAATCGAAAATACATGCCCCCAAATATGATAAACAGGAACCACCTCCTTCTGATAAAACTCTCCAAGCAAGGAAGCAACCGTCTTCCCAACAACTAATGATCCTGGGAGTCCAGGCTCAGTTGTCACTGAGATAAAGTCAACATCTTTGATACGCTCTAACCCTAAACTCTGGAGAATTGCGATAATTTTTTCACTATGGAGTCTTGAAGCCAGTTCAGGAACTACTCCTCCAAACTTTTGGTGCTCCTGGATCTGAGAATAGGCAAGAATATCTTCCACCTGAAAATTTCCATTTTCCTCCGATACAATCGCTAAAGAAGTATCATCACAACTCGTTTCTATCGCTAAGGTTTTCATCAGTTATCTTTAAAATAAAGCACTTAGAATATAGTTTTTTAATCTCTAAAAGAAAGAAAAAAATCTGATTTTTTATTTTTTGAATAAGGTTATTTCATAAGGTTTATGCACGATAATGCGCAGATCTGCTCAAGAGCTTGGAAGATGCTCATAGAGCCACTTTTGATAGATTCCAGGCACCCTAACGCATCCATGAGAGCGGTAGGTTCCATCACTCTCCCCTCGATGAAGAAAATATGGTCCAGAATAGCGCAACGCATACGGCATTGGCTCGCCATTAAACATGCGTGAACGATAAAAAATACTATCATGCCTGAGTGAGAAAATTCCTTCTTTTGATCTCATATTTTTCTTACCTATTGAGATGAAGGTTGCAAGAGTGAGTTTTCCATCATAGTAAAACCCTAGTGCTGTCCTCTCTAAATCCGTATGTGCAATGACAAGCAAATACTGACTCTTGAGCACATTTTTTTCCTTTTGAGTGAGATCAAGGCGAGTTGGAAGTTCTATCGCAGTATGAGGGAAATACTCCTCCAGCTCTGGATAAATCAGCGGAAAACGGAAACTCTCGATCTCATTAAAGTTCCCCGTCTCACTCAAAGCTAGATCAGGATTATATTTCTTGAGAATAGTAGCCGCCTGATACTCACCAAAGAGTGTAGTAAAAGTTGAAGGAACACCTTTCATTTTCACATAGGGCGTAGATTGCAACTCTGCAGAATACACTTGCTCAACTGATGCCTGATTTGGCTCCAGTAGTGAGAGTTTAAGCTCCTGGAATCCCAGTATCCCATAGAGTAAAAATGAAAGCATTGATTTCACCTAATAAAATTAAAAAAAATCAGATTTTTTGTGTTTTAGTTTATTTGAACAGCATAAGTTCTACATCATCTGGTTTAGCCCAGAAGATGATCTTATCATAAAAATGCTTGAGCAAGTACATCAGCAAGAAAAAACCAAGACAAGCAAAACCTAGAATTAGTATTTTCGCTTGTTTATCTTGAAAAAAATAGAGTAGAAATACAACGACTGAAGCTAACAAAGAAACATTAGAAACAAAGGTAAACACTAGAAAGAAAATCCCTCTAAACGCCAAGAACAGATGATAAATCACTTTTTTCAAAAATCTCATAAGTCTCACTACTGATATGCTAAAACTCCTATCCGATCAAAAAATAGATTCCTAAAGTAGAAATTCCTAGAATTCACTTAAGAACAGTTCAAAATGCTGATGTGAAATGATAGCTTTTTACCTGTTTTGCAAGAGCCTGTTCACTTTCTAGCGAAATCACCTTTCTTCAGAGAACTTGTTCAACCTTGTGAATATTCATAAGGATAACTTCCCAACTCTGGATATAGTCGTATTTTCCTTCTCAGAAGATCGTTTTCATCAAAGCAATATTTGGATTTCATCAGAGTTTTTCAAGATCAAGATTGAGCAAATGCTGATGCTTTGCCAAAAGATAGATCATCTCATCAATCTGCATTACCAAAGATTTTTGGAGTCTGAGTTTTTTTCTAGTAAAATAGCGATGTAACGGTAAGACTAGTAGAAAAAGCACCGCATAAGCGAGAAGAACCCAGCCAATAATCTGCAAGGTTTCAGCAGAAAGTCCAGTAAAGGTCTGTATCTCTGCAAAGGCCTTAGTCTGAAAAGAGAGATACTGCGACCAATAATTTTGGAGTTGCTCCATTAGTTAGAATATTAAAAGCTAAAGCTCAAAGAATCAAAAACAACTATAATGTTTCCGCCCTTTTCTACAAGAGGAACTGAATTTCTAAAAAAAATCGGGATTTTCCTATTGATCATTCGTTTTTTGAGCGTTTTCTCTCTAAAGTGATCATTTTCCCTAGGGAATCTTAGTATTCCTCACAGCATATCTTCCTTGATCTCAAGAGAAAAAGGTCAAAAATTCTGAATTCAAACTTTTGTAAGTTCTCGCTCTTGATTGAGCATTTTTTCCCAGAACTTTGTTTCTGCTTGGAAAAAATACATATCTCCATAGCTGAGAAATACTGTCCATCACGGATATTGACGATACCCTTGAACCTTATCAGCATATCGCTTCTCTCGAAGTTCTAGTTCTCATTTGGAAATATGGATTTGTAATGAAGCGAATAGTTCAGCAATCTCAGATTTTCCAATCTTTCCTACTTTTTCTCTCTGCCAAAGAAAGGCTTTTTTGACCTGTAAAAGTGGATTGAGAGTAAGAGGGATCAATTCAGTTTTCTGGGTTTTCTCTTCTAATGCCGCATAGATTTGCCTTCGACTTTGAAAAAGCTGATTTTCTCTCTCTTTCCCATTTTTTTTATCTTCAAATTTCAGCTCTCAAAGTGGGAAAAGGAATTGATTTCTAACTAAATTTCTTAAGCTCATATCTGGGTCAAAATTGCTCTGGTCGAGAAAATAGGGAATTGATAACTCAGTGCAAAAGCTCAAAATCTCTTGCTTCGTAATATCTAAAAGTGGCCTCACAACACTTTTTCATCAAAGGAGATGATGAGAACTCATCTTTTGCATGCTCAGAAATCCTTTGATTCCACAACCACGGATCATATTTAGCAAGCTTGACTCTATCCTATCGGTCAAGTTATGTCAGAGAAATAAGACTTCTAGCTCCTTTTCTTCCATCTTTTTTTGAAAAACAGCATATCTTCGGTTCCTCAAATTTTCCTCGGTTGAATCAGCTTTTTCTTGTCTTTTGATGATTTCAAAGTTCCATCAGTGGAAGAGTTTTTGGAGCTCCTGAGCTTCATATTCACTTTCTGGTCTCACCGCATGATTGCAGTGCAAAAAATATAAAAAATCTGAATTCCGCCCTTTTTTCGCAAAGAAGCTCACTAAAAGATAGCTCAAAAACATACTATCACTCCCTCCCGATACAGCAACTCCAGCCTTTTTAGGATACGGAAAAATATGCTCTAGCTCTAAGAAAAGCTGATCAATCTCTGGCGAAGAAGATACCAAAGGACAAAGCTGTTGTAGCATACCTTGAGGAGAATAAAACATTTAAGTTGTTATATTCAAAATACCTGTATTGTAAAGGCTTTTTTAAGTTTTTTTGGTCAGGATAAAATCCTTATCATAAAATATCAAATATTTCCTCTTGACTTATAAATCGTTTTCTATATATTATAGATACGATGATTTTTTTCATGTAAAATGTGATTTTTTTAATGATTCCATTCAATGAAAAAGCCCTGGTTTGTATTCAAATCAGGGTTCTTTTTTTATTTTAGATTATTAACTCGTAAATAAAACAAAACGAGTATTATACTATAACTATATTGCAACATGAGTTTTTGAAGAGAAAATCAAACTTTCACCTTTTAAAAAAATCTCTTGCATTTTTTAAAAAAAAGAATATAACTATTACACCATCACCTATGGTATTGGTATATTTATATTTTATAGACTACAACAATGACAGAAAAAACAAATTGTTCATGTAACTGTGGGAACACTTGCTCTTGCGGATCTAGCTGCACATGTGCACACTGCAAAACAGAAAATTCTCAAACTTGCTCTTGCAATAAGTAGCAGTAACTATAGACTCT
>CAUUID010000021.1:0-20721 GCA_963545225.1 uncultured bacterium
AATCATGAAAACACAAAAGACCCAAAAACCAGAAATCATTTCAGATTTCTTTAATTTTTTAGAGGATTTTTCTGCTTATATTTTTATTCTAGAGAACATTAAGCATCAATACTTTTTCTTAAGTGCATACTCTAAGATTAGAGAGAAAATCCTGATTATCTTTACCTTAAAAAGCTATGCTGGAGAGAAAAAATTAATTTCTTTTGGTAGAGTAACAACGCGAACATTAGTGTATTTGATTGCTGATTTTCTTAGTATTAAGAAGAAGGATATTACTCCTCTCTGTAATAAAATTTCTGAATGTAAGGAACTATCAGACTTCTTACTAATTCCTTTTTCTGAAGATGAGTATTCCTTGATGTTTGATATTATGAAGCCCTTTATGAATCATATGTTTGTATATCGCCTGATAAAATATCATGATAAAAAAAGAAATCTTCATAATACAACTGAACTAGAACAGGAGAAACAGGATTTACTCGATTTTGCAAATACATGGGATATTAAATTTGATATTAATCATATCCCAAAAGCACTAAAGTATAATAACAGCGAAATCTAATACATAGACTCTAAGAAATCTAAAAAAAGTCCGATGATTTTCTCGGACTTTTTCTAAGTGTAAAAAAATACTGATTACATCTGATTGCTCTTCTCCCAATCCTGAGCAAATGTTTTTTTAAACTCTCAGATGAGATCTGGATCATTGAGTAATATTCAGATTTCTCTATTATTGTCTAGACTATTGGCTGAGAGATTCATACTCCCAAGAAGCAAGATTTCATCATCAATCAAAATCATTTTAGTATGTAGATAGGGCTTCTTCATCAGTCTTACCTTGTTATTTCAAAAGTAGCTTGGTAAGTCAGCAACACTCTCAGTATTTGAAAAAATCACCTTAAGATCGAGTTTTTCTGATTGCTTAGCAAGAATGCCAAAGAGCTGAGGATCAGTTAAATACTGGGTTTCAATAGCAATAGAATGCTGAGCTCAACTCAGTAAATGCGTAATCACCTCACGACAATTAATATTGCAGACTACCAGGTTTGGATGAAGATCCGAACGAAAAAGCATTTTCCCAGACCGATCTTTTTCAAAAAGTTGAGTCAGATTTTTGAGAATTTTAGGATTTTCACTTCGGAATAAATGCTCACGATTTTTGGCAAAAGTTGAATGGGTAAGATTTGAACTCTGAATCCAGAAGCTCTTGTCCATCAGCGTGATTTTACTATGAAGATACATTGTTTTCATATGCTGATCAGACTTGATAACAATATTTGGCGTATCAGCATACTCTTTTTGGAGTTGCTTGAAGGTATTTTGATATTGCTGATATTTTTGATTTTCGATCATAATGCGAATTTGTGTTCCTGCCTCAGCTAGCTTTTTAAGATGCTTTTTAATATTTTTTTCTGTGAGTTCATAAGTTTGGATATTGATGGTGCTTGTTCATGAGAGAGAATCTAGGTAAGAATCTATAAATTTAGGATTTGGCATTTGAATAATTTTTCCCGTGATAGATTCAATTTTCCTTTTTAAATCGTCAAAATCAGAAAAAGAAGTCTGATTTTGGTCAGTTTTTTGATTTTCTTGTTCAGAATTAAGATTTCAAAACTTAAAACGGACGCTCGGACTCAGCAGTAAAGCAACAAGTGCAGCAAGTAGCCCAAGAAGCACTTTTTGTAGCATATATTGAAAACTTATAAGATGAAATGCTGGATTTTCCCTATGACTTTTTCTATCCCGCTATTGCCATTTTCCTTGGTGATTTCAGAGAGCTTCTTCCATTCGGCAGATGAGACCTCTTCTAGCTGTAGCGAAATATCTTGCCCCTGATCCAAGAAAAACACATATCTAAAATCATGATGAACATGAGCATCTTCCTGCTTTTTAGGATTTTCTGGGATCGGATGCGTATCGATATCTATCGGTAGTAACTGGTTTTTCAGATGCCAATCAGCAAGACGAATATGCGAAATCCCTGTTTCTTCTAGAACTTCTCTTTTTGCAGTATCCAAAAGCTCATTATCTCAGTTTTCCCAATGCCCGCCTGGCGCAAGCCGTTTATTCAAATTTACATGATGGATCATCAAAAGTTCATCTCACCTGAGAACATACGCACTTGCTGTCAAATGCCCGTTAAAATTCTTTCTCGTCCAGAGGTTTTCCGAGTTTTGAAGCTGATTTTTTAAATGAGCTAATCTCTGCTCTTCCTCTGGGAAAAGTTTTAAATACTGATCGATTTGAGCAATCATTTTTAGGTGTTGTTCCATATATTGTATAATCTTAAGAATTAAAAAATTTTAATCGGATTGATGCGATAATCTTTTTTTCTTTTGAAGGAATCTCAAAGATTCATCAATTTCATTATACTTATATATTATAAATAGAAAAAATCTTTTCTAATTCATTATACAACTCCTCTTCAGTTCAATCATTATTAATCTGGATATCAGCAAGTTTTTGACAAGCAATGATGTTTTGCTTACTAGGATCAGAGTTCTCAGCTTCAAGTCTCTCTTGTTCAAGAAATTGTTCCCAAGAAATCTGATCTTTCTCAGACTTTCTGAGTAGAGCTCTTTCGTATCTAGTTCTCTGGTCAGCATCAATGGAAAGTAAGATAAAGTCAGCATTCTCTTTTAATTTTTCTACCTCTCAGAGCGCACGAATAGACTCAATGATTGCATTTTGTCCGTTTTCTTGAGCCTGAGCAAAAAGTTGCTCGACAATATATGAACTTCCATATTCAGACCTCAGATGATTTGCCATATACCTCATAGTGTCCCTATTGACCTCAAGTCCAGCTTCCTTGATCTTTTCGGTCAGATAACCACTGACAGAATAATGCCTAAAACCGCATTTCTTAACTAAATAATCAACAATAGTTCACTTTCCAGCAGCGGCTGGTCCTGTAAGTCCAATAATCTTCATCGTTTCTTTGAGATAAAAGAATAAAAAAAAGTCGCTGAGATCAGAGTTCTTCTTTTTTCAAAGATGGCTCTGTTGGGTCAGCGAATTTTAGGGGTCTGGATTGAGAAGAGTTCTAAGCTTTTTCAGGGCTCTAGAAATTCTTTGTCTGATCAGATCTTGAGAAATCATAAGCGTATCTTCAATTTCTGTATTGCTTTTGTGCTCAATATACTTCAGAAATAGGATCTCCCTACTCAGGGCATCTAGCTCCTGCATTGCGGCTTGGATTTGCTCAAGTTCAAAATCTTGTTGAAGCACCGCTTCGTAGTCTTCCTCATCAACAAGTCCTTCCTCAAATCTTTCAGCTTCCTCGTCATCACTATCTAGCAGTGAGAAAGGAAGATCTTTATTTTTTTTGAAGGCATCTTTGAGGGTATTTTTGAAAATTGTCCAAACATAAGCAGAAAAAGGCTGATTAATGTCGTATTTCGCCACTGCATTTCGGAATTTTACATAGAAATCAGCGATGATATCTTCGCAATCTTGCTGAGAAAGAAAATAACTACTCTGAAGGTAGCGAAAAAATATATCTACAGTTTTTAGATAGAAGGTATTAAATGCTCAAGCGTCCTGCTGGATTAAGAGCAATAAAAAAGTCCTTTCAAAGTCTATAATTGTCATATCAAAAAACCAAATGAAAAATCAGATTTTTTTGTTTTTTCTATTGAGTTTGCTCTAGATAGTTAGTACATTTTCTTGAGTACGACTACATGTTCTTGATCATCATCAAAATACTCAGACTTGATCCCACCAACACAAGCAAGGATTTGTTTTGGATTATTATTTTCATCAAAAGGAAGTTCGAAGGTATGTTCTCCCATTTTATCAATACTCAGGGTATTGGTCTCTCCGCTACAGTCACACAAACATACTCCACAGAATCCAGTATTACATGAGGCGAGGATCTCGATCCCATGCATTGCGGCCATCTCTACAAAACCTTTATTATCCTCAGCTGTAAAGCTTCATATTTCAGTTCCAGAGCTATCTTCTATTTTTACAAGTACGGTCATATTTTTCTCTATCGTGTTAAAAATTAGTTGTAAGTCTAGCAATATGCTGACTATTATCAAGCAAAAATCTCAAAAAAAGGAGATGATCAATTTTAAATTCGTTGTTCAGTTGATGCTCTGGATGAGAAGTTAGGCATATTTTTTGCTCGTATTTAGAAAAAATTTAGATAAAAAAATCCCCTCCTGAATTAGAGGGGAAGAAGTTAAGTTTTCTAGAGTTTATTTGAGTTGTTTATGCAGACGGAGCACATAACAATAGGAAACCACCATTAAAATAAGCATAATCATTCAGATTTCTATAATTCCTGTAGCTAGAAGCTCAAAAATCACTGTTGCGATATGATTTAGCAATGAGAAGCCAAAGAGAACCTGCAAATAATGCTCTAGAGGCAAGGTTGTTGCAACCAAGAGCAAAGCTGCGATAATAAATGCAAAGAGCAAAGTTTTGAAGATCACTTGCAAGAATGGTTGTGCGATTTGATGTGCTGTTGCACCAAGAAGCTTTTTAGCTTGGATATCTCTCTTGAAATGAGAGAAGATTGCGTTTAGAAAGAAGATCGCAAATCAGATCACTGCAGCAAGCATCACAAGTACGACTAGATATCCAAACGATTGCATAAAATTTGAAAGATTGATGATATTTAGAACTCTCTTTTCTTGGGTTTTGATTGCATTTTCTGAGACATCATTCATATTAAGGATCAGATTTTTATTTTTTTCTAATAGTGTTTTCATACTAGTAAACTGCTCTTGATCATTGTACATAATGTAGAGCGTAGAAGGAAGCGGATTTTTAAGCTGATATTTTTTGAGTGTCGTAGTCAAATCTGGGACTCTCTTTTCAACAAACCCTAAAGCATCTTGCTGAGACGAATACTGCACTCTCAATCCTTTTTCTTCGAGGTCCTCTTTGAGTGTAAAGATTTGCTTTTCATCTTGCGCTACAGCATCATTGATATAGATATATACTCAAAGCTTATCTTTCATACTTGAATTGAACTGGTGACCATAGATTGCTCCAGCAAAAAATACATTCATAATAAAGATCAGAAATCCCATCAAAACACTTACAATCACAAGTGGCCACCTGTAGGCAGAGATGAGGGTTTGCGTATCCTTTTTGATTAGATTAAATTTAAAATCTTTTATTTTCATTTGTTTGAGATAAGGACTAAAGGTAAAAAAGATGAAAAGTCAGAATTTTTTTTTATTTTCTGATTTGAAAAAGCTTTTTAGCTTTGATAAACTTCTCAAAAAGAGAAATTTTATTTTGATAGAAAGCGAGCTGCTTGTCTACAAACTTGAGTGAATCTTGGTATTTATTGAAATACGAGATCAGCTGCTGAGCTTCCTTGTACTCCTGCTCAAGAATATAAATCTGAATCAAATTGTAGATTACCTCTGCATCTTTATTGTCAATACTAAAGGCATCTTTGAGGTATCCAACACCTTTTGATCTGTTTCCATACCAGTATTCACAAAGTCCGTAGCATCTGAGAATTTCGTGATTGGTAGCATTCGTCATCTCCATAGCTTTTGAAAGGTACTTTCTGGCTTCTTTCCAGTTATTCTTTTCCATTTCTAAAAGCCCTTTGATATAGAGTCAAAGTGGATCATTATTTTTTTTCTGAGCATTGAGAAAATCAACGGCTTTATCAGCTTTTCCGATCTCTCCTCTACGATACTGAATATCAGCGATCTGCAAGATTGCATCTTCATTGCTTGGATCACGAGAGAGAATTTTATTTACGAGCTGAATTGCTTCATCAAATTTACCGAGATCTTTGAGCTCTTCGATCTCTTCAATCAATGCTTCTGGGATATATACCATAGCTATAATGTATAAAATAAATCGTTATCTAATCATACCGGAAAAAATCAAAAAACTCAAATTTTTAGATGAGATTATTTTTGATTGCTCTTTACATTTTTAGAAAAATATTTAAAGTTATTTCTACAGTAAAAATATAGCAACTATCAATGAAGATTTTTCTTGACTTTATCTGAAAAATAGCTATTTCTTAGGGTAGTTTATTTAGTATCACGCTTATGAAATATAAAAATATCCGTGAAGAAGAACTTAAGAACAAAGTAGGGGTAGACTTTTTTGCTGATTTTGATACGACGAGTATTGTAGGGAATATTGATTTTTGTGTGTTACCGAAGCAGCAGGGCCTTTTTGGCCATACAGCACCTCTTTTGCGAGCTGAGGCTAAAACAGGAGACTACGATGTCCCGACAATGTTTGTACAACTGATACTGACAATTGGGAAGGCAAGAACTTTTGATAAGATGCTCGCTCCTGTTTTTCTCGGAGCTTTTGATGGAATGAAAATTGCATTTATTGAATACTTAGCAATTCAAGATATTTTCTATGAAAACGATTTCAACTGGAATGTACCGCCTTCAAACCATGAAACAAGAGAGTTTAAACTTGTTTTTGAAAGGGTAAAAGGAATATTAGACAGAAATACCACAATCTTTGAGTATGAAAAAGACGAAAAAAGGCTAAGAGAGTTTATCAAGCTCAATATCTGACAGGCTAAATCTTCTTCAAAGATCAAGATCAACAAAAATAACTTTATCCCCATCTACCTAAGGTGGCTCGAGCAGGTAAAGCCTGAAATTGCAATCAATAATCGAGATGAACTCAAGAAAAATAATATCATGGACTCAGATTTTTTTCTTGCGGATTTGTTCGTAGACGATCACAATACTCAGACCATTGGAGATGATGAAACAGTAAAATCTGATTTATTTGTTGTTTTTGATAACTGAGGATACAAGATTGCAAAAGAGAGTCTTAAACAAATGTTTGACTCCACTATTCCTATCAAGGACAAGAAAAAATACGAATTCTTTTGGAAAAATTATAAGAGACCTCCTCTCAAAGAATATCAAGAATACATCATCCAGAGGAGAGACCTTATTGTACCTCAGGATATTAGAGAAAGAAAGGGGGCTTATTTTACGCCTCGTATCTGGGTAGAAAAGAGTCAAGAGTATATGGCAGAGTATTTTGGAGAAAATTACCAAGATGAATACTATATCTGGGACTGTGCTGCCGGGACAGGAAACCTCCTAGCAGGACTTACCAATAAGTATAACGTCTATGCTTCTACACTGGATATGGCTGATGTACAAGTAATGAGAGATATGGCAGAACACAAGACCGCTAACCTCCTCAAAGATCACATTTTTCAGTTTGACTTTCTCAATGATGATTTTAGCCAACTCCCTCATTCACTTCAAGATATTATCAATGATCCAGAAAAGAGAAAAAAGCTGATCCTCTATATCAATCCCCCCTATGCTGAAGCTGGAAATTCGAGAACTATGCACGGTGGATGAGAACACAAAGCAGGAACGTCAATCGACAACAAGACGTACAAAAAATACAAGCCATTAATCGGTAGGGCAAGTAATGAGCTTTTCACGCAATTTTTTATTAGAATTTATAAAGAAATTCCTAACTGTAAAATTGCAGAATTTTCAACTTTGAAAATTCTGCAATCGGCAAATTTTGAGCAGTTCAGAGAATGCTTCCTTGCGAAGCTCGAAAAAATTTTTATCGTACCAGGGAATACCTTTGATAATGTGAGAGGTGATTTTCCTATTGGGTTTTTTATCTGGGATTGTAATAAACCTGAAAGATTCCAAACAATTACTACAGATATCATCAATAACAGATGAGAATTTATCTGATTAAAAAATTTATACTCAAACAAACTAAGAAATCTAATTAATACTTGGTTTAAGAGCAAATATAGAACTATTGGCTTCACACAAGACGATGTTATTTGAGAGGTTTGAACAGCTAGGAATGACATACAAAATAAAGCTTTATGCTATATAGCGATTAAAGCGGATAGATGATTTTCTATCGCAAAAGAAAATATTGTACTATGTACTATATATTGTGCAGTCCAAGCCTCTATTGAAGCAAACCGAATAAACGACCGTGATCAATTTCTCCGACCCAAAGATTGACGAGAACAGGACTCAGAATTTCAAACTGATTGTTTGATCTTTACTCTCTTTCACGGACAAAACCGCATCACTTCAGCTGAAAATGATGGAGTCAATCACCGAATCCCATTTACCGAACAGCAAGTCGAGGCGAGAGAAAAGTTCAAATCTCACTTTATGACTGACTTTCTCAAAGACAAAGTACGCTCTCCTGAAGCTGAAAAAGTCTATCAAGCATGACTTACTCTTTGGAGATACTACCATGAAGCTTGCTCAAAAGATCAATATCTCGCTAATGCCAGCCTGTATGAAATTAGAGAATATTTCCAGTGAAGAAATGAGAAAGGGAAAATGAATGCAAAGAGTTCAGATGAAACCTATACTGAGCTTATTGGGAATCTTAGAGCTGAACTTAAAAATCTCGCTAACAAAATCGCAGATAAAGTCTATGAATATGAATTTCTTAAAAGATAAGAAAAGCTTGCATTCTCTGAATATATCTTTACACTACAAGCGACCACAGGAATTCAGCTTTTTGTTTTTTGTCTGTTAAAAGAATATCCATTTTCTAAAAAAGAAAAAGAAAGCTGACTTTTGATTTTATTAGCATTTAACATAGTGATATGTTTCATTTTCACTTATTATCTCAATTAGCAAAGCATCATACTGACTTGACTGAGGTGCTCAAAACTTCAGATTTTTTCCTGGTTTGAGGATGTATTAGAGATGTATTACTAGGGATCGTGCAGGATCCTGACGATATCGACCTAACGATGTGAGGACAACCAAGTGAAATTTATGAAAATCTGAATACTTTTGGATTTTCAACTTTTATGACTGAGAAATTTGGCACAATTACCTTGATTCCAAAGCTGGAAGATGGTTCACATCTCAATATTAAGTATGAATTAACGCCATTTCGTGCAGAAAGTGGATATACAGATGTCCGCCATCCTGATCAGATTTTTTGGTCTGATAGCTTGGTTTTGGATGCTCAAAGGAGAGATTTTAGGATTAATGCATTGTATTATTCTCAGCAGTTTATCAAGGCTCCATCCTATGAAACAGAAAAAAATATTGACGATGAGCTTTTGGTTAAAATCCTTGAGAGAGAGGGTTTTATCTACCTTGAAAATCAGCAGGTTTTAATCGTACAAAAGGAGAGCTATCTAGAGCAATTGATCGAAAAAGGAAAGATTGACTTGGATTTCTTATATTATTTACTAGATATTCAGCCGATCGGATATCACTATTGAGAAGTGCAGAAACAATTTTCAGAAAAAATCAGAATTCATCTTTTGATTGATCCAACAAAGGGATTACAGTCAATGATCTCAAGAAAATTGCAGACTGTTTGAGAAGCAGATAAGAGATTTCAGGAAGATGCCTTGAGACTCCTAAGAGCTTTAAGATTTGTGAACGTGATCAATGAAAAACTGCTTGAGCTGTGAAAATCAGAAAAAAAACCTGATCCAAAAAATAAAATCAGACTTTTTGACTTTGAAACGGAGACTCGAAAAGCGATCAAGAGAAATCATGCACTCCTCTCCTCTATCGCGAAAGAAAGAATCTATCAGGAACTGGTAAAATCCTTTTCTCAAGGGAACCCTTTTGGACTGATTGGACTAATCGATGAAGCGGAAATGCTTCCAATCCTCTTTCCTGCACTAGCAAAGACCAAGCATTATGATCAGCCGATTAGATATCATCCCTTTGATATTTATGCGCACATTATTCTGACACTCTATCATCTTCAGCAGATCAATAAAAATTATCTTGTTAGATTTGCTATGCTCTATCATGATGTTGGGAAAGTTGGACAATACGACCAGTACTGACTCAATCTTTCAAAAGAAGAAATCAGAAAAGTGCTTGCTGGACCAATGAATCATAGGTTTAGTTCAGGAGAACTTATGAAAGAAGACTTTAGAAATCTAGGTTTTTCAAATAAAGAGATTGAAGAGATCAAACGATATATCAAAGAACACCATACTCCATGAGAGATCCTGCTTTCTAGTCCTACTAGCCGAGCCAAAAAGCTCAAAAAACTCCTATCTGAGGCAGGATATGAAAAAGTTCAAAACCTTCTTGATATCAATATTGCTGATAGACTTGGAATGTATAATCCCCTCCAAAATTCAAGCGACCTCTCAGACTCTTACTATCTCAAGGAACTTCTGGATGAAATCCAAAATTCTGAGGGACAGTTTAAGAAATCTGATCTAGCGATCTCTTGAGCTGATATCATGAAAGAATTTGAGTTTAAGCCTGGGAAAATTATTTGAGAGCTGCTTGATATTGCATTTGACTGGGTAATCTGAGATGTGAAAAATAGAAACGTACCTGATCAGATCTTTGCAAACTTGAGGAATTATCTGAAACATAGAAAAGAAAAGTAGTTTTTTAGGAAGAAGAAAAATCAGATTTTTCTTCTTTTTTTATTGTAGGGATCAAGATTAAGATGAAACAGGCTTGAAGACTATCTGGATTATGAGGCAATGACGAGATTACTTACAAAAGCCCCTCAGGCTCACAATGTGAGGCAGCTCCCCTAGCAGGGAGCAAAATTTATAGTCACCGTGAAGACACTTTCATACTATAGTACTCTATAATAGATCTACAACATCCTAGAAGTTATAAAAAAGCCTGTTTGTCAAGAGAAAGATAAGGAAATAAAATCAAATAATTTGCAAAATGTGAAAAATTAGCTATACTTGGGTGATAAGTACTTTTTATACAGTTCTTTATATCCACTTAAAACAAAATGAAACTATCAAAGCATGCTAAGTTTTGGGCTTTAGGAGCACTCGGAGGAGTTGGACTCTTTGCCCTAGGAGTATTTGCTCAACAGAATGGAGCGCTTGATATTGACTCCACCAATCAGGATTTATTTTCAGATCTAAAAGCGGTTTTTTTCCTTGAAAGAAAGGAGGATAACAATGAAATCGACTCAATCGTCAGACTTAATGTCTCTAACGGAACGGTTGTGTCAGCTCCAACCTCTGATCTTGCTGGAGGAGAAGTAAGAAATACACTACAAAATAATGCTTCCATTATTGGAAGTACAAATAGTGCAAATACCTCTTCTGGAGCATTTTTGATTGCGACAAATAGCAGTCGCGTACAAGGAGAAAGTATGCAATCCTTTGTCTGAGGAGCAAGCAATACTACTCTCAAGGGATATAATGCTATTGCTGTAGCTACAAAAAATACCAATCTAGAAGCAGACAATACCCTCGCCCTTGCTGCTAAAGATTCTACTGTTTCAGCAAAAGACTCTGTTGTTTTAGGAGGTAAAAATATCACAATCAATCCTGCTGGTCAGGCTTCTCTAGCTGTTTGATCAAAGATCAATGTATTAGGGGCAAGTGGAGCCTTAGTTTTTAATGGAAAGACTATCCCACTACAGGTTGATACCGCATCAGCTCATACTATGGTTGTTAATGCTGATAATGGTCTTATTATCAATACCAACAATTCAAATAATCAAAAAATTCAGCTTACAGTAAGCGGAGCAATTAAACTCTGAGAAGTAAATAATGCTCCTGCTCAAGCTTCCCCTTATATTTCTGTAAAAACAAAAGGTAGTGTAACTTGTGTATGTGGTAGAGTAAGTAATCAGAATTCAGCCCTTTCAAAATATACAAGAGGAAATAAACAGATCGCAGATCTCTGTCAAAAGGTATGTGATGATCAAAATACAACACTTACTGCACAATGTGGTGCTGCTGCAACCAACTACCCTCTTACTCAAACACAGTGGTCTACTGATGATTTCTGTCAATGAGGACTTGGACATGCAGGCGCTAAACCAATCTTCCCAGCATTTGGAGGACAGGTTAGCTGGACTTGTGAATCTTTTCCATCAGGAGGTCCAACCTGTACCGCAACTAGAAAATGATGCGGAGACGGTATAAGAGCTGCTGGAGAACAGTGTGATCTTGGTACGAATAATGGAAAACCTGACTCAAATTGTTCTGTTAGCTGTGAAAATGTAAAAGCTCCAAAATGCTGAGCTAATGCAAAGACTTATCTTGGTTCTGATGTAGCTTGGGCTCAGCCAAATGGATTCTGTACTGATGATTCAGTACTTTGAGAGGCTACTCCAGCATTCTGGAACGGTTCTACTTCAGGACAAAAGACTTGGACTTGCAAAAATAAAAATAACAAAACTCTGACTTGTTCAGCTAATAGACTACCTCCAGCTGTTGCTGGAGCCTGTGGAACTACTCTAAATACTTGTTCTGCAGGAACCCTCTCAGGACAGACAACTATACCTCATGGTGACAGATGGTCATGTGATGGACTCTATGGTGGATCAAATAAAACTTGTTCAAGATGTGACAGTGGATATAAATATAATACTACTACTAATATTTGTGAAGTGGATTGTCCAAACCCAATCTATAGACACACCAATGGAGTAACAATCAAAGCTGCAGACTGTGCTGAAGCTGGTAAAGAATATCTGTTTGAGGGACAGAAATATTATGTTGCTAGAGATAAAGATGATATTAAGACAAAGATTGCAGCGAATGCTTATCCTGCTAATAGAATTGTAACCACGAGGGTAACAGATATGATGCGATTATTTTCATCAAATAACACCTTTAACCAAGATATATGAAACTGGGATACTAGTAAGGTAACTACTATGAGCTATATGTTTGTGGGGGCATATGCATTCAATCAACCGCTCAATAATTGGGATACTAGTAATGTAACCGATATGCATGCTATGTTTTCTAATGCACGTGCATTCGATCAACCGCTCAACAATTGGGATACTAGTAAGGTAACTGATATGTGAGGTATGTTTAATGCCGCCTTTGTATTTAATCAGTCCTTGAATAGCCGAGATACCAGTAATGTAAGCAATATGAGTTCTATGTTTTCTCATGCCCAAAAATTTGATCAATCATTAAATAACCGGAATACCAGTAAAGTTACCAATATGTCTCGTATGTTCTGGTGAGCATTACTTTTTAATCACTGACTAAATAACTGGGATACTAGTAAGGTAACTACTATGAGCACTATGTTTTCTCAAGCAGAGGCATTCAATCAACCACTCAATAATTGGGACACTAGCAAGGTAACTGATATGAGCTATATGTTTCTTTCAGCAAAAGCATTCAATCAACCGCTCAATAATTGGAATACCAGTAAAGTTACCAATATGGCTCATATGTTTCATACCACAGCAGCATTCAATCAGCCTCTAAATAACTGGGATACTAGTAATGTAACTGATATGTGAGCTATGTTTAGTTCCGCAATAGTATTTGATCAACCATTAAATAACCGAAAAATTAATCAAATTCCAGATTACAATTTAAAATACATGTTTAATGATGCACGCATTTTCAAGACAAGCCAACCCTATTGTAATTGGGAGAATTGGTCTGCTAAAAAATGAAACTTTGTAAATATGTGATTAAATGCTTGTATCAACGGACAATGTGAAGCTTATCCATGAAATCTTATAATTCAACCCGCAACTTCCACATCTAATGGATGTGTAGGTGGAGACTATCAAGATATCCCTGATGATGCTCATAACTGGAAGTGGAAGTGTATTGGTAAATATTGAGCACCTTCAGCTGAATGTTCGGCTGCTAAGCAACCTGCTCCAGTAAATGCACAATGTAAGGCTTATCCATGAAATCACGCTTCTCAGCCAGCTACTGCTACAGCTAATGCTTGTGTGAATGGAGATTATCAAGATATTGCGGATGATGCTCATAACTGGAAGTGGAAATGTAATGGGAAATATTCAGGAACTTCAACTGAGTGTTCGGCTTCTAAGCAGCCTGGGCAACCTTCATATACATATGAATGGTATGTTCAGCCATATTGACTTGCATGTCAGCCAAAATCTATTACCCATCCAATCTGTATCTCTATAGATGTTGAGAATAACGAACAAATGAGTAAATGTATACCTAGCAATCCAAACCACTGTCCTGTGGGATGTAAAGTAGTAAATAGCGTAACAGAACAACTAAAAGATGCTAGAGTAATATGTATGAAAAAAGATCAAACATTAACACCCTGACCACAAACTCCTCCGCATTTACTATTAGGGACAAAAGTAGATGACTCCTTCTGTCCAGCATCTACAAAGCCAATGCCATACTTATTTTGTTGAGATAACTCAAGCAAACAAACACCTCAAAAATGTTATACAGAAGATCGTAGAACTATACCAAACAACTTTGAATTATCACATTCTCACAATAATATTGCAACAAAACGTTGGGACTGAGGAGAGGATCTCAATTCCTTCTTGACAAAGGCAATACCATTCCTAGACGCAACTCTTAGCATATCTAACTCGTACCTATATATTCCTGTCACCTATCATCCAATATATAGTGATAGTAGTATTAATACAATAAAAGGAACTTTATCACTAAAATGAAGGGTAGATAAGGTAAAATCTACAGCATGGTATACGATAAATAAAACAATACCACTTAACACGACCCTGATTCGCCATTGAATAGCAAGGTACATCAAACTTTCAACAAAAGATCTAGTTCAATGAGATCCAAGTATCCCATGTGAAATGAGCAACCGAAAGGATGATTGTACTATAGTCATCTCTGAGGCAAAACTTACTCTGGATAAGGTTGAGGTAGAGTGTAGTAGTACACAACCAACCTGTCCATCTGGATTTACTGCTAGCAATGGGAAGTGCGTGAAATGGAAATGTGAAAATACTCCTGCTTCTACAACTCCTGCTAGATGTGAGAAAAAGTCTAACTATAAGTATATTGAGACAGAGGGATATAGGTTTATAGAATGAGAGGTTGGACGTGTTAGTTGACAAGTAGCATGTGATACTATGGAAGAACAAGGCTATAATCCAAGTGACGCTTTCATGTTAAGAGTTACATGTCCGCTACTTTGATACTGATTATATGATAGTCTTTCTCGGAATGAGTGGCATTTTACATGGTGATTTGATACTTGAAACAGAAAAATGTCTGTGAAGGTACCATCTTGAAATATATTTGGAATTTTGAATCCAAATGCTTATATTGAGTGAGATTTTTTGTATGATCCAACAGCGATGTCGGATCACTTAATACAGGAGTATCTAAATAGTCAACATACAGGGAATCCCTACCGTGGAATAGTATTAAATGAAAATCAAAAAGACATACATTTCTGTGAGAATTTAGATTTTAGCAAAAGACACATACCAATATTCTCAGCTCAAACAGATTATAGTGGTAAGAGATATCCTATGTGTCAGGAAAATACTGATTGTACTAATAAAAATCAAAGTCAGTGTAATAGTCTTTCAAAGATATGTAAACGAATTACATGAACGACGACTCCTGCTAGCACAAAAACTGTCTGTATAGATAATCAATGAAATACAATCACTGATGGTTTCTGTAGCGATGCCGGAGCTAAACCAAGTTGTACACTATCTAAAATCAATGGGCAATGTAAACTTCATCCGTGAAATCACACTTCTCAGCCAGCCACTGCTACAGCGAATGGTTGTGTAGCTGGAGAGTATGAGGATATTCCTGATGATACTACTAACTGGAAATGGAAATGTAAGGGTAAGAATTGAGGAACTGAGACTATCTGTTCTAGTATTAAAGAAGCATATACTCCTGAAATAAGACTTGAAGAAATAAGTCATTGAAGTGAATATTGTTGAGGTAATAGACATGTCCATGTGACTATCAAGAATCCTAAATGAAGGAGTATGAAGATAGAACATAGCCATACAATCTCTTCTATCTCAAACTGAGGAAAAGTGGATATGCGGTGAAAAGAGTATTCTAGAAAATTACAAAAACAAACATCTGATCAACAATATGAATTTGATTTACAAAAAATTCCTAGTAGTCCAATATGTGATTGAAGTGTTGAAGGAAAGTTTAGTGTATATGTTACAGTGGATTGAAAAGAGATAGTCAGGTCATATTCATATCTAAATATTACAAAGGATAAACCATATGCTGCGTGCTGCCTTGTTGAGGATCCATTAAAGAGTGGCTTATGAGGAGTCTAGTGTATTCCACATAGTTATTGATCAATAGAAGCTCGAAATGCAGCGCATCCCCATCTACAGGTAAAACCAAAAGAAAAGGGATCCGGACTTTGATGACTAGAATCGGTAAAAGAACAAAAATGGATTCGATGTGACTAAGGAGATCATATAAAAAAACCACCCGATGGGTGGTTTTTTTCTGTTAAGAAAATAAATAAACAATTGCTTTTTATAAAAATTTTACTATAATTTACTGTAAACTTTTACAGTAAAGGTTTACAGTAAAATTTTATCTAAAAGTAAAAGAAACAGAATGAATACATCATTTCATCTGCTCAAATCAATACGTTCACTACTGCAGGACTGAGAGAAGAGAAAGCTTTCTCAGATTGCTGAAGCACTCAGTATCAGCAGACCAACTGCTAACAAATATCTCAAAGAGCTTTTTCAAAACTGAGAAATCAGTAAGATCTGATCTGGGGCACACAGCACTTACCTTATTCCTCAAGTGGATAAGGAAGGGGGGAAAACAGATTTTTTATCTATACATAAAAATCCATTTCCCTATGAGGAATCCAAACTCCTTGATGAAAAATTTTTTAAGTATGATAGTGATGGTCGCATCCTAAAATGAGTTGAGGGATTTCTCCTTCGATGTAAAAAAAGAGATCTCAATCCCAAAGATAAGATAAGCGCTTTTGACGGGATAAATAAACAAATTAATCATTATCGCACTCAATGTGGTTTACTGAACGTTACGAATCAGTTTAAAATAAAACACCAATATTCTGCCTTAGATGAGCTTTTTTATGCTGATGCTTATACTCGAGCTGAATTTGGGAGAGGAGCACTATCTGAACAAATGTTTTTTGCAAAACAGCATCAAGACAAACAACAATTAAAAAATCTGATTTTTCTTTTTTATCGCAATCTTGAATGTCTCTTAACAACCTTTGATATCGATGCAATAGCACTTACTCCGCCAAGTATCTCTCGTAAAGTACAGATCTTAGACCTCGTAGATCAGCTCCTAGATCCCTCAATCCCTCGTATTCCTCTAATAAAATATTCTCCGAGTAAAATTCTCATTCCACAAAAATCTTTGAAAAGACCTGAGGACAGAATACAAAATGCTAAAAATACTATTTTCATCAAAGAGGAAGATATTGGTGGATACAATACCGTTCTTTTAATAGATGACTTTGTTGGTTCTGGTGCGACCTTAAATGAAACTGCAATTAAACTCAAAATAGCTTGAGTAAAAAAAATTATTGGGTTTGCATTTTTTGGAAATCTAGATCTCAAATACGAAGTTATCAATGAAATGTAGTATACTATACTTAAGCAATTAAAAAAACCACCCGTTGGGTGGTTTTTGATTAATTATTATGGAGATTTTTACCTCCTTACTGGGGAGATTCATACATCTATTTGTGCTTGAGAGTTTACTCCGGGATTATCATTATGATCTAGCCTAATTCAAAGTATATGTAGGTAAATATCCTCCCTTTCCGCTATAAATATTCCTCTTCTTACAGAATTCGGGATACGATCTCCTTTTACTGCTTCAATATTCATTCTAGATCTATTTAGATTGTCGACAATTTCCTTTGCATGCCCCTCTGTATCAGCTGTCGCAATATGATATCTATATCATAGGTTTCCCACTCTTGCTGCTTGACATAATGGAGATTTTCCTTGTCTTCGCATAGAGCAACCATCTGGTGTAACTAATGTCGGAATATCTATCTTGAATATTAGACGCACTTGCCCTATTTTTCATGCTGAATTAGCATAGATTTCTTTCCTCTGTCGCTGTAAATATGTACTTCAACAATATCACAATGAATTGTAACTTTTACCATAACCATATCCTTCAATACAAATTATTCCGTCATCTCTATAGGTAGAAGATAAGATATTACTTTTATCAATCAAACGTTCTGTACTACAGATAGCTTCAGATCCTCAGTCCCTACCCTTACATTTCCACTGCCAGTTATTAGCATCATCAGTAAGATCTTCATAATCTCCAGCAAGACAACCTGTAACCTTAGAAGTTGCAGGTTGAGAAGTATGGGATCAAGCATAAGTCTTACATTGACCGTTTAACGGAGGAACTGGTGGTCTTGGAGGGACTGTCGATGATGGCGGCACTATAGGATCACAAACATCGTCCTCTTCAGGTTTTGGCGAGATACAATTTTGATCAGGAAGTATAGTACCAGAGGCATTTTTACAGACAACTATCTGTTCTTTTTCTCACCATTGACAAGGTCCAACTTTTGCTGCATAAGCGGGGTTCCTAGGACTTCAACCATATCCTAAATATCAGTTCGCACCGTAATATTCTCCTATCATCCATTTAGAAGGATCATAACCGATACCTACTGGGCTTCAATTTGGGAAGGTCGCTGCTCTTTCTTTTGTAATAAATATTTCAGGACCAATACCAATACATGGTAAACCGATAGATGTACAAATTTCCCTCATCTCATATGAATTTTCACAAAGACTTTCTTGTGTAATTTTCTTACATTCAGAGGAAGGCGCCGATCCAATACATCAATGCGCTCCAGGTTTTGTTCTATTATGACAGGTCCATTGAACACATTTGCCATTATTAAGTACAAATCCAGTAGGACAGGTAAGAGGAGAAGGGGCTGGTCTTTTCCTTGCAGAACAAGTTTCATCTGTTCCTCAAGACTTTCCTTTACACTTCCATTTATGGAGCCCATCATCAGCTATATCTTCAAACTCTCCAGCTACGCACCCATTAGCTGTAGAAGTAGCTGGCTGAGAGATATATACTCATGAGTAAATCTTACATTGCCCATTTACGGGAACTACACAACTTTTAGCTCCAGCATTAGCACAGTCTGCATCTGGTCTTGTATGTCACTGTTCATCTACACAGATTGTTTTTGTAGCCGCAGGAGTTGTGGTTCATGGAGTTCGATGACATCAGCTTTTTGATCCACATTCTGTTTGAGTGAGTGATGTACAAGATCTTTGTTCTCCCATTACCCAACTACACAATACTTTAACAGAACTTGTATCATATGAAGGTTTTATATCTCCTGGATTTCCAGATCTCCATGGACATAGTCAAGTTACTCAATTTTTATCACGACACATTTTATGGCAATATTCTTCACTGGCTCCATAACAAGTTGTAGAGCCTCCATATGCTTGTAAATTAGGTTTACAGTAATTTGAGGTATAATAATTTCCATCACATTTTCATGGGGTGCTCGAAGTAGGAGTAGTTTCACACTTCCACTTTACACACTTTCCATTACTTGCGGTAAATCCAGCACCGCACTTTGGCTTACAACTATCCGATACTGAATCATAGATATATCCATTATCACAAAGAGAACATGTCGTATCTGTAGATCCTCCATGAAGTCCCTGACATGACCATCTCTTTCCATTGGCAATATTTCTCTGATCTTTAACCGTTCCTACCGTACAGGTATTTAGTGCTTGAGCACATCTTCCAGCTTGTGGAGCAGGCTTATGTGCGATACAGTTTGCATCTTGATTGTGAGCACCATTGTCTCCCCTACACTTCCAGCTCCATCTGTTGCTATACAGAGCACCATTTTCATTAAAACTGATCACTGATCCATAATTACAAAGATGTGCTGAACCAGCATTCAGTGCGTTATGGTTGATATTATGACTAGATCCACAGCTACCGGCTTGGAGAGGAATCTTAGTAGCACTACAGTTTTTAGCACCATCAAGTTGAGCACATGTCCACGACCAAATACTTGGATTACCTCCTACAGCTGACGCTGTACCTGCTGCACAGAGTGCAGTTGGTTGATATTTGGTAGCGACACCGTTTGCACTTCCACAGGCTGCAGTTTCACATGTTCTTGTACATGCCTTTTGCTGCACTTGAGCTCTCGTTTCATGTATAGTTCCAGCTCTATCTTTCTTGTATTGTGTACAAGTTACTGCCTCAGTTGCTCCTCCACATTTTCCAGCGATTCTTGAGATATTACAGTTTGGAGTCGGACAATTCCAATTTGTCTCCCATTGAGGAGTATTACAGCTTGCCTCTCATTTTACTACAGTTGTTGTAGCTGGCTTTGCTCTCCAATGATTACAAATATGTTCAGGAGCTGCGATAGCCTTATTCTCTTCTAGTCCACAATGATAAGTTGTTACTACCTTATCATCCTTCCACTTTCCACTTGCAGTATTACAAGTATAGGCATCAGTTCATTGCCACACGGCCTTTTTACATACTCATCCCATATTATGGTATCCAGGATCACACAAAGAACAATTTGTATCTGTAGTTCCTCCATAGAGTCCTTGACACGACCACTTTCTTCCATTTGGTATTGGTACTGGATCTTTTAGCGTTCCTACCGTACAAGTATTTGCCGCCTGTGCACATCTTCCAGCCTGTGGAACAGGTTTATGAGCAATACAGTTTACTTCTTGGTTATGAGCTCAGTTATCTCCTCTACATTTCCAGCTCCATCTATTGCTATAGAGTGCAGCGTTTTCATTAAATCCAATTACTGATCCATAACCACATAGATTTGCACTACCTGCAGCTAGGGACATATGCATAATATTATGTGCACTTCCACATACTCCAGCTTGGAGAGGAATCCTAGTAGCGCTACAGTTTTTAGCACCATCAAGCTGAGTACATGTCCATGACCAAACACTTGGATTACCTCCTACAGCTGATGCTGTACCTGCTGCACAGAGTGCAGTTGG
>CAUUID010000022.1:0-20050 GCA_963545225.1 uncultured bacterium
ATAGATTTATCTACTAAGAAATAGTGTAATATATTATGCTATTGTTAAGGATCACATCACAATCACTCACACTGTATCACTTCAAATCTTTTGCTTCTTGATTGCGTGTATCATAATACAAATCTCCCCCCTAAATGCAAGAGTTTTTTTCATTTTTTTTAAGTAAGGTTAAAATTGGCATTTTTCTCCTTTTTGGGTCATATCAAAAAATTAATTCTCAGAAAAATCAAAAAAATGAGAGAAAAATCAGATTTTTTGTCTTTTTTGTTTTTTTAGACTTTTACCACAATAACTACCTGTGATTTCTCATGATTTAAGACATTTTATTATTGTAGGATAAAATACTATCTTTTTTTGATTGATGAAAGAATTTGATTTTTTTTGTAGTATTCCTATAATAGGAGACAAGAAATACAGAACAGAAAAAATTTTAAGATTTTTGTGAGTAAATGGAGAGAATTTTATTGGAGATACTATGATTTTATCTATTTTCTATTACTATTATCACCTTTTGTATACGAGGGCTCGATAAATATAAGGCTAAAAAAGGAAAATGGAGAATCAGCGAAAAAACACTTCTTATACTAAGTCTCATATGAGGATGGATAGGAGCAATCGGGGCAATTGGTTTTTTTAGACATAAAACAATAAAATCAGCTTTTTTGTGGAAATTTTACCTTATTGGATTTGTTTGGATTATCTGAATACTAGCACTTATTTATTTTGTAAGTTGATAAGAGAGGATGCAACTTATTATTACTTGTAATGGAGATCATATCAATACCCACTATGCTACTTTAGGAAAATGTAATGATAGACTCTCTGAAAAATGAATCTTAGAGTCACTTAGATTAGCGAAAGCCCTAAAAGAAGAGGAGTTTGACTTTATTTTTTGCAGTGACTTTTGATATAGAAGAACAACTTCAGATCTTATTGTACAAGAATTGGTACACCAGAATTTTCAGATTATCGTAGATCCAAATCTCAGAGAAAAAGATGCTGATATTTGCAATAATCTGACCAAGGAAAACCTTCTCAAACAAGAAAAAACCATTGAGTCCAACAATACTGAAATCCTCAATCGTCTTTTTATTAAGCAGGATAGTATTGGAGGACTTCAAAATACGAGTGAAAGTCAAAATCAGGTTTTATCTCGTGTTCAAGCTTTTCTCCACGATCTCACTCATCAGTACCCATCTACCGCAAAAGTATTAGTAGTGGGTAGCCCGATTGTAAATTCATATCTGATTACACTCTTATTATGAAAAGAAGATTCAATGTGTGCAGTCACGACACCATGTTCAATTAGTAGATTTCAGCGCCTCAATGAAAGATGGATTCAAGAGTCTTTTAATGAAAGACAACATTTATATGGTCCTAATAGTTTTTAGCTGATGCATTTTGTATTTAAGGAGCAGATCGAAGATTTTATTGTTGAGGAGGTTTTGGAGGAAGTTCCGTATGGAGACGGCGAGAGCTACTATATTTTCTTTGAAAAGAGAGGAATCAATACTATGGAAGTCGTTGAACACCTCATCCAGAACCTTCTACTCAAAAGAGAAGATATCGGTATTGCAGGCCTCAAGGATAAAGCTGGAATAACTAGGCAGCGGCTTAGTATCTACAAAAAGAAAATTAAGCAATGCTGAGGTATTGATCAGATTTCTCATTTTCTCAAACAAAAAGTAAGACTTATCAGTTCAAGCTGGCACACAGAACCTCTTGCTGTGGGAAAGAATAAGGGGAACCTTTTTGGAATTAGACTGAGAAAGAGGAGTGCATTAGATAATGAACAAATACAAGCCCTTGAAGAAAAGATCGAAGAGATAAAAAAATCTGGATTTCCCAATGCTTTTTGAGTGCAAAGATTTTGAAAAGGAAATAAGAACTATAAAAAAGTTGAACCAATCTTTATTGAAGGAATCAGAGGTAATCTCGGCTATGAAGTAAGATTTAAACTCCAAGCATTTGGAAGCTTATGGTTTAATGAACTCTTACTCCAAAGATTTAATAATGGAAAAAAGATTTTAGACTGAGATATTATGGTGAATCAGTACAATGCCTTTGGTACAAAAGTTGCTGTATATCAAGGAGGAAAACTTCATCATTTCGACTATTGGAAATGCAAGCAAGAACAAGAAAAATCAGATTTTTTTGAACCTGATCATTTCAGTTTTGTGAGCGACTATGAGGAAGGGAAATGGTTTTCTACAGGATGCGTCCTAGGAGATAACCAACTCTTAGCACCAACTGGAAGTGAGGGGAGAAAGTGGGATGAGGAGCTGATCAAACAGAGTAAATTTCTCCCTCATGGGGTAGAGGTCTCTAGATTTTATAAGCTCTATGGCTTTAGAAGGCCACTTCGAGTAGTTCCTCAATCGTTAGAGTGGAAATGGGATAGCTGAGATCTCTTACTCAAGTTTGGACTACCAACGGGAGCATATGCTAGTAGTTTACTCAGTTATCTTCTCGCTGAGATCGATCCAATGGGCTGTGTAAGTAATAGTCTAATCATTCCGAGGATAAAAAAAGTTGAAAACTAAATACTCTATAATAAAAAAGAATCTGAAATCAGATTCCTTTTTTGATTTTTTAGCGCTTAAGATAAACCAATAGATAGAAAAAACTGACTCTCAAGAATGAAAGTCAGCTTTTTAGTTATTTTAGCGAATGTAATTATTTAGTTTTAGAAGCCCCTGTAGTTGTAGCTCCTGTAGCAAGAGACACTTCTTCAAGACCGATGATTTCTTCCTCATCTCCTGAGAAATCAGCATCACTACTCTCTAAACCTGGAACTAATCCTCCAAGAATACTTGCAGCATCAACAGTTTCAGTTGGAGCAGTAAATGTATGAGCATCAATTAGATTTACTTTATATTCTCCCTGAACCTTCGCAGTCACGTCTTGATAGGTAACAGAGAAGTCTGGCTTAATAGAGAATCCCTTCTCAGAAAGAGCAAGAGCTAAAGATCCTTCAATTTTTACTACTTTTGAGTTTGCTGCTGCATCAGAAATAAGTACTGTAAAGTCGTATTTTGTCTTATTAACTTCTTTTACAGTGTAATCTATTAGAATAGTTTCAGATTTACCTTGCTCACTAGCTGGAGTAACTGTGATCTTTCCTTTTGAGGCATCAGCAGTCACTGATTGTTGAATATTGATCTTTCCACCATCAAAGCTAATATCAGTATTTTTTGCAACCCATTTTACATTATCTGCTGCATAGATCACAAAATATGCATCAGTATTTTCAATTTTTAGATTTGCAAGAGTTTTTTCAATCTGAGCATTTAATTCTTGTTCATGAAGTTTGAATTCCTCAGCTTGTTCTCCTGTTAGAGCAGAAGCAGCATTTTTAACGCTGAATTCCATCACCTTTTTGATTTGCTGTTTGAGTACTTCTTGATCAAGCTCAACCTTCCAAGCAGGTTGTCCTTCATACTTTGTTGAAGTTGGATTTTTATAAAGGTCATTCGTAAGAAATTCCTTTGGATCAAATTTTTGAGCACCAGATTTTCGAGAAGTTTCTAGGAGTGTAGCGAATTCTTGATTATCAACCTTAATCCATTTTCCCTTAAATCATTCAATCATTCCTTTGACCATAGCAATACTCTGCTGATTTTTTTCGTCGGCTGTTATATCTAGATTTGAGAGCTTAAGATAAAGTTTCGCATCTTGAATCAAAACATTTAATCCAAGCTTAGCTGCAATCTTTCCTGCAATCCCAGCAGACTCATCGGAAATATTTGCATCTGCATTAAGTTCCAAAGACGCCTCAGCTTCTTTTGTCTTTGGATTTGTGAAAGATTCGCTATCTACTACGATCTTTCCCTCACCTTGCTTAGCAACATTTAGACTAATAGTCCCCTTTGTAGAAGTCTGAGAAAGCTCATCAGAAGTCATCAAAGAAACAAGATTAGAAATAGACTCATTTTGCTTATTGTAGACTGCTAATGTCTCCTCAAAGCTAAGTTCTGGAGCTTTATTTCCGCAGGCAGCAGCCACGAGCGTTAAGAGACCAGCTCCAGCAAGATACAATCATTGTTTAATTTTCATCTTATTTAATCATAAGAATTAAAAGGCTCTATTCAGATTTTCTAAATAGTGTTGCAAAGAACTATAGGTATTTGGAAGTATTTGTAAAGACTTTTTTTCTTTAAGGAGGAATAGAGAGAAAGAAATCTGAGTTTTTTCATTTGAAGATAAGCGATTTTTTATCTCCAATAATCAAATTTTTTGCTCTTTTTTCTCAGAAAGATCAAGTGTATAATCAAATTGATTAAGCTTTCCTGTGATTCTCAGCTGCTGCGGAAAACTCAGAAGGCTCAATCAAAAGATATGATGATCTCATTGCAAAGTAAATGAATGAAGTTTCTCAGATCAAAGAGATCATTCATATCAGCTTGTAACAAGTACTCATCATGAAAACTGTGGCAATTCCTGGAATATCGTTACGACACCTGATAGATCATTATTACCGAGTGCATTAAGAAGTTTTATCAATAGCTGTATATTTTCAGAGGAAAGATTAATCTCCTTACGTGGAATCCGCCACACTTTCCCAATTAAATCAGATGAAATCTTGGTATAAAAACTATTTACAATATTACCAGTTCATCAAAAAATTTCTAAAACTAAAGGATACATATACATCCCATCTTTTCTCAAAGAGACTTGGTTAATAGCAGAGAAAGAAAGATCTGATCAGAGTTTATTTGTTTTTTGCTGAAAATTTATTTCTACATTTCAATCAAGATCATCCGAAGAGAGTATAAACTCTCAGCTTAGATATCAAACAAAAGAGCCCTGTTCAGTAGTACTATCTATCTCCAGCTGCATACCAATAGCATCCCAATTTCTAAAACTGAAAAAATCTGAGAGATGATACTCTGAAATACTTTTAAAATGCATTTTCCAGAGTAAAAAACAGCATCAAATCAGAAGAATAACTCATAGAAATCAGATTTTTTTCATCTTTTATACACGATAAAACTCCTATTAAATATACAAATCTGATAATGTAAATAAAGAGGTTTTTATTTGTGGCGATTTTTTTGACAAATCTAGAGTTATGAGTATACTTTAGGGTGAAGATTTTAGCTTCTGATTGATTATATGAATACTGTTAGAATTGATATTGACTCTATACTTTCAACTATCTCATCGAATCCATGAGTGTCTGATATACATCTGACCTGTCATGGAAGAAGTTCGTATAGATTCAATGGAGATATCATCAAAGATGAAGCACTTCCCCTCTTAGATATGGAGATGATGGAAGTTATTTTGAAGCAACTGTTTCAAAATAATACTCAGAGTTTTGATAAATTTATCTGTGATAGGGAGAGCGATTTTGCCTATGAAGGGAAAGATGGTACAACCTATAGAGTAAATGCTTTTTTTGAAACCGGGAAGATCTGAATTGTAATGAGAAAGATCAATAATACTGTTAAGAGACTTGAAGAGATGATGTTTTCTAATCAGGCAGATACACTAAAATCAAGTATCTTAACCGCAAAAAAATGACTCTTCCTCGTTACTTGACCAACAGGAAGCGGAAAATCAACTTCAATTGTTTCAATGTTGGAATATATCAACTCAATTAGAAATGAAAATATTATAACTATTGAAGATCCTATTGAATTTGTATTTAAACAAAATAAGTGCATTATCTCCCAAAGAGAAATTGGACATGATAGCCGATCTTTTAAGAATGCCCTCAAAGGACTGATGAGACAAGATCCTGATATCGTATTTGTCTGAGAGATTCGTGATACTGAAACAGCTGAGACAGTACTTAGCGTCGCGGAAAGTTGACATTTAGTTTTTAGTACTTTGCATACCAGTTCTGCTGGCGATACTTTGACTAGATTCCTCTCATTTTTCCCAGCAAATATGCAAGAAAATGTAGCAATTAGACTAGCGAATATTCTGCTCTGAGTACAATCTCAAATGCTGGTAAAAATGGCAAATGCTGATTCAAGAATTGGAGTTTTTGAACTCTTGCTCAATACTATTGCAGTCAAAAATCATCTTAAGAAGTGAGATATTAGCCAAGTAGAAGCCTTAATTGAATCCTCAAGTTCTCTTGGAATGATCTCAATCTCACAATATGCGAAAAAACTGGTAGACAAAGGTCTCGTTCATATGAAAGAGGTTGAGTTAGTTCTAAAAGCTCAACCATCTCAGTCTTAATGCTTTTATTTACTAGCACTAATAGAATGCAAGAAAGTTATTGATGAGGAGGTAGAGTAAAGAGGCTTTCCCCTGCTCAAATAAGGAAAATGAAAGAAAATATGAGAAAAGTACCAGAAATCCAAAAGAAATCTGATCTGTATCATCGTAATGAGGAACTGGCAGCTGAAGACATTCTAGCAACTCAACTTGATTGAACGGTGGAGAAAAAAGAAGTAAATCAAGCCAATCTCGAATCTCCCACTGAGAAAACAAAAACCCGATGGGAAAAAATAAAATCTGCTTTATTTTGATAAATTAGCATCTACAATGACAACTGTATCACTTATTGAACAATTATTACCTCAAAACCTCTGGCAAGTAGCTAAGAATTTTGATATTGCTGATGAAGTTTTGAGTCAAGATCCTGTACTCATCCAACTCATTTTGGAGTCAAAGTCACTCGCTGGCGTAGATGAAAAACAGAATTGGTTTAATCTTCTTCAGATGATGAATGACGAACAGGTGGCAAAGCTTAAAGATATTCTCACTAGAGAGAAACAAAAGCTTGAAGAAATTAATCAAAAATATGCTCAAAAACAAGCTGAGATCAATCAAAAATATCAGCAAGCTTTTAATGCTGAAGCTTATTACAGAGCTCAAGCAGAACTCGGAGCTAAGGAAAATCAAAGTAGAGAGAAAGAACTGGAAGAAGCTGATAGTTTACTTGCTCAAATCTAAAAAATGAGAAAACTGAAATTTTTACTACTTTCATGAATACTTCTCTGAGGAAGTTGAGTACTAACACTAAATCCTTCTTTTGCTACTGAGGGAAGTAATGCTCATGATCTCCTAGAACAAGCCTTTAATCCTGCCATCCAAGCAAATAGTGTAATTGGAGGAGGAGACATCGGTACAACGAAAGATCAAGTAGGAAGTTATGTATTAAGAGAAGGGAATGAAATTAGTCTGAGCCTAGATAAATGACTTGAAAAGAAAAGAAGACCATCTCTTCTAGTTCAGTTTTCTAAATTTTTATTGAGGCTAACGATCATTCTTTCTATTACAATGGTTATTTATAATGGAGTAATGTATGTCGTTAAGGCATCAAAAGGAGAAAACCCAAAAGAGATTTATTCAAATATTTTATATATTGTGTTTGGAATTCTTCTAGGGCTTTCAAGTGTAATCATTATCAGACTTATCAGCTCTATTTGACAGACAACACTGACTGGTATTTCCTAGTTTTATTTTAGTTCAGCAAATGATGAAAAAGCTTTTTTCTTGGAGCCTACTGTTTGGGATTGCTTTACTCCCTTTTTTTGGGGGAATCACTGAGGCATCGAGTAATCAATGACTACTTAGAGTAAGTGTACCTTGGGATCAATGAACAAAACAAGATGATGTGAATATTAAGACGGCTTGAAAAACCTCAAATGCTGTAGTTGGGAATGAAGAAACTCTTTATTCTACACTAAATTTGATGAATGACTACCTATGGTGGTCTTTCTGAGCGATTGCTATGGGACTTACAATTTATGCTGGATATGAGGTTATTACTTGAGATGGGGACAAAAAAGCTATGAAAAAAGCGCAGTGGACACTAATTGGTGTAGCTGTTGGACTCTGTATTGCAATGCTCTCAAGTGCAATCATCAAGATTGTTGTCAATATTATATAACGATCTCATTATAGTATTCTGATCAAAAAAACTAATTCTCAAACTTCTGAATTAGTTTTTTCTATTTTTACTATTTTTATCTTCTGATACGGCTAATTCTCTCTTAGACTATTGCTGTCGATCTATCTACGGTATAGTTTGCTATTACTTGAGCATAGCTTTCTCATGTCTTGTCTTTTTTATCAAAGATTCTATAACTTCTACCGTGCTTTGTTGCATTATATTCAGCGATAATGGTTTGATAGTCATTAATGTTTCAGTTTTTCTTTAGTATGCTATCTTTAATACGTTCAGCAAATCAATTTCCCGCGTTATAAATTCTTCCCATCGCTAAAATAGCTCTTGGATCAGTAATACCTCGGCTCTTAATCTGATGCACATATACTAAAACATCATCTCTTACCTGCTGTTTCATTTCGTCTTGAAATTCAGGATATTTCATCAATTCTTTAAATTGATCTACATGTTTATCTTGCCAAGCTACATCTCATGCATGCGCTAGATTATCAAAAAGAGGATCAGTCATAATACTTTCAAATAGTTTTGGATTTCTTGCTTTAAGTCTTTTAAGAAGATTTCCAGCTCTTACTTTATGCCATTGCATAAGTCCGATCGATACTCCATCAATGTCTTTTTTATTTACAGCTCAGTAATTTTCCCTAGCTTCTCATTGGATAATCAAATCTGCTAATGTATCAACAAGAGTTTTGTCTACTGATTCTCAGGACTCAGAAATCTTGTTCGTATTTTTTCATCCATTGGATTCAGTTTTTTCTACTTTTTCTGAATGTCAATCATTTTCCTGCTGAATTTCCAGTTTTTTATAAAAGGTTTCTGGGAGGATAGCCTCAGCCTTCATCCCATCAATAATATTGTCTTTTTGGATTACGAGACCAGAAAAAAGACAAAAGGCTAAACTATCAGCATCGCTAGCCTGCTTTAAGAAAGCTAGATTATTTCAAAAACTTGTCAACATTACTGTCATGTAAGCATCAAGAAATAGCTCTTTATTTGTGGAATCAGAAAATAATTCTGGTTTTATTTCGTAATTTATTTCTCCAGTTGCTGTTTTTGTTTCAACTAAAAAATCTTTTCCATCGAAACGATCAGTTTTTATTCCCAGAAGGGTGTAGGGATTTATTTGTCTTACACCATCTCCAGACAGAAACCTCTTATCCATAATCTCCTGAATTTTTGGTAGATCAATATTAAATTTAGCAATTTGATCTTCTGGAAGTTTTTCAATTCAGTAGTTTTTCACTAAGTTTTTTGCCGTATTTTCATCAGTTTTTTTATCATTAACATATTCTTTGTAGGATTCAGAAATGAGTTTTCTCCTTGGAGCAGTCATCTCTTTGTCAATTTTTCTTTTTTTCCATGATCTTTCCAGCCCAGTAATTCCACCTGAAAATCCTAATAAACTCAGCACAAAATTTAAAATTCCAGTCAAAAATTTAGAAGATTTAACGGCTTCAAACATATCAAATCAAAAAGTATTCTTAAGTGTTGTATCAAGTCAATTATACTTGTCTAAGCTGTCAAGTAGACTATTAGATAATGTATTAGTTTGCTCAAAAAAAGTATCAGTTTTTTTCAACACTCAGAGTAACTTTTTTACTGTTTCTGGAGATTCTACCATTTGGATTGATCAGATTTCTTTTTGCAGTTTATTTTTTTGAGAAGCGAGCTTTTGCTCTAATTCTGTTTGAGAGAGTTCCTGTCCATTTAAATCTGGAAGATTGAATTGTGACCAAGTAATCTTATTGATGTCTAATTTATCCTTTTCCCAGATAGGATTTTGCATTACTTTTTCATAGAAATCATAAGGATTTTTGAGATTTTGTAATGCAGATCTATTTTTCGGCAAACAAAGAAAATCTGAAACATTCATCAGTTTTCTTGCCTGTTGATAAGGGTAGGTAAACTTTTTAGCTAGTGAAGTTACCCCTGTGAGCATTGTTGAAATACTATTCATTGAAAAGTTAGTTAATTCTCAGAGAAAATTAACATTGTTCTCATGTTTATTGTATTTCAACATCATCATTAATGTCCATTCACTTGCTGGGAGAATTACCTTATGAAGATACTCTGGAACCGGCTCTCCAGCGGAAATATCAAGTTTTTTCGTATAAAAATGAAGAAGTCAGGTATTAATCTTTCTAAATAAATATTCAGCTCTTTGCTCTGGTGTCTTGCCTTTAAATTCTGGATGATCATTAAATTCAGGCATAGCGACTACAGTGAGGATTTTTTGATGGAGAGGCGTATTTTGAATAATTTCATTATAGTTGGTTAAAGGAAGTTGTTCGAATTTTTGATTTTCCATAGCATAAGCCATTTTTGAAGCTTCTTTTTTAGCACTTGAAGTCGTAATCTGACTCTCTACTCCACTGAGTGCAGTATTGGCTTCAATCTCATTTTGAAATTGTTCTGGGGCTTGATTCAGTTTTTTTTCCAACTTATCTTGTCCATTAAGGAGTTCATTTTTCTGTATTTCTGCAGCAGACATTTTATTGTTTGAGAGTAAGTAAAACTCACTGCTAATTATACATAAATCTTCTCAAAAAAGCAAAAAACTGTTGCTTTTTATCTGAAAATAGCTAAGTTATAGCTGAGATTTTGTGATTTTTATTTTTTTCTCTGATAGGAGATTATGGATCTAAATAAAGTAATGCTAATATGAAGAGCGACTAGTGTCGGACAGCTCAAACTCATTGAAAGCACAAATACCCCAGTAATTAACTTTTCACTCGCAACCAATAGGAAATACAAGAATGCTGAAGGAAACATTCTGGAGGATAGCGAATATCATAGATGTGTAGCTTATGGAAATCAAGCTGACATCCTTGGGAAATACCTTACTAAAGGTAAAAAGATTTATGTAGAAGGAAGACTAAGAACTAAAAAATGGCAAGATTCTGAAGGACATGATAGGTTTTCTACTGAAGTTTTGCTTAATAATTTCATCTTTTTGGATACAAAACTGGCAAATAGCGATGAAATCGCTGGGGACCCACTCCTTGAAATGAGTGAAGATGAGACTCCCTTTTAGAAATCTCGTAGCTTTAAGAAAATTTTATACATTATCGTAGCATTATTCTCATGGCAAACTTTTTAACTAAAGTGAAAAAAATCTGACTTGAATCTTTTGATCTTATTGTATTCTTGGTCTTTGTTTTCGGAATTATTTTATTTGTTAGACTTTTTGTAGGAACTCCATATACTGTCGTAGGATACAGTATGGCTTCAAGTTTTGAACCAGGAGACTGGATCGTTGTGGAAAAGATTTCTCAGAGATTTTGAACTCTTAAAAGAGGGGATGTAATCGTATTTGTCCCTCCTGGGAAGAATATTCCTTTTATTAAGAGAATTATTGGGCTTCCATGAGAAACCGTGAAATTTGTAGACAATGCAACTTATATTTGTAATGATGAAACCCAAACAGGAACTATTCAATCACGCAATGGACAGTATTGTTTTGCGCTAAAAGAAGACTATATTGCTCCAGATGCTAGAACAGTTCCTCAAGAAGGTCGAGATGAATTCCCAGTAGAAAATGGATACTTTGTAATGGGAGACAATAGAGGTAATACAACAGATTCTCTCCACTGTTTTCATGCAAAATGTTATAAATGAGCAAATTATCTTGTTCCAAACAACTATATGATAGGTAAAGTATTCCTCAGGCTTTTACCTGATTGGAAGACCTTTTAGTCTCTAAGGATATCCTAGCTATGAAGATCTTTTCCAACTTTAATACTGAGCGAAAAAAAGAGGCTTATAGTGAAGCTGTTGAGAAGTTTTGAGAAAAAAATATTTTTGTTCTCAAGAAGAGTTTCCTCTTTTTGCTTGTAAAATTTTTGATTCCTGTGCTAGGATGGACTTTGCTTTTTGCAGTATTAGACTTGACAATATTTTTCGGACTGAGTGAATTTTGACAGGTGAGACGGTGGCTTTTAGGAGCTTTTAGTTTAAGCTATCTGATTGTTATCTCCCCTCTATTGAAGTATTATATTGACTATACTATGGACTTTTCAATTATTACTCCAGAATACCTAACAAGATACAATCAATCCTGAATCATGGCAAGAGATATTAAAACAAGTAATGTTATGAATATCAAAACTATATCAATTGAGAAACATTCTTTCTTGTATAATATTTTCAATAATGGAGACCTTATCTTTCTCTCTGAGTGAGATAAAGCAGACCAATGAGAGATCGTGCTTCATTATATCAAAAATCCAGAATGAGCTAAAAAAGAAATCACGAGAATCATGAAACTTCCTCTTTAATTTTACTATCATTATAATTGAGCAATATGCAAGAAATCCCACATATTCCATATGACATGTATGAATCCTCTCAAGAATTATTAATCATTATGCCACTTGGAGGAGTAAAAAAGGAATCTTTATCACTAAAAATTGAAGATTATAAGCTATTAATTGAGGGAGAAAGAAGCAATCCCGAAGTAAAAGAAAATCTTGTTTCTATTAGAGAGGAATGCTACTGGGGAAAACTTCATCAGATTATCGATCTGCCAGCCCAGATCTATTTTGAGAAAATTCATAGTAAACTTACACCTGAAAATACTCTTCAGATTATTATTCCGAAAGCACTTGTTCCTGAAAAGATTGTTGTTGAAATTGAAGAGTAAAATTATTTTTCTCTAGAGAAGATATGAAAAAAACCTGAAATCGGATTCAGGTTTCTTTTTTATCTTCTAAAAGAATTATTCACTTGTTTCTCCTTCAAATTCATCTGTCCCATTTTCTTCTGCTTCCTCTGCTATTGCTTTTGTCTCGTGGATTACTCCATCTTTGTGGTGAGCAGGAGAATAGATAGTATAAAACTGCAATAATTCACTGTCTGAAGTATTTATTACATTATGCTTTGCACCAGCTGGCACAATGATAACATCTCCATCTTCAACCTCATAAACAGTATCATTAACTTGCACCTCTCCAATTCCTGATTCAAACCTAAAGAATTGGTCATTCTCATGATGAATCTCGGCTCAGATATCTTCATTTGGTTGTAACGCCATGAGCACAAGCTGTAATCCCTTTGCGGTATAAAGAACCTTTCTAAAATTCTGATTTTCGAGTGTTTCTTGCTCAATATTTGTGTAAAAACCTTTTTTCATTTTCTTCTATGTGGTAAATAACTAAAAGTCTATATTAAGAGAGTGTTTCTCCAGCATTTCCAGCTTTTTTGATAGTTGGTTGCATTGTCTTCATATCATGTTCCCAACTTGCTGGACATGCATGCCCTTTATTTTCAGTCACAAACTTAAGTGCATAGAGTTTTCTAACAAGTTCCTTCGCACTTCTTCCTACTGCATCAGTATGGATTTCAATAGTTTTCAAGACTCCATCTGGAGAAATAATGAAAGTTCCTCTTTCTGAATTTCCTGAATCATGATTGAGAATTCCAAAATATCTTGATAAAGTTGTTGTTCTATCGCTTACCATTGGGAATTTGAACCCTTTTAGGAGCTCTTCAGAGTTAATTCGTGATTTGTGTGAAAATACTGAATCAACACTTACTACCATTGCTTCAACATTTCCCATTTGCTGGATTTCTTCAAATTTCTGATTAAGATCTTTAAGCTCTGTTGGACAAACAAAGGTAAAGTCTGCTGGATAAAAGCAGAGTACAAGCCATTTCCCTCTAAAGTCATTAATCGTCTTTTTCTCTACATCATCTGTAAGAGGATTATAAAATGTAAGGTCAAAATTTGGCAATGTATCTTCAATTCTTGCGCATCAGTTAACACTTGTACATACAGTTTCTTGCATTTTTTAATATTTTTTAGTGATTAAAACGATATTTTAGTATAGAAAAAATCTGAATAAATACAAGGTAAATAATTCAGATTTCTTCTTTCGATTTTTATAATAAAATTTTATTAGCCAATCTAGAGAAGTTAGACTTAAGAACTCCTTAAATAAATAATAGGTATCAAATTTCTCAAAGTATTTTTCATATTAAAAGAATCAAAATATGCCCTACATAAATCCAGAGCGCATGGCGAGAAATCCAAAGGATAATTCTATCAAGAAAGCTTCAGGTTTTTAGTGGAAGATTATTTTTGTAAAGGAGATAAAAAAGTAAAATTAGAACACAAAATCCTAATGCAAGTCCTATCACTTGAGGATTCAGAAAACTTCCATCTCAGAAGCGAAAGACTACTTGAGTATTTACCAGCAATCAGATGAACACAACGCAAACGACTCGAAAGTATCATGAATAATATCTTGCAATCATTCACGCAAGAGCAAAGAAAAAACCAAGACTTCAATAATCTAATATTTGACTCAAATAAGGATGAGCACAAGCGAAGAACAAGACACAAAAGATCAGAAACACCCTATCTTTCTTCTGAAATTTTGAAACAAGATGAGCTAATATTCCCCTTGCCAAGAGAATTGAGAAAAGAATATTGAGTGTAAAACTTCCAGGTCCTGTATAAAACAGCATTGCCCGCATAACACATTGAACAATCAATGCAGAATAAAAAACTTTTCGACTCCAAGTATATTTTCCATTAAATCCAACAAGGAATAGGAAGATAGGGAATGCAAATCTTCCTATCCGTCTAAGAATTTCAAGTTCTGGATAAAGGTAATATCCTACATGATCAATAATCATCGCTATAATTGCAAAAACTTTGAGATAATCATAGAGATTTGGTCTGATATTTTTGCTTGTTTTTTTTTCTAATTTCTTCATTGCAAAAGAGGAGTAAATAGCTACACTTAGTCTATTGTTTTTTAATCTGGATACAAGATTTTAATGCAAATAAAGAAAAAAAATCTGATTTCTTGTCTTTTGGCTGCAATTGGTGGAATATTTTTAGGAAGCTGAATTATGCTCATTTGGATTTCTTCGCAAAATAAGACAATTTATAGTCAGATTGAGCATTTTCTCAAAAAATATGAGCGTTTTGAGGAAATCCAACAAGTATTAAACCAAGAATATGTTGATCAAAAACTCCTTTTAAGTGGAGAAAAATCAATGCTAGACTCTGCTGTTAAAGCATATGTTGACGGACTTGGAGATCCCTATACAACCTACTTAGATGCTGTAGAATTTTCAGGGCTTCAGCATGAACTTGAATGAGAAGGACAAATAGAGGGTATTTGAGCGGTCGTTGGGAAAAAAGAATATTATATCCAAATTGAAGAGGTTATAAAAGGATCTCCCGCCTTTAAAGCAGGCTTACTCCCTCTAGATAGAATTATCATGGTAGGAACTGGTGAAACAAAAAATCTAACTACTTATGAAGCAGTAAGTCTCATTAGAGGGGAAAAATGAACAAAGGTTAAATTTGGAATTGAAAGACCTCAAAATAGCTGAGAAAATCAATATTTAGTGATTGAAGTAGAAAGAGATACTATTGATGTACCCTCTGTTAGATCTAAAATTCTAACTCACAATAATCAAAAAATCTGATATATCGAAATATCTATCTTTTGAGAACAGACAAATAAACTTCTAACAAGAGCAATATCAGATTCTATCAATGAAAATGTCTCTGGAATCGTCCTTGATCTGAGAGGAAATGGTGGAGGACTTTTACCAGTTGCTGTTGATTTAGCTGGACATTTTTTAGAACCTTGAACTCTTGTGGTAAAAACAGATTTTTATACCTATCAAAAAACTGATTATCGTGCTAAGGGGTTTGGTGAGCTAAAAGAGTTTCCAATAGTAGTTTTGATAGATAAAATGAGTGCTAGTGCTAGTGAAATATTGGCATTGGCTCTCAGAGAACAGGGATCAAATGTTAAGATTCTGGGAACTTCTTCATTTTGAAAAGGGACTATCCAGACTTTAAAAGATTTTGATGATCAGACCTCACTCAAATATACTGTCGGAAAACGATTTTGACCTCAGTGAACAAGCATTGATAAAATAGGTATCACTCCTGACATTGAAGTAGCATTTGATATGACAGGGTATATTGAAAAGAAAATTGATAATCAACTTGAAAAAGCACTAGAGGTCTTAACTAAAAAATAGCGTTTTATTTTCTCACTTTAAGCAATGTTGCTTTATTGAAAACCGGTAGCTGAACTCCATACCCAAAAACTAAAATCTGATATTTGAACATACTTTTCTGATTGAAAGCATTATGTTGCAATTCTCTTTTTTGGGGCAAATAGTTCATCAACTGTGTATGTTAGAAATAAGCAAGCTTTTGCTCAAAAAATCTGACTACCAGCCTTCATTTTTTGACAAGAATATAGAGATCAGAATCTTTGAATATTTGAGGATTTATCTGAAGATATCGTGAGAAGATACAAAAATACAGATCAGGTTTTTAATCTCATTGATAGACTTAATCTTGATGAAAGATGTGTTGGCATTATGATTCAGATGCCATTGCCAGATTTCTTGAAGCATGAGAGAGATAAACTAGTATCTGCAGTCAATGAGAAAAAAGATATTGATGGCCTTTGATGAGGACTTATTGGGAAAAGTTTCGCTGATTTTATCTCATTTACTCCCGCAACTCCGAAAGCAGTTATGAGCTTACTTGACTATTATGAGCTCTGAAATCTTAAGGGTAAAAGAGTTGCCATTATTGGACAAAGTATTGTTGTTTGAAAGCCACTTGCTCTAGAATGCCTCAAAAGATGAGCAATTGTACAATGCTTTGACATATCAAATACTGAGCAAGAAATTCAAGAATGATGTCAACAAGCTGAATATATTTTTTCAGGAACTGGAGTTATTTATCTTGTAAATGAGAACTATGTTAATAAAGAAAAGAATCAGATTTTGGTTGATATTTGATATGGACATTTGAACGGTAAAGCTGCAGGAGATATCGATTTTAAATCTGTAGAAGGGATAGTTAAATACATCACTCCAGTTCCATGATGAGTTTGACCATTAACAATTGTTTCTCTCTTTGAAAATGTAATTAGTTTGCGAAAAAATTATTGAAAGATTTAGACAACTGCTTGCGATGAAAATTTATTTAAAAGGTTATTACGGATATAAAAATTTTGGCGATGAACTCCTGCTTTTTGGTGTAATCAAGGAGATTTTTTCTCGCTATGCTGTTGAACACCTTGTTATTGAAGTAGGAAATCATCTTCGAATAAAAAAATGGATAGAGAGAAATAAAAAATTCATTACTGCTTGATATAAGAAAGAATGAGTAGTTGTAGACCGGGGGAAAATCAGTTTTTTTTCTCTTGATGATCGATTTTCTTGGTTGCCGCAAAAATTTAGAAGATTTTTTTCTCATATAGCGATTAGCCTCTGACTTCATCCTTATAGCCAGTATTTTAAGATATTTGGTGGAGGTGAGGTTATAGATGAAACAAGATCCTTCCCACATAATTGATGGAATATTCCACTGCTATATGCAAAAACAATTATTAAAAAGAATTTTGCGATTTGGTGAGGTATTTGAAGCCAAATAATGAAAGGGACCCATTTTCTGAGCCGTATTTTACTTAAAAATGCAAAAAATCTCTTACTTAGAGACATCTTTTCCTATAGTGTAGCTGAAGAATTTTTTAACGACTGAGAAATCAAAGAAAAACCTGAATTGATCCAGGATTTTAGTACTTGATTACTGGAATTTTTAAAATCTTTTGATAATGATAATAAGAAAAAAGGAGATGAATACTGTATTTTAAACCTTAGTCCAACAGTTAACATTAATAAACAAGATTTTTTTAAAATCATTGATAAAACAAAAAAGCGAGTTTTCTTCCCTTGTGATCTCAATTTTGATCGCAAGCTATTAGAAAAATTCGCTTTTAAGGCTAGTATTAGGATATATGATTGGTCTGAACATAGCTTAGAAGAAAGTTTAGACTTAATCAGACAGAGCTCTTTTTGAATCTGATCAAGACTTCACTTTCTCTACTGTTATAAGATATTTTGAATAAAATTTATCCCACTTAGCTCAAGCAATAAACTCAAGTATAACTTAGATTAATTTTACCAAAGTTTTCGCCAACTTTTTTCTTCAGTTTGGGTTGGAACAACAGTTGTCTCTTCTACTGCAGGATTTGGTATAGCTATCAAATTCTTTTTTTCTGCTCTCTGAAGAAGAAGATAGAAAATCCCTTTTGCTTCTACAAGATTAGGTGTTGTATCTGTAATTTTTTTATCATTTGGCGCTGTACCTGCCAGTAGTCCTTCTTCTACTAACTTTTCAATATGTCTTTCATAAAAAGTTTTTCCTCCTTGATTGTATTTTTCTCTTCGGATAATTCTTGAAATCACTGTAGTTAATTGATCTCTAGTAACAATCTCATCAGGATTGAAATTTTTTAATGGAGTCAGATCTTGGTTAATTCCCATAATATCAAATTGACATACAAGTTCTGCCGCAGCTTTTGTAGCCTCTGGAGTTCACTTTAAATCAGCGAATTCACATTTTTTCTCAATATTTGGTTCCTGTCAAATAATTTCTGCCAAAGAAACAATCATTTGAGCGAGTTCTATTCTCGTCATTGGTTTTAAAAAATCCTCATAATTAGCTACATTATCCTCAAAGAATCCTTTTTGTAGAGTCCATTTATAAGATTGAGTAAATTCTGGTGTCCATTGCCGATTTGCATATATTGGCAAGAGAGGCTTGTAAAAGCTTCTCTTATTTACCTTCTTAGGTACTACTGGAGACTCAACATTGGCTGGAGCTTGCTCAGAGAGCTGTTTATCACTTTCTATATTTTGAGTAATTTCACTTAGTATTTTCTCCTCATCAAAATCAATAGGAGTTCAGCATTTAAGAGGTAATAAAGCCAGAGTAGTATCTGTTAGAGCCTTATCCTGTTCATCTTTAAGTCTGAAATTTATTAAGGAAGATTCTCCTCCTGAATATACTACTTGAATCGGAAAATCCACTTTTTCATTAGAACGAAAAAGATTTTGAGAAATCTGTTTTTCCTTCTTTTGACCTTGATAGAATAATTGAAAGTCAGAAGGTCTATTCTCTCATGTTAAATTGTATTCTAACTTCGTCATCACACCAGAAAGTGGCAGATTTTGTCAAATAGCTTGCAGATTTAGTGTCATTTGTCCAGAAAAAGTATGTGGCAAGTTTGTCGCCTCCAAAGAAAAGCTAGGTACCTCAGCAAAAACCGAACCAATACTTAGTACAATAGTCAACATAGCACATAATACGCTTTTTTTCATCATTTTTAAGTTTCTCAATCTGAAAAGTAAAAAAATAATCTATTTACTAGATCTTTGCATTATTTTTGCTATGAATATTTTGTACATCAACTCTACTATACTTTTTTATACAATAAAGTCAATATATTTTTATAGATTTTATATTTTTTCTTTGACATTTACTTAATATAAAAAAAGAGGATAACCTCTTCATTTAGACAATACTTAAAATTGAATAAAATCAATTATCTTCTCTTGTATTTTTTCTTGCTTTTCAGACATATTCTCTTCTATTGACTCATCTAAGCTATTTATGAGCTTCATATCTTGGATCTCCATATCTTCTATTCTCGATTTATTTTCTCCAGGAATATCTTCCTCTCTTACACTAGATGCTTTCTGTTTTTTTTGTTGACCTTGAATCTGATCTAATTCAACTTCCAATGTTGTTTTTTCTCTAGTTGTATTCTGATCATCTAAGTGTAGAGAAATATTTTCACTTAATCTTGAGAAATTTGATTCATCTGGGAAATTTTTTTTATCATTATTATTTTCATCTTCCAATGTTGTTTTTTCTCTAGTTGTATTCTGATCATCTAAGTGTAGAGAAATATTTTCACTTAATCTTGAGAAATTTGATTCATCTGGGAAATTTTTTTTATCATTATTATTTTCATCTTGTCATGCTTGTTTTATTTGTTCATAATCAAGATCAATTTGTCTATATATCCAATATTTTTCTGGAGTATTTAATACTTTTGAAAGCAAGATATCCCATGCAATAGTTATTTTTCTCTTTCACTTTATAAGTTCATTGATTTCACTACTTTTTTTTCCTATTTTTACTGAAAAAGCCTTCTGTGTCAGTCAGAGTTCTTCTATTTTTTCTAATAATTCCTTTCAGGGGCTTTTCATATAAATATTACAATATTGATAAATTATCTTATCATTTTCTCTAAAAAATTCACTAATTCTATGAATTTATTAACATTCTTTTCACATTTTTAGTGAATTTTTTCACATTTTCTATGAATTTATAAATTT
>CAUUID010000023.1:0-19880 GCA_963545225.1 uncultured bacterium
AGAAAAGTCTATAGCGATTCCGCTATAGACTTTTTTTTGATGACATTGTCTCCATAATTGAGATAACTCGGTTATAGAGCTCACTTGCTTTGACGATTGCATCTGCTATTTTACCTAGAACTATAATCGCACAAGGAATAACAGAAATCAAGATAATTTCTGGAGACCCAGAGGGGTGCTTAGATTTTTCTGTGAAGAACATCAAAGTGATGAGGATACCTGCGCATAGTGAGATATTCCACAGTGCTATCCTAAAGCAATGCATTTTTAACTTCCTCCAGACACAGATCCAGTAGAGAAAGTCTTTTTCAAAACGGGGGACCATAATATATCATTTTTTATTTTAGATTTTTGTTATATGTATTTTTGTTGTAATGTCAATATTTTGTAGAGAAAATTTTATCATTATCGTGGCAATTAGGTTTATAGATTAAAAAAGATTAAAAATCAGACTTTTTTTGAATTTTCATTTGAAGTTTGAATATAAAACTATACAATCACTAGTATATTTCAGATTTTTTACCTTCTAACGATAGAACCGATGATTGATATCAAAAAAATTCGCGATGATGTGGCTGCTTACAAGCTTATTTGTCAGAAGAGAAACATGAATATTGATGTAGACTGAGTACTTGCACTTGATGATGAGAGAAAACAGTTGCAATTTTCTATTGATCAGGCAAAAGCTGAGCAAAAGCAATTGGCAAGTCAACAGGACTATGAAGGAGCTAAAAATCTTAAGCTTAAGATTCAGGAACTTGAGGCTCAACATACTGAAATTGCTGCTCAGCTTGAGAAGATGCTTTTGAAGATGCCAAATACGAGTCTTGATCCAAAAATTCCTGTTGGAAAGGATGATAGTGAAAATGTGGTAGCTCAGGTATTCTGAGAAATTCCTCAATTTTGATTTGAGCCACAGAGTCATATTGATTTGATGAAAAAGCTTGATTTGGTTGATTTTGAGAGAGGTGTGAAGATCGGAGGAGCGAGAAGTTATTTTCTGAAATGAGATGGAATGCTTTTGGAGCAGGCTGTTTTGCAATATACTTTGAAAAAATTGGTAGAAAGAGGATTTACTCCACTTCAGGTGCCAAATATTGTGAATCCTGAATGTCTTATGGGGACTGGATATTTCCCTGGAGGAGAGGAAGATGCTTATTGGATGGAGAGAGATAATCAGTGGTTGATTGGAACTTCTGAGATTCCAGTTACTGCCTATCATATGGGAGAGGTTTTGGAAGAAAATGAACTTCCAAAGAAGTATTGTGGATACTCTGCGTGTTATCGTCGTGAAGCTGGAAGTTATGGTAGAGATACCGCGGGTCTTTATAGGGTGCATCAGTTTATGAAGGTAGAGCAGGTAGTGATCTTGCCAGCTGACCTCAAGATGACTGAACAATATTATCAGCAGATTCTCCAGAATGCGATGGATGTTTTGAGTGACTGTGAGGTGCCATATCGTCTCTTGCAGCTTTGTACTGGAGATTTAGCGATTGGTAAGTATATGTCTCATGATCTAGAGTGTTGGATGCCATCTAGAAATAGTTATGGAGAGACGCATTCAGTGTCTGCGTTCCTAGATTTTCAGGCTCGTAGGCTTAATCTAAGATATCGTGATCAAGAAGGAAAGCTTCAGTATTGTTATACTATGAATAATACTGCGATTGCGACTCCAAGATTTTTGATCGCATTGATAGAAAATCATCAAACAGCAGATGGAAGAATTAGGATTCCAAAGGTGCTTCAGCCGTATATGGGTAAAGAGTTTATTGGCTAAGAGTTGTCTGATTCTCCCTTCTGATTATTTAGTAAAATATTTTGTATTGTAGTATGAATAAGTGAGTAAATACTAGGGGAAATCAGATAGAAAATAATCCATCTATCCAGATACAAGAGCTTAAATGAGAAAAGATTTATTATGGGAGAGCTGAACATTTATTAGAAAAAACTGATTTTTCTCATCAGCTTTTGGCGCTCCTTACTTTGAGTAATGAAAGAGATAAGTCTGTAGCAATCCGTTCTTTAGATACTTTATGATCATATTATCGTTATTCTATGGTCAGTGTTTTGGATTGAGAATTGATTGCAAATACGACCTGTCATCCAGCAGAGATGGTGCCCTCAAAGCTCCATCTTTTGTGAGATGAACATGCAAAAATTGGGGAAGTTTCTGCTGTAGTTGTTCATCCTTTTCATCAAAATAAAAAGATAGGAACTCAGCTTTTTTCAAAAATGCATACAGATATTGCATTGCAAGAATTTGATGCTATTATCGGATGAACAATCAACCCTTCTATGAAGCATATCTGGGAGCGTCATAGCTATGAGAACATAGCCTTCCCATGAAAATTATACGAAGAGTGACTTGCTTTTTTTGAGCCATTGATTGGAAGGGAAGTTTTTGAAAAAAATGCTCATTGTGGATTATTTATTCATCCTAAGCATGAAAAGGTAAAGGAAGAAAAGATAAGATCAGCTTTAGCTTCTTTGTAATTGACTGATGAAGTATAGTATCCTGCCAGGAATTGGGCTTATGATTGATTCAGAACAACCAGGGAAAAAAGTCTGAATTTTGGCTTTGACTCATGGGAATGAACCAGCTGGTTTATATGCCCAAGAGCTTTTTTTGAATGCTTATAGCAATAAAATTACTTCAGGACAGGTGTATCTTATTCAAGTGAATCCAAAAGCTTATCAAAGTACGGTTAGGTTTATTGATGTGAATATGAATAGAATCGGCAAATTTTCTCAGGATCTTTCAAGGTATGAAGATCAGAGGCTACTTGAGTTGATGGAAATATTAAACAAGCTTGATGTTGCGTTGGATATTCATAGTGTGCCGACTCAGATTCATCAGACAATTGGGATTGCTGATTTCAAACATTTGGATTTTGCAAGAGAGGTTTTAAAGACTGATATTTTGCTCGTTGATGAAAACTTTGATCGTGCTGGGTCCGTTGTTTCTTTTGTAAATCGTAATCGTGGTATTGGACTTGGGGTGGAATGTGGTTCTCATGCTGATGATTTTGCGTCTCAGAATGCATTGCAGAGTATTCTCCGTTTGCTTGTTAAAATGGATATGCTTGAGTTGAATCTTGATGAACAGGATAAAAAGACTGAAGTATTCAGATTTTTTGAAGAAATATTCCCGGAAACATTAAATTTTCATTATCTACAATCTTATCAGAACTTCTCAGAATTGCAGCCATGAGAAATATTCGCTCAAGACTGAGAAAAAATATATAAAAATCAGACCTTGGCTCCTAAGTATTTAGGTATCATTATGGATAAAGTGATTCTCTGAGATGGGATGTGATTTTTGTTTGAGAAACTTTCATAAGCCTCTATGTATGCTGGATATTTATAAATTTTTTATTGAACTATGCTCCTAATCTGAGATATTCATATCAATAGTAAAATTAAGACGGATTTGCTTTTTACACTTCGTGAGTTTGTGCAGGCTCATTCAGAAGAAAAAAATCTGATTTTTCTATGAGATTTTGTGTATCATTTTAGTTATGATAGGTCTGCATTATTGTCTCTCTTTGAGTGGTTCCTAGAACTTTATGCTCAAGGGAGGTCGCTCTATATTTTGGCGGGGAATCATGATTGGCTTGGGAATTCGTTTGTTTTTGAAGAGGGAAAGAGGGTTTTTGATCTCTTAGAGTCTAGTTCATCAGCTGGAAAACTTAACTTTATTACAGAGCCGATGTTGACTGAGATTGAGGGAGAGAAGATTTTGTTTTTGCCGTTTTGCTTGGATATTGATGAAAATAAATATCCTGAATATCAGCTAGGAAGCTCACTATTGACTGAGGCTCTTTTGCAGTCAAAGGATAAAAATGAAGTCTTCTCAGGGAAGATCAATCAGCTTTTGAACTGATATATCAAGCAAGAAAAAAAACTGACAATTATTCACCACTATTATACTAATAAACAGCAGTTTCCATGATATCTTTCGAGTTTTTCATTTAAGGATATTGCACTTTCTGAGCAACTTTTGGATAATCTAGATATTAAGCTGATTTCTGGGCATCTGCATGCGCCGTTTGTTTTTAAAAATTATTTTTGTGCAGGAAGTGCTTGGGCGACTTCCCCTTTGGAGATGAATCAGGTAAAGGGGCTTTGGACTTGGGGAGATGGGCAGCTTTGATTTTTTGAGCAGCAGGTCAATTCGTATTTTCAAATTGAACAATCAAGACCTGTTGTTGCTCAAGATGTTGAGAAGATTCATGAAGAATGTTTGGATTTTTTGAAAAAGCAGTTTGAAAATCAGAATTTTTTTCCTTTGTGAACTTTTGAAAAACAAGCTCTTAATCTCAAAAAAACAACTTTGAATCTTAAGGTTGAACAGCTCAATTATGATCAAGTAAATAGTGTGATTGATGATCAGCTTAGGGAGCAATTGGCCGATTTTAGGCTTAAAAAATCAACGAAAAAGGTCAATGATCTTTTGGAAAAGTTGGAGACTCCTGATAAGGATAGTCTTTTGACCTTTGGATGATGGAAGGAGTTATTAAGAGACTTTCTCAATAAGCAATATCCAGAGGAATATGCGGCTTATGAAAAAACGCTCAAGGAACTTAAGATTTTATAGCTTTTATTTGCCTGAAATCAGATGGAAAACGCTGAATCTCCCAAGAGAGTTTGGAAATACCTTAAGCTAACTTTTCAATCAATGTCTTGTTTACAGCGTATTAGAGCGGAGATTTCGATCTTTTTGCAGGAGAGATCAATTGAATATAGGGCTTTAGAAAATCCTCATTTGACGCTGGTGTATCTAACTGGGGTTACTCAAGATCAGATTTCTCAGTTATTTATTGCTAATGAAGGGAGACTGAAGGCGAGAGGCAATCCTTCGGTTCAAGAGAAGTCTCTTTTAGAAAAGAAGTCAGAAATCTGGTTTTCTCAGTTGAAAGTTCGGAGATCATTTGTTGATAATCAGGTATATTTGGTGCTCGTTCAAGAGCAAGAAAATTATGAGCTTCGTGTGAAAATGATGAATTCCCAGAGTGAACCTCATATTAGTTTATTTAGTCTTTGAGAGACGACAGAGGAGGATTATTCCAGGTTTGAGAAAGAGGTTTTCCCACAACTTAAGAAGAAAATTTGGAGTTATTTAGAAAGAGGTCAGATACAGATTGATTTGGTAAATGAATATATTGATATTAAGGATCTTTAGTCAGATTTTTATTTTTAGTTCTATTATAATTAAAGATGGCAAAACTCTTATTTGTCGTAGCTAATGTATGATTTCAAGATGATGAATTCTGAATTCCTTACCACGTTCTCTCTGATCAAGGGCATGATATAGATGTTGCCTCAGGACTTGGATGAAGGTGTAGAGGCGTTTTTATGAAGTCGATTGATGAAACAAAGGCGTTTTCTGAGGTGAATACTGAGGAGTATGATATAGTCGTGTTTGTTGGTGGAGGAGGTGCTTATGATCAGTATTATAAAAATTCTGATTATCTTGAGCTTGCTAAAAAGGCCAAATCAATAGCAGCAATTTGTATTGCTCCGACTTTACTTTCTGATTCTGGTCTTTTACAGGGGAAACACGTTACCGGTTGGGATGATGGTTTCTGAACGCAGATTACTTATCTTAAGAATCAGGGGGCTATCTATAAAGATCAGCCTGTAGTTCAGGATTGAAATTTGATTACAGCAAATGGACCACAAGCAGCACCGCAATTTGCTTGGATGATTGCAGATTATTTACAAGAGAAAAAATCAGCCTTTTAGACTGATTTTTTTGTATTTGAAAGATTATATTTTTTAGAGTTTGAAGAGGTCATTTAGTGCTTCACTCATTGTTGGATGAGTAAAAATATGGCTACTAAGTGCAGTATATGGGAGATTTCGCTTCATAGCTAGAGATATGATATTTATCATTTCATGCGCTTGTGCGCAATACAGTGATGCTCCAAGGATGAGTCCAGTTTTCTCGTCGATAACTGTTTTTAAGAGTCATTGTGCTTTTCCAAGGATTCTTGCTTTGGGAATTGCTGCTCATTCTAGTTTTCAAACTTTTATAGTATATCCTTGTTCAAGTGCTTGTTTTTCGGTGAGTCCAATTCTCGCGAAAGGTGGGTTGAGAAAAGAGCAATAAGCAAATGTTTCTCTGTCTTTTGTTGATCTTTGAGCTTTTCCAAAGAGCTGATCTGTGATGATCCTAAAGTCATCAAGAGAAATATAGGTAAATTGTGGGTTCCCTGTTACGTCTCCTATGGCATAGATATTAGAAACAGAAGTCTGAAGATGTTCATTGACCTTTATCGCGCCTTTGGCCGTAGTTTCGATTTTTGTGTTTTGTAGGTGGAGATCCTTGATATTAGGCGTTCTTCCGACAGCAAGAAGAAGTGCATCAGCTGTCAGATTTTTTGTCTGATCTTCGGTCTCAAGCGTAAGATTGAGCTTATCGTTTTCTTCGTTGATTTCAGTGAGCTTTGTTGAGTTGAGAAACTGAATCCCTCTCTGTTCAAAATCAGCTCTAATTCTTGCTACGACTTCTTCATCTTCATTGGGAAGAATATTTGGATGGGTATTGATGATAGTAACTTTGCATCAAAAGTCTGCATAAATTGAGGCAAATTCTAGCCCAATAAATCCGGCACCTAGGATTGCTAAGTGTTCAGGGTATTCTCTGGTTTTCATGAGTTCTGTACTGGTATAGACTTTTGTTGTGTTTTCAATTCATGGGATTTCTGGGCGGTTGCTTGTTGCTCAGGTATTGATAAAGATTTTCTCTCCTGAGATTGTTCTTTCTCGTTCTGGACCAGTTATTTTGATTTCATGATCAGAAATAAAGCTAGCAGTTCCATCAATGATTTGAATATTTTCAAAAGCTGCAAGCATTGCATAATTTTTTTCTCTCAGAAAAGCTGTTAGCTTAGTTGTCTCATCTATAGCTTGCTCGTAGTATTCAGCTTTTTCTTGTAAGGTAGTTGGGTGTTTTTCCTGAGAAAATGTGAGTAGTTTTTTTGATGGAATGCATCAAATATTGATACATGTTCCTCCGTACATTCCCGGATTTTGCTCAATAAGGGCTACGCTTTCTCATTTTTTTGAGAGCGCAACTGCGAGGGTTTTCCCTCCTTTTCAGAATCAAATAATAATATTATCAAAGGTATTCATTGGTATAATAAAAAAAGATAAAACACTGAATTCAGAATTTTATCTTTTTGCATTGAGAGGTCAAGTTTAGTTAATATGTTTTCTAAAGATTTCCTCGATACGATAAAAAAGGCTTTTTATACTATGTTTGAGACTATAGTCTCTGTTTCGAAATTCTCAGAGATGAGTATTGATAACTTCCTCATGTGCTGAGAGCCTAGAACGATAAAGGTCCTCTACATCCGAAGATTCTGGTTCTTGTGTGTCTTTATATTCTAGATAACATTGATAGAAATAGTCAATTACAATCTTTTTCCCTTTATGTTTTTTGCATATTTTCTCAAATAGCTTTTGCTCATCAGCTGTTAGGTCTAAAACTGTTTTCCCTATTTTTAGAAGTCTGATATATTCTGGTTGATTATCAGTTTTTGTATTAAGATTTCCGATGAGTTGACTCTGAGTAGTCTCTTTCTGCAATTTCTGAGCTTTACGAAAAGCAAGATATGTTGATAGAAAGGAGCTTATTTCTTTTGCTGAAGCTTGGCGTCCTACCAATTTCACTGCAGCTTGGAAATTGTGCCCAGCTCTATTCCGTGTTTCATCTAGAAAACGGATGAAGTTCATTTGTTTAAGCTCTAAACTCTGTCAAAATGGAGTAGTTTGACAGAAATTGTTAAAAAAGAGAGAAAATTCAGATTGTTTATTTTTCTCTTTGAAAAAATTTCTTAATTCTTGATATCCGCTTGGAGGCAATTCCGGTCCATTACCTGGAGTATTCATATTTCAGTGAAAAGTAATGATAAATTCACTCCCAGTATACTTAAAGTAGCAAAGATGTCAAACATTTTAATTTTTTATTGTATCTATAGAGAAAATTACTAGACTTGGATTGTTTTATATTGCAATGGAGGATGGCTTGGGAGTTAAAGGTAGATCAGTTGACGAAAATTTATACTGGGAGACCGATCATTGATCATTTAAGTTTTACTGTAGAGCAGGGGCAAAAGATCGCTCTTGTTGCCAAGAATGGTGGCGGGAAAACCACACTTTTGAGGCTCCTTATGTGAGAACTAGATAAAACTGATGGAAAGGTCGAATGGAGAAAAGGGCTTAAAATCTGATATTTGCCTCAGGATTTTCGTGGAGATCTGAATCATACGATAGCAGGGGAGTTGTTTGCTATTTCTCATCCAGCTGCAAGTCTGATTAGAGAATATGAATGACTTGTGCAGAATCCAGATACTGATCCTGAACGTTTTCAGCAGCTTTTTGATGAAATTGATGCGATCCAGGCGTGGGACTATGAGTCTAAGGTAAATACTATTATTTCTAGATTACAGTTGACGTCTCTTCTTCAGCAACCGCTTTCAACGCTTTCTGGGTGAGAGCTGAAAAGAGTAGCTTTAGCGAAAACACTGATTGATGAACCAGATTTTTTGGTACTTGATGAACCAACTAATCATTTGGATTTACAGATGATTGAGTGGCTTGAAAATTATCTCAAAAATCAGCATTCTACCTTGTTTATGATAACGCATGATAGGTATTTTTTGGAAAGTGTGTGTGATGAGATCTATGAGTTAGATAGATGAAAACTGTACTTTTATCCGTGAAATTATAGTTATTTTCTGCAGAAGCAAGCTGAGAGGAGAGAAAATGAATCGATTGCTACAGAAAAGCTTCGTCAGCTCATCAAAAGGGAGCTCGTTTGGATGCGTAAATCGCCAAGGGCAAGAGCGACCAAACAAAATTATAGACAAAAAGAATTTTATCAGTTAGAGAGCCAGTACGATGAACAAAAAGAGCTTTTGCATTCGGAATCTGGAACGCTTGATATCCCAGTTCAAGAGAGGAGACTTTGAACTAAGATTCTTAAAATAAAAAATCTGAAAAAAACTTTCGGTCAAAAAATGATTTTAGATCAGTTTTCTTATGATTTTAAATTTCAGGAGCGTATTTGAATTATTGGGAAAAATGGAGTTGGGAAGTCGACTTTTATAAAACTTTTGCTCTGAGAGGAGCAGCCTGACAGTGGAGTGATTCAAGTCGGGCAGACTGTAGTGTTTTGACATTATCAGCAGGGGGAGATTGAATTCCAAGAGTGAAAAAGAGTAATTGATGTGATTAGAGATGTTGGTGAATATCTGGTTTTGGCTGATGGAGAGAAGATATCGGCTTCAATGCTTTTAGAAAGGTTTTTGTTTCCTGCTCAGCAACAGTATCAGTTTGCCACTTCCCTCAGCTGAGGTGAGAAAAGGAGGCTCTTTCTTTTAAAAACGCTGATGGCAAATCCAAATTTTTTGATTTTAGATGAACCAACAAATGATTTAGATCTTTTGACGATTAGAATTTTAGAGGATTTTTTGTTGCAGTTTCGTGGATGTTTACTGATTGTTTCTCATGATAGAGCATTTATGGATAGATTGGTTGATCATTTGTTTGTTTTTGAGGGGGAGGGAAAGGTAACTGATTTTCGAGGAACATACACAGAGCGAAATCACCTCCAAACTCAGCAAAAAGAACAAAAAACTGACCATTCTCATCAGATTTCTGTTGATCTTTCCTCAAAAGCTTCTGGGCCATCCACTTCAATAAAAAAGCTTTCATATGCTGAGAATATCGAGCTTCAGCAATTGATTAAGGAACTTGAAGAACTTGAAGATGAAAAGCAACAAATTAGTCGTATCTTTGATAATAAGGATTTGCCTTATGATGAGATTGCTTTGCTTTCCGAACACTTGTGAGGGATTATTAAAACTATTGAACTCAAAGAGGCGAGGTGTTTTGAATTGATGGAGAGGCAAGAAAAAATGTCATAGCTATCAAATGAGTGAAGAATTTTATGAAAACAAAAATAGCTAGAAGAGAAACTTTCCTAGCTATTTTTCTGTTTTGTTGAGATCTGTTGCTTATCTAGTCTTTACTTTTATTCTTCTCCTTCAATTTTGGTGGAGTCTCCTGCTTTTCAGTCTTTTTTATCTCATTCAAGACAAAAATACTTACGAGAAGTGGGCTAACCAGAAAAAGAAAAATAAAAATCTGACTCAGATTATCTACTGGATTGATGACAATAATACTTGCTAATATAGTATGAAACGTTAGAGAAAGATAGAGCCAGCCTTTATATCCAGACCTTCTCTTCCATCGCTCTCGTATAATATATGTAGGAGCGATAAAAACTCCCAGGCAAGCAACTACCAACATGAACCTATTCCAGTCAGTATGTTCGACCAGATGCATAAGTGCCCCAGTAAAAATCATAAAGAAGAGATAATAGAGCCATGTTATACCATGAGCTTTGAGTTTTTGTAATAACCACATCGCTCCTATACATGTCAAAATCACTAATCCTTTCTGGGTTATTATCAGAGGATAGTAGTGATCTGCTCCAATATTTATGCCAAAGACAAAGAAGTATAGTGCCAAAAAGGAGCGTATCCATAAATTACCAATTCTGGTTACTTGAATATCTACTCCTTTTAGCCCTTCCTTCTTTATAGCTTGCAATAAAATGCTTAGCAGCAATGCAATCTTCAGGCAGACAACAACAGTTAATAGGTATCCAATTATTGGATACATGTTAAAGATCTCTCTCCCTATTAGGTAATTGAAGACAATCCATAGGAGAACAAAACAGATTCCGATGCTAAAGATAGACTTAGCCAATTTAATAATTTTTTCCATGTGAAAGGTGATTTTTATATATTTTTATATGTTTCTATATATTATATAATTTCTGTTATAAGTCAAGTTATTTGCTCTTATAGAATTGTAAGATAGATACTACAAAAAATATTTTATAGGAATATTTACGGTTTTCTTTCAGATTTTTTTGACTTTTTCAAAAAAAGAACTATACTTAGATATGAAGACTTTTAGTTCTTTATAAAAACAAAAGATGCCAGAAGCAGCAGTTGCTCAAAATATTACTACGGTTCCGCTTTCTGAGGTGAATCCACCAGAGCAAAAGAAACCTTCTTTTTTTGATAGAACGCTTGGAAAGCTTGTCGGATTTATTGCCAAGGCAACTGGGCAACCAGATCCTGTTACTGGTCTTAGAGGCGGAGAAGTCGCTTCAGCTCAGCCGGGAACGATTCAAGAAGGTGCGACTCAGGTGCCTACTGAGGGGCAGCAAGTTTCTCAGCAGGAGCCTTGATTTTTCCAAAAATTGGTTGCTAGTACACAAAACCTGCTCAATAAGACAACTTCTGTAGCTAATAGTATTACTAGCACAACCTCAAATATTGCTGGAAAGATTACTGAGAAAACGAATGCTGTTGCAGGTGCGATAACTTCAGCTCCGACAATGGTTGCAAATCAGGCAACAAACCTGATCAATAAGGGGGTTGATATGTGAGGTCAGCTTAAAGACTCCATTCAGACTAATGCACAAAATCTTGCTGGGAATGTTCAAAATTTTGCAAGTAATCCAGTCGGAGGAGTTCAGAATTTTGTGGCGAATCCAATAGCTGGAGTGCAAAACATAGGAAATCAAGTAATGCAATCAGGGCAACAGGTTGTCAATTCTGCTCAACAGATGTGAGGGCAGGTTATAAATGGTGTTCAAAATGCTGGAGGTCAGGTAATGAACGGTGTTCAGAATGTTTGATGAGGAGTTGTTTCAAATATGCAAAATATGTGAGGACAGATGATGAATGGAGTTTCCCAGTTTGCAAGTAATCCAGTTGGAGGAGTTCAGAATTTTGTAGCTGATCCAATCGCTGGAGTCCAAAATATAGGAAATCAAGTCATGCAATCAGGACAGCAAGTTGTCGCTTCTGCTCAGCAGATGTGAGGACAAGTTGTGAATTCGGTTCAGGGTGTAGGAGTTCAAGTTCCTTTTGCAGTTCCAGTTCAGGCGACTGGATCTGTTCCTGTACAAACTCAATATGCGGCTGCTGTCCAAATGCCTGAGAATGCTTCTCAGACTCAGGTAGTGGCGCAATCGGTTCCTGTTCAGCTTAATCCTATTGAAAATGTTTTCTCAGGAATCAAACAGGGGGCAAGTAACTTTGTTGAGAAAACCAAGCAGTTTGTCCAAAATCCTATTGAAAGTATTGATGGTTTTGCTGGATCTGGTGCTGGGAATCAGCAGGTTTCGGTTCAAACAGAAACTGAAAATACAACGAGCTTAGATCAATTAGAAAATGGAAATCAGATAGAACAATCTGAATCAGTTCCTATGCAAATGTAGGAGATTTAATGTATCAAATAGTGAAAAAAGAGCCAGATTTTTGGCTCTTTTTTTATTATCTTGAGAGAAACTATTGCAAAGTCTCAACTGTGAAAGTCCAGTTTTGCTCTTGAATTGTGTATGCGGGATTTGGATCAAGAACAGCTTTTTCTACCCCTTCTTCGTTGATGATGCTCGTGATGGTATATGTTGTATCATCAAGAGTCACTACAGTTCCAATTGTTATGTCTGTGTTTATCTGTGAGAGGAGCATAGTTGGCATCTTTTGAACGAGGCTATCATCGTGGAGAGAAAGTGGGTCAGTTAGTAGTGCGGTTTTGCTTTCTCATTTTTTTGCTCCTAAAAGGGTATTGAAAACTTGAGCTACATTTGAACTATATTGAAGATGTTCAACCACTCCAGAGAATTCTTCTTCAGTATTTTGAGTGTTTAGGTATGGTGTAGTATATCTTACGGTAATGATTGATTTTTCAGTGATGGTGTCTGATTTGAAAGGATTTTTTCGGAGAAGGAAAACTCCAGCGGCTATAATGAGTATAGCAAGTAGTCATTTGAGTAGGGATTTCATCTTTTATTTCTGATAAGAAAATAAATATTTTCTGAAAGTGTATGAAATATTTGTGTATTTTCAAGGAAAAATTGTGATTCTCATTAGATTTATTTTTTTGATCGAGTGTAAAAAGGATGAAAAATCAGATTTTTTTGTTTTTTTGAAGAAAAAATGCGAAATCACTCTTGCTTTTTGAGAGGATTTTAATACAAGTAAGATTGATTTTATATTCTATAAATTAGCAAAATGACACAAGAATTGCTTCAGGTGAGTGATGTTAAGTTTAAGTTTGTAAACGTATCAGAGGTGATGGAAGCTGATATTAAGAAGGCTGTAGATCATCAGATCGCCAATAAAGGGCAGACTATCCTTAAAAAGATTTATGCTAAAAATATTGATGCAGAGGTAATTATTGATTATACTATTACAAAAAATAAGAGCGGGCTTTATGAGGCTACTTTTGCTTTCCTTTACAATGGAGAGAGATTTGTAGTTGAAAATCATAAAGGATTCAAGGTTGCAACTGATCTTGTTTCTCATGCATTTGATAAACGAAAGAGAAAAGTACTTGGTTTCTGGGGAATCTTCTCTAGATAGTAAACAGTAGTTTAGGAGTACTTTGTTTCTTTATATTGCATTCAAATAATTATGAGTAAAAATTTTCTTACCAGAGAGTGATATGATAAGTTGATTAATGAACTTCAGGAGCTAAAACAGGAGAAATTGCCTGCGGTCTTAGAAAGACTTGCTGAGGCAAAGGCTATGTGAGATCTTTCGGAAAACTTTGAGTATAAATCAGCTATGGAAGATAAGGATTTTATCAATTCAAGAATTGCTGAAATTACTAATCTTATTGCTGATGTTGAGATCGTAGAAAAGGAAAAAGATATCAAAAAATCTGACAAAGTCGTTGATTTCGGTTCGAAAGTGACTGTGAGAATTGAAGATGATGATAAAGAATATCAGGTTTCTATTGTTGGTACCTGAGAAATTGGTATCGAGGATGGTTTAAAGATATCATTTGAATCTCCGCTTGGTCAGGCAATTAGAGGAAAAAAAGTTGGAGATACAGTGAAGATGAGACATGAAGGTGGAAGAAAAGATGTGAAAATTATAGCGGTAGATTAAAACTCTACTGTTTTTGCTTTTTTAGTGTGCTTTGATTTTTGATATAAGACGAGATGTATAATCCCTATGATTTCTATTTTAAAAAGGCGAAAAAAGAGTGATATAAGGCGAGGAGTGCTTTCAAGCTTCAGGAGATACAAGATAAATTCTGACTAATTACTAAAAGTACTCGTAGTGTCTTGGATATTGGATGTGCACCATGAAGTTGGCTTCAGTATACTATTGGGCAACTTAAGAAATTTTGAGTCCAACAATATCAAGTAATTGGTTTTGATCTTAAGAAGGTTGAGCTCAACTTTCCATGATTGAGTACGTATGTGCAGGATATTACAGAGCAGGAAAAAGTATATTCGATCCTTAGTCAACACCAGCTTTCTCAGTTTGATTTTATTCAGTCTGATATTGCTCCTAATACTATTGGGCTTAAGGATATTGATGCGATGAGATCAATTGATCTGTTAGAGCAAACGTATTGGATGTATGATGAGTTGCTAAGGGATGACGGTACCTTCGTAATCAAAATCTTTATGTGACCTGGTTTTGATGAGTTTGTTGCAAAGATAAAGAAGAGATTTTGAGCAAAAACAATTAAGCTTTTTAAGCCTCAGAGCTGTCGTGCTAATAGTAAAGAGACTTATATTGTGAGAGTTTCTCCTCAAAAATAAAAACAGCACTCTTCAAGGGAGGCTGCTTTTATCGCGAAATACAGAGCTGTCTCTTTATTTCACTTACAAGGTTCTACTACACAACAATATTATATGTATTTTTTGAAAAATGTCAAAAATGGTGAGAGATTTTTGATTTCAGGTTTTTGATAGTTGAGAACTACTTTATTTGCTAGCTGAAAATGATGGCTATGGATTCGACAAAAAAACAGTTGCGAGATAAGTTGCAAGATGATATTAACGAGCTTACTCCAGGTCTGCAGGCTCTTTTAGAGACTGGGGCGAATAGGTGTATGATCGAGGAAGAAGAAGTGATCTCTGAAATTGATGATATGGAAGGGAATATCAAGCTTCTTGAAAAGTTTTATGATCTCTCAGAAAAACTTGGAATCAAAATTGTAACGATTGAAGAGTTGCTTGAAAAAGAGCAGGAGTCTTTGAAAAAAGAGACTAAGCTTTGAAAAATTACACTTTATGGTAAGGCGGATCATGCAGTTGATAATCAGTATAAGGATTATATCAAACTTTATTTTAATGATATCTCAAAAATTCCACTTTTGAACTATGAAGAGGAAAAGGAGGTTGCGAGGAGAATTAAAAAGTGAGATGAAGAGGCAAAGAAAAAGCTGATTGAGTCAAATTTAAGACTTGTCATTTCTATTGCTAAGAGATATTTGGGTTCTCGTTTGACTTTTTCTGATTTGATTCAGGAGGGAAATATCGGGCTTATTAAGGCTATTGAAAAATTTGATCCAGATAAGGAGTTTAAGTTTTCAACTTATGCGACTTGGTGGATTAAACAGTCGATCACAAAAGCGATCGCTGATATGACGAGGCATGTGAGAATTCCAGTTCATTTGATTGATGAGATCAATTCATATAATAAAACTTATCAACTTCTTTTTCAAAAACTTGGTCGTGAACCGACAAGTAAAGAAATCTGACAAAAGCTTTGATTTCCTATTAAAAAGATTAAAAAGCTGGAAGAAGTGATCTTTTGAAATGTTTCATTGGATAGAGAAGTTGGAGATGAAGGAAGAGATACGCTTGCAGATCTTCTAGAGGATGGAAATACTCTTAGACCAGATCAGTTGGCTGAGAGAGCAGCTCTTAGAAATAATTTGGATAGTATTTTAGCTATGCTTGATGATAGAGAGGCTAAAATAGTAAAGATGAGATATGGAATTGATGGTCCGAAATTTACTCTTGAACAAGTTGGAGAAGAGTTTGATGTAACGAGGGAAAGAGTGAGACAGATTGAGCAAAAGGTTATTCAAAAATTGAAAGAACACCAGGGGCTTCAAAAAATGCTCGGAATTGAAGATGATATCGAAAAACTTAATAGTGAGGGAGGAAAGAAGAAGAGATGAAGAAAGCCAGCTCAGAAGCAGAAAGACGAATATCTTGATGATGAGGATTATGGAAGGGATGATTATGATGATAATGATGATTTTGAGGAGTATAATTTTGATGAAGATGATGAGAGTTAGAAGTACGGCTTCTAACTTTTCTTAAAAAAATATCTTGACTTTTATTAAAAAATCGTTATTTTGTATCTTACAAATAAAAAAGTTGTACTAATTAAATTGTTTTTTTATGGAAAAGATTTATCCTTCCGTAGGGAATCAAATTCCCTCAGTTGCTTCTGCAGCGACTCCGTTGGCTTTCATAGAACTTTCTTATGAAGATCTCAAAGAAATTTCTAAAGCATTCTCTAGAGTTAATAAAGCTCTGGATAAACAGGCGAAAAGATTAGAATTAGACTCTGATGTTTCTTATAAAGAGATTGTTGGAGAAGTGGTTGATGCGCTTGCATTACCCAATGGTAAGGTTGCTGGACTTGCTACTACGCCTCTTAAAGAGCTCGTGCTTAGTGATGATTTCTCTGATTTTAAGCGAGAGCTTAAGGATCAGATTGCCTGCTATAAGAACGAGTGTCGAGATCCAGAACAACCCCTGATAACCTTTTATACTCTTAATGGTAAAAAGGTTAGATCGAAGTTGGAAACTTGGATCCCTAAGTTGTTCGCAATTGAAAGCTGATGAACATTGCATCTTTGTAGATGCCAAAACAGTACCTATATACAGGTACTGTTTTTTGTTTTCTTAATATCTTGACTTTCCCTTAAAAATGTTTATCTATATGTTTGCAATTAAATAAAAAGGATATGGGAACAAAAGAAAAAAATCTGATTTTTGTCGCTCGTTGTCTAGGTAATGGAAAAATTATTCATTACTCCTTGGATGAGGTTAGTGTTTTGGCTGAAGATGTTTTAGTCTATGCTCAGGCGCTTAAAGAGAAGAAGGACAGCCGTTTAAAGAATGGTTTGTATCGTTATGATTATGTGAATATCGCACCGGATATTCTCTATAAATTAAATGAGGAAAATAAGCTTAAGCTTGCAAGTTCTCAAGTTTTATTAGCACTTGGGCAAGGAGCAGATTTCTTTCCACTAGTTTGTGAAATCAAGAATATTCAATCTAAACTAGGAATGGGTAAAATTGGTAAATCTGGTCAGCTGGAGCTTTCATCTGAAGCACCTCTTTTAAATACTTGGATTACTCGACTTTATCCAAAGGGGGGATTGAAGAATTAGAAAAACAGCGACTGTATGAGGTCGCTGTTTTAGTTTTCAGATTTTTTTGATTGTTTCCGCCTTTCAAGGATGATCATTGCACTGATGGTATCTGTAGTTGCATTTTTTTTGAAGTCAGAAACGATTTCTCCTGATTGCACACTACTGAAATCTTCATCTACTGTTTCGATTTCGATCCTTTGATTTTCAATGATATAATTCAGAGATTCCATAAACTTTGTGATATGTTCTTGGATATCTTTTTGTTTCTGAGGCCATCAGAGAATGATTTTTCTAATGTGATATCTCTGGATGAGATCTGCTATATAGTAATAGGTCATTGCATCATTCATTACATATCCAATCGGAAAAACGACATCTGCATTGAGTGGAGTATAGGCGAGACCAATATATTTACTACCTCGGTCAATACCAAGAGCATGAGAAACTTTCATTGTTTATCTATTGAAAATAAAGAAAAAGAAATCAGAATTTATTGTCTTTTTTCTATTTGTAATCCTAAGAATATGCTTGATAAAAGCAAGGGCATTTCTTTCACTGGGCTTAGATCTTTGGGTGTGGGAGAGCGGTGGAACAGTAGATTTTTTCTCTTGAAAACAAGGAGCGAATAGCTAGACTTAATTTCGGTTTCAAATTTTTTATTATTTCATTATTTTGGACAATGGATAAGAAATTAGCAAAAGCTCAACAGAGCAATTATACTATTACGATCTCGTTTTCTGATGAGGAAAAAAATGGAGTGAGAAGTCATGTTTTGCAACATTTTGCAAAGGATATGAATGTTCCAGGTTTTAGAGCTGGGAAAGTGCCTTTGCATATTGTAGAGCAGAAGGTTTCTCCTGAATATATCAGTATGGCAATCAATGAACATTTGATCAATAAGGGACTTCAGGCTTTATTGGCTGAAAATGCTGATATTAAGTTTATCGGAGAACCTTACGCTTTTGATACTAAAGATGAGAAGGGAACAACAACGGTAACTTTTTCTCTTGATGTATATCCTGAGGTTGATGTAAAGGGAAAGAACTGGTCTGCAGTTAAAATGGATGGAATTAGTGTAGAAGCAACAGAGCAGGAAGTAGAGGATTCTTTACTCAATATTCAGAAGAATTATGCTGATTATAAGGATGCCGAAGTTGTAGCTTTGGATACTATTTCAAAGCTTGGACTTGAATTTTTTGATGCTGAGGATAAGAGTATTGAAAAGGGAACAACATACCTTGGAGAAGTAGAATTTGCTGAGGACAAGTTTTGGGCAAAGACCTTCGAGGGAAAGAAGAAAGGAGAAGTGATCGAGCTTAAGTATGATGAGAAGAAGCTTCCTGCTGTTCTTAAAGCAAAGCATGAGGGAGCAAAAGCTTTGAAGGTAACTATCCAAGATGTGAAGCAGATTGTACTTCCTGAGCTTAATGATGAAATGATCGTAAAGCTTTTTGGGAAGGATGCAGAAGTAAAGACTAATGCTGAACTTAGAGAATATATTAAAAAGGAGATTCTTAAGCAGAAGCAGGAAAATAGTTTGATTCAGACTGTTGAGAACTATCTTTCTGAGGTAAAAAAGAGTGGAGTTGAGGTAATAATTCCTAAGACTATGGTTGATCAAGAATTGAAAGTAAGAATGCAGAATTTGGAAAAGAGATTTGGATCTGCTGAGAAGGTTGCTGAATATTTCTCTCAGATCGGAGAAGAAAAGGCAAAGGAATTTATTGAGGGAATTCAATCAGCAGCAAAGGAAAGTCTTGAAAAGTTCTTTATTCTCAATAAAGTTACTGAATTGCTTGGATTGACAATTGACTGGAATAATGAACAGGAGCCTCTTTTTGTAGAAAAACAACTTTATACTAAGCTTGTTGGTCCATTGACTGAAGCTAGCGAGTCTGGAGAAAAAAAGCCTGCTAAAAAAACTGCTGCAAAGGCAAAAAAACAGGACTAAAAAACTGATCATAGAGCCTCGAAAACTTTTCGGGGCTTTTTAACTTTATTTCATGTAATGCTACGTTTTTTACTCGATTTTTTAAAGTATCCCTTTGATACTCAGAATCCGGAAAACAGGTTTGGGAAAGCGATGACTACGCTTTTCAAGGAATATCCAGCATTTTTTTGGCAGAAGCCGAGCTGGAAAAGGGTCTTGGTTTTTCCGTTTTTGGTCGTTTATGCGATATTTAGGAGAAAATAAGTGGAAGCGTAGATATAAATCAGATTTTTTTGTTTTTTTGAGTTGATTTATAGAAGTATTTTAGTATATATAGACCGTCAGTCTAGGTACTGCACCTCAAAGGTGAGGAAAGTCCCGGCACGAAAAAATAGCTAGTATCTAACGGATACTGGAACATCGCTCTTGCGGGCAAACGAAAGTGCCACAGAGATTAAACTATCCTCTTAGGAGGAGAAAGGTGAAACAGTAGGGTAGCTTAGCTCTAAGCTTACCTACACTCAATCAGACTGATGGTCTGATGAGCGGTAAACCGTAGCTCGTGCAAGCTTACTATACTTGTTATAGAAGTGCAATAGTACTCCTCTAAGGAGTAATAGATAAATAGTACCTAATACAGAACCGGGCTTATTGGACTGATATATGGGGGGTTGGTGTAGTGGTAACACATCGGTCTTCGGAACCGCTGTCGGGGGTT
>CAUUID010000024.1:0-19779 GCA_963545225.1 uncultured bacterium
TTTTATTGAACGGATAGTAATTAAAAATAGAATCCCCTCTGGTCTTGCTTCATTCTTAGACCAGGTGAAAAATCAAATGAAGTCTAAAAGGCTACATATGAACTACGGTCTAGTGGAGGTTTAAAATAATACACTTAGTCCTTGCCGTTGCAATAAATACAGCTTTTTTATATTCAAAAAAAGTCACATTTACAACACCTCAAGATACCAGTATAAATGCGACTTTTAACTCTATTTTTTGACCAAAATCTCCGTCTTTGGAGGTGCGGAGAATTGAACTCCGGTCTAAAAGGCATACCCACTGAACTCTACCATTATAGTCAGCTTTTTAACCTGATTTTTTAGCCTTATGCTGAGAGGGAGAAGGAGAAAAGTAACAAACTCAATTCTTCAATTTTTTCATCACAAGGTTTTGGTTTCCTGCTCAAATCGGCCTTGCTCCTAGCAGGAGTCAGTAGTCAAGGTTAGTTTTAACTGGCTTGAAAGATTACTAAGCGTAAGCCTTTACAAGTTCAGCTCTCTTAAGAAGAGATTTTCATGCGTTAGCATTTTTGGTTTGATTGGTTTTAGGCTCTGTCAATCATCGAGCAATGGCTATCACTAGGTACGGATTCCTCTCATCAAATCCAAAGTCACCCCCATAGTCTTCAAAGTATAGCGAAAATCCTCACCTTTTGCAAGAGAAAAAAATTCAGTTTCACTCTAATCCGGATCGCCGCGACTCACATTCATTCAGCCCGCGATGAGAATTACAAAAATCTTCTCACAAGTAAAAAAAACTGACTCCATCACTGAAATCAGTTTTTTCTCTTTTATTCAGATAGTTTCTAGTATCCAAACATATTTCTATAGTTTTCTCCAACAGGAAGCAATCTACCAATAATCACATTCGCTTTAAGATCTGAAAGATTATCAATCGCTCCTCTAAGAGATGCTCCAACCATCACTCTGATAGTTTCCTGGAATGAAGCAGCTGAGAGCCAAGAGTCAGTTTCCTTAGCAACAGTAGTAAGTCCAAGTGCAACTCTCTTTCCGCTTGAAGGTCTTTTCCCTTGAGCTTCAAGTTCAGAGTTCACCTTGATATATTCCTCATACTTTACATAAGTACCAGGGATAAAACTTGAATCTCCTCCATCTTCAATAAAGACTTTTGAGAAGAGCTGTTTTACCACTACTTCAATATGCTTATCATTAAGGTCTTGTCCTTGAGAAGCATATACTCTCTTCGCCTCACTAATGATATATCTCTGTGCATGAATATCTCAAACAATATTCTTATATTCCATGATATCCAATGCTCCTGTAGTCAAGATTTCTCACTTATAGACTCTTTCTCCAACCTTAGTCTTCTTTGGAGTAAGTCCGATAAGTGATTTAGAGAATACCTCCTCAACTCCAAGTGTGATATAATCTTCATTAACCTCAAGAACCTTACCTGCTTCCTTAGTCTTAAGCTTACTTGCTCATTTAGAGGCATAGTTCGCTCCCTTAGCAAGTACCTCTCCTTTCTTTACTATCACTTCATAACCATCTTTGATCAAATATGATTTTTTCTGAACATCAGCAGTAATTCTGATCTTTCCAAACTTTCCTCCTTCCTGAGTTTCTTCAAACGAAAGCACTCCATCAAAAGGACTAACGATAGCTGGATTTTTTGGAGCTCTCACTTCAAAGAGCTGCTTAACTCTGTCAATACCAGACGCCTCAGATGCACCAGCAACTCCTCCATCATGGAAGGTATCAAGTGTCAACTGAGTAGAAGGTTCTCCAATAGATTGTGCAGCAATTACTCCAACAGGAACTCAGATTTCTACCATATTTCTTGTTGCAAGATCCATTCCATAACACTTCTGACAAACACCACTCACGCAGTGACAAGTCAATGGACTTCTTACACTAACCATCTTGATATTTGAAGTTTCAATAAGAACCAAAGCTGACTTATTAATCATCTCTCCAGCCTTAAGGATAACAACTCCATTATCATCAATGATATCTTCTGCAGCAGTTCTACCATAAATCAAGCTTGAAAACTTCTCTCCTTTGAGTTCAGCTTCATCCTTTGAGTAAATGATATATTCGCTTGATCCACAATCTTCTTCTCTTACGATTACTTCCTGAGAAGCATCACAGAGCTTTCTGGTGAGGTATCCAGATTCCGCAGTTCTAAGCGCAGTATCGGCCTTTCCTTTACGTCCAGAGTGGGCAGAAATAAAGTATTCAATAGGTTTTAGTCCTTCAACAAATGATGACTTAATAGGCAACTCGATAATTTCTCCCTTTGGATTTACTACCAATCCCTTCATACCTGAAATCTGAGTCAAGTGAGTCTGAGAACCTCTCGCTCCAGAGTCAATCATCGTATAGAGGTTATTACCTGCACCAATAATTGATTTCAGATTTCATTCTACTGTCTTCTTTACATCAGTCCAGATCTTAACAACCAATCTGTGTTTTTCTTCCTCAGAGAAGAATCCTTTGTAGTAGTACTTCAAAACTTCATTATTCTGAACATCTCCTCCTCTCAAGATTTCTTCCTTTTCTTTTGGAACCTTCATATCCAAGATATTGATTGATGTCGCAGCAATAGTTGAATACTTAAATCCATAGTTTTTGATAGCATCAGCTACTTTTACAGTAGTTTCCATATCATATCTATCAAATACATCAGAAAGCAATCTCTTAAGATCCTTATTACCCATCTTCTTATTTACAAATGGATAATCCGCTGGCAAAATAGAATTGAAAATCACTCTACCAACTGTTGTTTCCACGATATCAGATCCATCAAGCACAATTACCTTATCCTTGAGTGTTACCTGCTTATTATTAAACGCATCAAGTACCGCATCAAAGCTTCCATATCTCGCTACTGGATAAATCTTTTCCTTCCATTCATCTTCAGTATTATAATCTGGATATTTTGGATCAAATGCATCAGTCAAAAAATAGATTCCAAGTACCATATCCTGAGAGTGTGTAATAGTTGGATCTCCAGAACCTGGCTTGATAATATTCTTGTCCGCTGCGATCAATTCTCTTGCCTCTTTCTGAGCTTCATCTGAGATAGGCAAATGAACCGCCATCTGATCTCCATCAAAGTCGGCATTAAACGCAGGACACACAAGAGGATGAAGTCTGATTGTCTTTCCAGGCATCAACTTAATTTTGAAAGCTTCAATAGAAAGTCTATGAAGTGTTGGCGCACGGTTAAGCAACACATATTTATCCTTAATTACTTCTTCCAAAAACTTAAGCGCAATAGGATTTCCCTCTTTAATCAGCTTTTCAGCCTGTTTTGGAGTATATACGATCTTCTTTTCAATAAGCTTTCCAATAATAAACGGAGTAAACATCTTTACCGCGATATAGATTGGAAGTCCACATTCATTCAAATTCAAGCTAGGACCTACAGTAATAATAGATCTTCCTGAATAATCAACTCTCTTTCCAAGCAAGTTCTTTCTGAAAACTCACTCCTTACCTGAAAGCATATCAGAAATTGACTTGAAAACTTTGATTCCAGCACCAGCCTTTCCTGCAGAATTCTTCTCTCCAACCAAAAGATTATTGATAGATTCTTGAAGAAGTCTGATTTCATTCTTTTTTACGATATCAGGCATTCCAACTTGGATCATTTTCTTAAGTCTGATATTTCTCATCAGAACTCTTCTATAGAAAAGATTCACATCAGATGAAGCAAATCTTCCTCCATCAAGCTGAACTACTGGCCTAATATCAGGTGGGATCACAGGAAGTTTTCTCACGATCATATTTTCTGGCTTTACTCCAGAGACATAGAGATTGATCAAAAGTTTGATCAAACTCATCATCTTCTTTTTCTGGTCAGCAGATCTAATAGTTGGGAATTCCTTTACTCTCTTTTTAATCTCCTTTTCTACATCAATAGACTGAAGCATCTTGAGGATTCCTTCTGGACCTGATGCAAATGAGATCAAGCTTCCAAATTGATAGAAAATATTTCTATAATCTGATTCCAAAATAGTCGCTCCAAACTTCAAATCAGCTACGATTGATCTAATTCTATTAAACTCAGCTTCAATAGATTGCTGATTCTCTTCATAAAGCTTTTTTGCCTCAGCAAGCTTCTTAGGCTCTTTCTGAGCTGATGATTCCTTTTTGTAAAGTTCATCAAGGTCTTTCATTGTTGATTCATAATCACTTGCGATTTTCTCCTTGATCTTTTCTCTAGTCTCATCAGTAATATCTTTTACTACCACATATTTTACATATGTTAAGATTTTATCAATTTCATTAGCTGAAAGCTGAAGAAGTTGATGGATACCTCCAGATGGAGATTTCTTATACCACTCATGAACTACAGGAGAAGCAAGGTCAATATGTCCCATTCTCGTTCTTCTTTCTCTTGAAGAAGCTACTTCTACACCACATCTTTCACATACGATTCCCTTATATCTTACTCCCTTATACTTTCCACAACTACATTCAAAATTCTTCACAGGACCAAAGATAGACTCACAAAAAAGTCCTCCTTGCTTTGGTTTTCCCGTCCTATAGTTAACGGTATCTGGATTATCCACTACTCCACGAGACCATTTTTCAACTTCCTCCATTGAAGCGAGTGTCACCATCAATCCGTCAAATTTTATTTTATTCATTGAAATTACTGCATAGGATATAAAAATCTGATTTCTCTTACTCTATTTGCCCAAAATCTTCTAAGTCCTCAACTACTTTACCAATCATTTCTCCCTTTGATTCTACCTCATCCTCATCTTCATCTAAAGATTTGGAAAGCTCCTGTTCAAGTGAAGCAGTCATGATTCCAGAGAGTCCAAGACTCTTGATCTTGTCCATTCTTTCTTCATAGATTCTTTCCATTTCATCACTTGTCAAAGAAACGATATTCTGACCAAGTCCCTTGAAAAGATAGGTCAATAAGTTGAACGACTCAGGCAATCCTCAGATTTTTGGCTTCTGAGACTTGATAATAGATTCATAGAGTTTATTTCTACCTACAACATCATCAGATTTCACAGTAAGCATTTCTTGAAGAGTATATACTGCAGAATACGCTTCCAAAGCCCACACTTCCATCTCTCCAAATCTCTGTCCTCCTTGTCTTGACTTTCCTCCAAGCGGTTGCTGAGTAATAAGTGAGTAAGGACCTACAGATCTAGCATGGATCTTATCCTCAACCATATGCACAAGCTTCAAAATATGCATATATCCAACAGTAACCTGCTGAGCATAAGGTTCTCCAGTTTCTCCATCATAAAGTGTAGTTCTAAGCTTATCTTCAAGACCAGCTTTTTTTGCAAGTTCAACGATATCATCTACACCAATTCCACCAAAGGTTGGAACCGCAAATTTCACACCAAGCTCCTTAGCAATAAGTCCCAACTGAGACTCAAAAAGCTGACCAAGATTCATACGAGAAATCACTCAAAGTGAGTTCAAAACAACATCAATTGGCTTTCCATCAGCCGAGTATGGCATATTTTCTTCTGGAACCACAGTCGCAACAATACCCTTATTTCCGTGTTTTCCAGCGAGTTTATCTCAGATTTCAATCTTTCTTGTAGAAGCAACATATACTTTAATCTTCTTTCTAACTCCCGCCATAAGGTTATCTCCCTTCTTTGAGTCAAGAATTACGACTTCTACAACTTTTCCTTCACTACCAGATGGCATATAAAGAGAAGTATCTTTTACATTCTTTGACTTGTCTCCAAAGATCGCCTGAATAAGCTTTTCTTCTGGAGTAAGTTCTCCTTCTCCCTTTGGAGTAATCTTTCCAATCAAAAGATCTCCACCTTTCACAATAGCTCCGATTCTAATAATACCATCCTCATCAAGGTTTGTAAGTTTAGACATTGCAACACCTGGAATATCATTTGTTGTCTCTTCAGGTCCAAGCTTAGTTTCAGCAACCTCGATTTCGTATTCACTGATAATCACTGAAGTAAGCTCATCATCCTTCACCAATCTTTGAGAAACAACGATCGCATCTTCATAGTTATATCCTTTCCACGGCATAAACGCAACTCTAAGAGATTTTCCAAGAGCGATTTCTCCATTTACAGAACATGGTCCCTCAGCCAAAAGATCACCTTTTTGTACCTTTTGTCCTAAAGAAACACAAGGAACCTGATTCAAACAACTCTTTGAATTTGATCTTGCGAAAGTAATAAGTCTGTATTCTTTAATTCCTTCCTTATATTTTACCTTCACAAGTCCTCCATCAACATACACAACTTCCCCATCTCATTCAGCCTTAATCACTGCATGAGACATCTTCATAATATCACTTTCAAGTCCAGTTCCCACCAATGGAGCATCATTCTTCAACAATGGTAGAGCCTGTCTCTGCTGGTTTGTCGCTACAGAAGCACGCACCGCATCGTTATGATCTACAAATGGAATCAATGAAGTATTAGGAGAAAAAATCTGAGCCAAATTCACATCCATGTGTGTTACATCATTGATATGGAAACTTCTCATCTCACCAAAATGCCTCGCAGCAACTCTAGTGTTCAAGATATTATTATGCTCATCCAATGAAGCAGTCGCATCGGCGATAATCACTCTTTCATCCATTTCTGGAGAGATATAATCAACTTCACCAGTCAAGAACGGCTTTACAGCGATAGGTTTCTTGATCTTTCCATAAAACTTTTCAATTTTCTTTGCAGTATCAGTATCAATAAGCTCATTTTCCTTGATAATAACCTTATTTGTAGGATTCCCCTTTGCATCAAGCTCAAAAATATCACGATGAGCGATTCTTCCAGTCAATGCTTCAACATTTGGATCTACCTCGCGAAGTACCTTCAAAGCTGGTGTTTCCAAAAATCCTTCATCATTAATTCTACTATAGAGTGATTGATAGATTACAAGTCCAATATTCTGTCCTTCTGGAGTTTCGATTGGACAAATTCTACCATAGTGAGATGGGTGCACATCTCTCACCTCAAACTTAGCTGTCTCTTTCTTAAGTCCTCCAGGCCCAAGAGCAGTAATTCTTCTCTTATGTTCAATTTCTGAAAGTGGATTAATCTGATCCAAAAATTGAGAAAGCTGAGATGTTGCAAAGAATGATTTAATCGAATTATCAATCATCTTAAAGTTCACCAAATCAGTAATCTTTAATGGATTCTCCATATTCAAAACTGAAAGTTTTCCTCTTACACTCTTTACAAATTTTCTCATCACAGGCTGAATATGAGAGTACAAAATTTCTCCCATAGTTCTCACTCTCTTATTTGAAAGATGATCAGCATCATCTACATAATATCCTTTTTTATGATTACAAAGATCCAAAAGATACTTTATAGCCTGAATCATATCTTCTCCATCAAAGATATTTGCTTCATCTCCCTTAAGTGGCTTCTTAAGATTCAATTTTGCATTGATCTTTCTTCTAGCAATGCTTCCCATATAAATTCTCTCTGGAAGCAAAAATTGACCCTTAATATAATCCAAAGCTGATTGAGCATCAATAAGTTCCCCTGGTCTAAGCTTAGCATAAATAAACTCAGCAGCAGATACCGCATCTACAGTAGTATCCTTCTTTAAAGTAATATCAATAAAGTCTACATCTTCAGCATCAGCTTGTCCATCAAATGCAGCTCTAATACTCTCATCAGTTTCCAATCCAAATACTCTCAAAAGTGAAGTAATAGGGAACTTTCTTGACTTATTGATTCTCGCTACAACATTTCCTGTTTTTTCAACACTCACCTCAAGCCAAGGTCCATTTTCAGGAATCAACTTAAATGAATACCAAAAATCCTTCTTTCCATAAAAGATTCCATATGATCTAATAATCTGAGAAATAATCACTCTCTCAACTCCATTAATAATATATGAAGCAGATGGAGTCATCAAAGGTAAAATACCGATATTTGCTCTCTTATTAAAAAGAACTTTTTCAGCGCTCTTTTTACCCCCTTCTTCCTCAACCTTTTCAACGAGTTTTACCTTTGCAGTAATAATCCCTCCATAAGTAAGCTCCTTTTTCTTACATACATCAACAGTTTCAATTGGCTCAGAAACTTTTACATCAGAGATCGTGATGTACATTTTTTCACCAGCAATATCCCAAATCTTCTCAATATCAGTAAAGAGCTTATTAAGGTAGATATTGATGAAATCATCATACCCCTTTTTCTGAAGTTCCAAAAGATCAGGTAGTTCCCCATGAGTTTTTGGCATTGTCAAAAAGATTCTACCATCTCTCTGATAATAGTCCTTAAACAGGTTTTCTACCTTTGCATTTACAGCAGTTTTTAACTGTTCTTTTACCTCAGTTTTCGATTTTTTTGATACTACAAAAGAAGGCTTACTCGTCTTGGCAGCCTTTGTAGTTCAAGGTTGTTTTTTATTTACCATCCTAGTTATGACAATAGAAAATAAACAAAACAAAGAAGCCCTCTATAGCCCACTTCCCACATAGAACAAGCAATATTTTGGCTCCGAATTTGTCTCAACAGATCATATCTCCATGAAGGAGAAGCGCAAACAAAGACCACATCCATTACGCATGCTGAGAGAGACGAGTAGTAAACTTGTCTCTAAAACATTTCGGGGGCAACAATCTTTGTGGAGATAATACTGATTTAACTAAGCAAAGTCAAGGCTTTTTTATGGATTTTATTTTTTTAAAGCTATCTTTTATTACATTATTTGTATATGCCAGCAAATCCTCTTGACATAATTTTCTAAAACGTTATTATCCTACACATTAGAGATAATCAGCAAGATTATCGTATTTTACTCGGACGCTCCTATCCTATAGAAGAATTTTCACAAGGAATTTCATCCAACAGAAACTATTTAAAAACATACTTTTACTTTAATTAAGTTTCAACACCATGTCTGATTGTATTTTTTGTGATATCATCTCTAAAGATATTCCAGCTTATATTGTCGCTGAAGATGAATACTGTATGGCGATCCTTCCTAAAGAAATGGAAACAAAGGCTCATACCATAATTTTCCCAAAAAAGCATTCTGAAAATATTTTTAGTACAGATTATGAAACATTTTCTAACATTTTTTCCTTTATACAAGAAGTATCAAGAAAATACCAAGACTGACTTTGAAGTATTGGTTTAAATATTCTCAATGCCAACTGAGAAGGGGCTCAACAATCTGTCCCGCACCTACATTTTCATATCATTCCACGCTTTAAGAGTGATGGATTAAATGCGCGGCCAAGTTTTCCTCAAATTTTATTAGATAAAAATAGTGAATATCATGAAATCATAGAGAAATGTTTTCCTAAGACGAAAAAACAATAAAGCCCTTAATGACTTTATTGTTCAAAGGAAATCTATTTTCTCCAAAACACAGAAATTACTTCTGTCTCTGAACTGTTAATTGATGTCTTCCTTTTGCTCTTCTCCTTGCGAGCACTCTTCTACCAGTCCATGATGCCATTCTCTCTCTAAATCCGTGAGTTCTTATTCTCTTTGTCCACTGGTATTTTCTGATTCTTCTTAATTTACTAGCCATAAGAATGTGATATTAATGATATAAACTATCTGCTGATAAAGTTCAACAAACCTAGAGTTCTCGCTCTAATGATCTCCTGTCTAAGTTTCTTTTGAATCTTTACAGAGTTTCCAGTATAAAGCCTTGGCTTAATATCACCGAACCTCGTAAGATAATACTTCAAGATAGGAATTGACTTCCAGTTGATATACTTAGCATTTCTCTCATCAGCAAAGAAGGTAATCTTTTGACCAAATCTCTTATCTTTAATATCCTCAATTGCCTTATCAAATTCTGATTGAAGTTTTTCAAAGTGGAAGAACTTCTGTTCAGCAGTCATCTTATAGATTTCATATCTTACTACTGCCTGATTATACAAAAGAGCAGCCTTAACATCCTTTACCTGCTCTGGAGCAAGTTCTAGAAGATATGAAACAAAGTAAGCCTTAGTATTTTTATCCTTAAGTTTGAAAGAAAGGGCTTGAATTCAGATTTCATCTTTTTCTTTCACAGTGAATTTTGCTTCTAGATCAGCCAAGAAAGCCTTTCTATCTGCCTCTGAGGTGTTTGCATTGAGCATAAGCACCAATTCGTAATGTTGCATAAAGTTGTGCAATAAACAAATAAAAGATTTAGATACTTTTTAATGCGCCGATTAGATCCGAGTATATTTTTCTACAGAAAAAAATCAAGAGAATTTACAAGTTTTTTAAGATGAAATATAGAAAATCACGTGTTTTTGATGAGAAAAGGGAATTATGAAGCAGCATATTTCACATTTTTTAAAAAAAATTTATTTTTTTCAAAACTATTTTTCTCAGATAATTTTCCATAAAATCATTTCGTTGAAAATCTTTGCATATTTTAAGTATTTCTGCTCTAAGCGCTGGAATTTGATAGCAATAATTCGCCAAAAAGATTTTTTCTTTGAAATATCAGTTTTCTAGCATTGTAAGTAGATATTTTTTTCCATTTTCAAAAAAAGATTCACTTAAAAGAGAATAATCAATATCTGGCGTTGTTAACCAGAGATAATCTCTAAAAAAATCCAAAGTCGTTTCTTCATAAAAATAAGATTGCTTTTGATATCTCATCAAATAGCGACAATAATTCCCAAGTAAAGTCCAAGTAAAAATCATTTTCCAATACCTTTGGACATCATAGCCCTTACTCCCAAGGATGAAAAAATTAGCTCAATCAAACGAAAAAGGGAAATCAAAATGCTGATGAATCTCCGATTTATCATTTTCTTTGCAAGCTTCTCCTGCAAAAATCAATTGAAACTCTTGGTCTAAATCAACTTCATCTTCAAAAATGAGCATATTTTCCTTGTGATAGTGCTGTTTGTGATAGTTTACGATACCTTCCCATGAAATTCATCTTGCAGTATTAAGAGTAATCTTTTTATCAACAATTTTTCTTATCATTGCCTCATAGATGAGAGATCCTTGCCCTATATTTTCACATTCCTCTTTAAAGGGAAGTTTTTCATATGCATATACTGATTTTAAAATCGGAGCTTGTAATTTTTCTAGCACAATTTCCAATGAAATTAAACTTTTATCAAAAAATATTTTAGTCCATTCCCCAGAAATTTCCTTAGAAATACGAACTTTTTCTCCAAAAAAATTAGTCGGTTCTATAATATTTCTAGCAACACAATGCTCAACCATATGAGGGATTGCCTGAGAATCATGAACAAGAGGAGTTCTTATATAAATCTGCATATTTTTTATAAGGAAATAAATAGTAAAAATATAGTAATAAAGCAAAAAAAAACAAGCCCTATAAAACTATAAGACTTGTTTAAAATGAGATGAGGTCAAAGGAATATCAATGATATACATTTTCTAAACCATAAGACCATAAAAACGGAAATCAACGCCTAGGTCCAGATTTGTGTCCTCCATATTTTTGCGTTCCTGTACGATGAGATTCCTTCGTAACATCTTCACCACTGGAACGAGCATTAGGATTTGTTTTACCTGTGCGATTAGCACCTTTACTTCCGCCTTGATTTCCTCTTTTGCCATATTTTACCATAAAGAATTCGCTAGACAGGACATTCCTGTTTTCTCTGCCTTTACAGAAGTTCTTAAAACTAGCTTGATTTAAATATAACGATATATATACAATGTCAAGTGAATCTTTTAAAATTCAAAAAATCTGACCACAGATAGCGATCAGATCTCCTTTCTCTCTCAATACAACACCATAGACTTTACCAAAACAATATAACTAAAGAAAAGCATCGATTTCTGACAGATAATCTTCAAAAGTATAATTTCTATAAAGGTCAAGAACTTCTTTTCTATCAAAAGGAATTGAAAAGAAATATTCATTTAGGAAAAACCTTTCTTTAAAATATCCCTCAGAGATCATCCTAATAATATACTGCTTTCCAGCAAGAAAAAAATCTAGCGCCATCTTCTGGTAATCCAATTTTGGGAACAAAATCCAACAATGAGCAGCATACCTATTAAAATAAGGTTCTAAATAATAATATTCACAATTCTTCCACCTTTGAGAATAAGTTGAATAAAAAGAGAACATCCAAAAAAGGAAATAAAGCTTTCGATAAATCTTAGCATTATAGTTTTTATACAACAAAAGGAAGTAATCGTCATCTTCAAAAGAGAATTCATCTATAATTTTTTCTAGAGTTTCTTCTGAATTTTTCTTAAGCAAGGGAAAACCTTCGTAAAGGATATGAAAATCATCATCAACAGCAATAATATTCTCCTTTTTATATCGGGTCGCATGATATTTTTGCACATCAGCCCACGATACAGTTTCTAAACTATTAAGTAAAATATGAGACTTTAAATACTTTTTCAAAACAGCTTCATAAATCCTCTGATCATAGGAAGAGTTTTCTAATTCCTGTTTTAATACAACTATTTCGTAAATAAAAGCTGATTTATCAAGAGGAGCAGCAATCATATCAATCACCTCTTCATAAGAAACCCATTTATCATATTCAAAACATGTGTATTCAGGTGTAACTACGCCATCCAAACCATACGAAAAATCAAAATAATGATTCGGGTCCAGTACAGAATGTCAAACACAATGCTCTACTAGATGAGGAAGATATTTAGAAAAATTGCTCAATGGAGTAGATAAATAGAGCTTCATAAAAATTATTCTAAGATAAAATACACAATCAAATTATAAAAAACATAAAAAAAATCAAGCTATAAAAGCATAAAAAAGTTAGATGTAATAAAACTCTACCTACCCCTTAAACAGCGAATACTGCTTATTGATAATAACTCCCCTATTCAGATGATTTTTTTATTATTTTTTTCTATAAAAGGATATAAATAAAAACTCAAGACCTTTTCTAAAAAAAGAGAATCAAAAAAATCTGACCACAAAGAGCAATCAGATTTTTCACTATATTTGACAGAAATTATACAGAGAATCTATAGAATTTAGTAATTTCAAATCCAGCAGGCAAAATTTCCTTTACCTTCTTTCCTCCATCTCTAATATATTCCTGTTCAAGAAGTACATTATCAGCAAATGCCTTATCTACTTTTCCTTTTACAATATTAGCGATCATAGTTTCTGGCTTTCCAGCAGCCTTAAGTTCTTCTGTAAACTGAGCTTCAAGCTTAGCCTTTTCATCAGCAGGAACTTCATCAAAGCTAAGATAATCAGGATTCAGCGCAGCAATCTGAAGTGCCAACTCCTTTGCTACATTATCATCTCCGTTATGATATACAAGAGAAACTACCTTATCCCCTGGATGAGAATATGCATATACCTTGCTTCCTGTTACATGAACACCACCAAGCTTAAGATTTTCTCCAGTAGTAGCAATTCCCTCAGCAATAAGGTTATTGATTTTTTCTACAACATCAGCAGGAAGATCATCTTGACTCTCTACATCACCACTAACAGACTTCAAAACATCAAAAATCTTATCAAAAAGCCCCAAGAAACTATCATTCTTTGCAACAAAGTCTGTTTCACAAAGAAGTTTTACAACATAAGTTCTACTTCCATCATTGTGAGTCTTAATAAGACCTTCATTTGTCTCTCTGTCAGCCTTTTTACCAGCCTTTGCAATCCCCTTTTTCTTAAGGATTTCCTGAGCAAGTTCTAAATCACCATTTGCCTCTACAAGAGCATTTTTACAATCACCAAGTGGAGCAAAAGTAGCATCTCTCAATTGTTTTACTAAGCTAATATCAATTTGCATTATTATATAGTATAAAGATAAAATATAGACATGATTTTGCATTTAGCAATCAAAAACTATTTATACAGAAAAGAAGACTGAAATCAACAGTTTTTGATGGAGAAAAATCGACTAACAATTTTTCAAAAAAATAAAAAAAATCTGACTTAGTTCAGATTTCCTTCTTAGCAAAGTGCACCTAATAAACAATAACCGATATCAAAGTTATTGATTTCACTGAGATTGGTCTGGAACCTGTGGCTGAGGTATCTGCACAGGAGTATCAAGAGAAATATCTCAATACACCCTCTTTTTGATATCAAAAAGAGAAAGAATCCATCCTCCAATATCCGCATAAAGGGTTTTCCACTTATTTTCCTGAGTTAGATTAGCGAGATACTGCCCTCTTCGTGCCTGCATAACAAACACAACATAAAGGACCAAGTTCCCTAAAACAAAGAAAAAAGGTAACCACCCCAAAATTGGGATCCAGAAGATCATCAACCATACAAGAAGCAGCAACATATTCAGCGAATATCGACCAAGCACCTGCCTAAAATGGAAGTACTCATAAACTGTCAAATCCTCCTTGGCTGAAAAAAAGAGAACCCCCACCAAAAGGTAGGCAGTGATAACTCTCTTTCTTTCAGACGAACTAGGCAAATACATATTTTCTTGCATAGGTTTTTCAAAGAGGAAATAACAAATTAAGACAACAAGTAATTAAGTACAAAATCAATACTAGTATAGCTATTAATATTTGTCACTACCAATTCATTTTCAGGCCAATATCTAGAGAAGTTAGTACCAGCAATCACGATTGCTTCTAACTTTCCCTTAAGATTTTCTACCTCATCAATCAATGTAGAAAGCATAGTTCCATCTACAACGATCACAAGTTCTGGCCTTTTCTTAAGATTAGTAACTCCTTTATATACTTTATTAGCTCTATCAAAATTTCTCTTGTATACAAGTTGTTCTTTTTTAGTGAGGGCTGCATAAGCTTCACTCTCCATAAAGCTCGCCATTTCATTGATAGAATCAATTCTCTTCTTGAAGGTATCAAAGTTTGTCAAAAACCCTCCAGAAACCTTATAGTTAAGATATGATACTCCTGTCTTTTTAGCCAAAGCCTCAAGTTCAGCAGCGTACATTTTCTTTTCACATACTACCAAGATTTCCTTTCCAGCAGCTTTTGCCTTTTGAATAGTAGCTTTCGCATCCTCTAGTTGCTGAGCAACAGATTCAGGATTGATCACTACAACTCCATTAGTTACCTCAGACCAGTACTTGCTAGTCTTTGGATGAGCTTCATTTTTAAGTGTACCTATATGCGCTTGCGCCTCAACGATTTGATTAACAGATACTGTCATTCGTATAGGTAATAGGAAATATAAAACAGATCCTTGCAAATAGTAAGTCTAATGGTCAAAGCGTAATCACTCCGCCACAAACCTACTATCCCAAGAATAAATGAAATCAAAAATCTGATTTCTATTATTTTTTTACTAAAAACTATTTAAAGTTAATAGTTGCTCCAGCTTCAGTAAGCTTAGTCTTCAAAGATTCAGCTTCATCAGCCTTAGCATTTTCCTTAATGATAACTGGCGCTTTTTCTACAAGTTCTTTAGCAGCCTTAAGGTCAAGACCAAGAGCCTCTTTTACAACCTTAATTACAGCGATCTTCTGTTGACCAGCATCAGCCAATTCAACATTCATAGCATCTGAAGCTCCAGCATCAGCAGCAGCTCCACCAGCAGCAGCACCTCCCGCAACAACCATAGCAGCAGCAGTTACTCCAAATTCTTCTTCCAAAGCCTTTACAAGTCCGTTAAGTTCAACAGCATTCATTTCTTTTACAAGATCAATAATCTGTTGTTGATTTTTAGTTAACTCCATTGTTTACAAAACATAATAAATAAAATGAGTTTTTAGATGTAATTGAATAGGAGAAAGCCTATTCAGCTTTTTTTGCGATTTGATCAACCACCGCAGCAAATGATTGTACTGGGTAATTGAAAAGGTATGCCAATTTTGACAAAAGCTCTTCCCTTGAAGGGATATTTGCAAGTTCTGTCACATAATCAGAATCATGCCACTTTTTGTCATACCAAGCTCCTAAGAACTTAATAGAAGCAGAAAGCTCCTTAGTTCCAGCAACCTGTTTTGCATACTTGTTAACAACCTTCATAGGAGCGTACTCATCATCATTTGCACAGAGGACAACTACAGACCCATCAAGATCACTTTCAGCTACGGCATCAAACCCAGCTTCCTTGAGAGCAAGTAAGAACAGCTTTTTTCTGACAACGTTATATTTACCAGAAGCAGCAATAACCTCTTTTCTCATTTCAGTAGAGAGTGTTACAGGCAATCCAGATTGCTGAAGCACTACCACATTTTTTGCAGAAGTAAGATCTTGCACATACTGTTTTACTAACTCAACTTTTTTCTCTTTTGAGATTGTCATAGTAGAGTAAAACCTTGATATAAAAAATAACCCGTTGCCGGGGCTATCTCATTTTATTAGTCATCTTGAGATTTTATAAAATCCCAAAATTTCCATCAAGATAAGAATAACCTAGGTAGGATTTATCTTTTCTAAAGAAAAGTACCTACTGTCTTCGGCAAAGATAACCCCATATATACTCAATCAAAACAAAAAATCAAGTGATTTTTCTCATGAACGCAATCAGTCAATATAAAAAAATAAAAGCAACTACAAGAAAAAACTGAAAAAATCTAAAGAAAATCAGACTTATACTAATTTCAGACCGAACAAAATATCTTAAAAAAATAAACTTGACATATGCAGGGATTTATATATAAGAATATAACAAACAAAAAACAATTTTTAGCAATGAAAGTATTACAAAACAAAATCTTCGGAGTCAGGAATGTTCTCACAGTAATTCAAGCACTAAGAGCATTCCAAAAAAAACGATTTAATGTCGCAATGTTTATAGATGCAGATAATGTGACTCCTAGCCTTGTACGATTTGCTATCGAAAAAGTAAGTCAAGAGTATGGGAAAATCAGCATTAAAAACATTTATGGTAACTGGTCTAACAAAGCCTTGTTAGATATTTGGAATCCATCTATCAAGCAGTATCGTCTCACAAGAGTTGATAATTATTCACAAAGTAAAGGGAAGAATTCAACCGACATCTGTGTGACAATCGGTGCTATGGATATTCTCCATCAAAAGAAGGATATCGATATCTTTGTCCTAATCTCTAGTGATAGCGACTTTATCAATCTTGTTCATCGCTTGAAAGATGAGAGGAAGCTCGTGATTGGCTATGGGCATGATCCTAATATCAATACTCAGAAAGCTTATGATGAGTATTATATTGTAGATCGAGCAAAAACCCAAACTATTATTAGTCCCCCAAAGGAAACCATTCACAGAATAACTCTAGAAGAAACTCCAAAACAAGTGCTACAATCCGAACAAAAGACCAAAGAAGCAGTTCCAATCGAGCATCAAAGCGAAGAGAAAAAAGAAGAAAAAGCTGAATCCCCTCTACCTCAAAAACAATCCTCTAAAAAATCAACAAAACCAACAGAGAAAAAATCTGAGGAAGGTTTAGGATTAAGTGAACTGATGAGAGAAAAATTTATCCCTGATCTTGTGGCTGCATACAATTGTGTATCAGCGAACTCTAATCTCGTTTCGATGAAATCTCTCTATGAACAATACAAAAAAATGGATAGGGTGATAGCTTTCTTTTACTATAGCAAATTTGTAGAAGAAGTTAAGAATACTGGATATTTCCAGGTTATTCCGGATCCTACCACTGGAGAGATACATCTGAAATTAAAAAGTCCGTCAGTTTCCTGACGGATTTTTCCTATTTTTATTATAATAAATCACGACATAAAACTAAAGATCTTTCCTCCAATCGTCCAAAATTTCCCTAATTCATGCCCAATTACTAGAACTTGTAGATTGCTTAGGAACAAGGTAAGAAGAATCTATAGCGCAATAATTCATCCATTTTCTGAGGTTATCTTTGAGTTTCTCTATATGTCCATCTTCAAAATCTCTTTTCACTTGTTCTGATGGCTCAAGTTTCTCAGCTTCAGAGTTTCAATTAAGAAGAACAGTAATATCTCATGATTTAATTTTCTCAATGCACTCTGAATAAGTATTATATGTTTTAGGAAGCCTCTTGGCATCTTCAGAAGAATCCGATAAGTAACACTCATCTACCCTATCTCGTAAAGCAATCCCATATTTAGTACAAATCTCTTTCTGCAACTCATAAACCCTTTCACAGCGTTCAGAGCTTATAGCCTTATTAAGGTCGTTAATAGCCTTATTAAGCTTATTAAATATCTCAGAATTCTCTCCTCAAAAAACACGCTCCATAACCTTCCAGAAACGATTACTCAAATTACAATAGTATATCGGTTTATCTGGATGACCGCGGTGATTTGCTTCTAAGGTTACCTATCCTGGGAAAGTTCACAAAATCAAATACTTAACATTCTCCCGTCCTCCATCTGGAAGTAACGGCTTTAATCATTTAGTTGGTTCCATTCTAAAAGTAATTAAAAGATAAATAACTCGTATATACTCTTCTCAAAATAATAATCAATATAAAAAAACTACCTAATAAAAACCGTTTTCTTTGCACAAAAAAACGAATTATTCGACTTCCTCCGATCAACAATTTTCTCTCCCTTTTTGTCCAAAAACGAAAGCTCCTCTACTACAAATCCAGAGGTCAACAAAAGCTCCTTAAGCTCGGCCAAGGCAAAAAGATGATAAAATCTGAATTCAGTCTTCTCTCCCTGCTTCCAAGGAACATAAATATCTCTCCAATCCTTCTTCCCTATTGAAAAAATTCGCATTAAGACTGAACGAGCAACTTGCTTTCGATAGGTTTTCAAAAACCAACTTGAAAGCGACCAATTAGTCATCAAGAGGATTCCATCATACTTGAGGGATTTATAACAGTTTTTGAGCAAGTTTCTCCTCTCCTCCACACTCGGCAAATGCTGAAAACTCGCACACGCAACAATCACATCATACTCTTCCTGCCCTGCATTATGCATAAAAACACTCATATCTTCACAGCTAAACACAGCTTCTGGATGATCCTTGCTCGCATAGGAAAGCAAGCCTTCAGATAAGTCTACGCCATGATACTCAAAATCTCAACTCCAATGCTCCTTAAAATAAGAAAGAAATCTCCCTCCTCCACATCCAAGTTCAAGAATTCTCGGCTTTTCAAGGTTTAAACTTTTGATATAGTCCAAAAAATACTGACCATCAGTCCAATGTTTTTGCCTCGTCTGATAATATTTTCTTGCATTTTCAGTATAAAAGTGAGCAAGATCAGATTTTATCTTTTGCATAGTGGAGTGTTGAGAATAAAGGATTTTCCTTTTGATAGTGTTTTCATACTTTTTTTCAAGGAGAAAGCTTCTCTCATCTGGAGACATTTTTCGCTTTCCCCCTCTCAATTTAGCTTCGCTAGCCAACTTGCAAACTTAACAGTACAAGGAACACTAAGGAAGCCTTAATATTAGGGAGAGAAAAACCTCTAGGCTTTCCTAGAGATTTTTTCTTATTCTTTTACATCTTTTATATCAAAGATTTCTAGAGTCTCAAAGATATCTTTATCAAAGTCTCAGTATCATACTCATATTGTATAAACAAATGGTGACCCATCACTATTTTTTTCTCCTAAAAAGTAATAATTCTTACTCTTGCCTAAAATTGACTTATAAATTTTTGAACTACTATCATCATAAAGTCAATTTTCTTTGAGTTCCATTACTGTCTGTTTATAAAGTTTATGTGATTGGATGTTAATAGTGTTTATTGTGATAGAATTTAAATCCATTCCTCTTGGAATGCTAGCATTCAAGCTTCCCCCTCTTCGATCATAGGGAAGAGTAAAAACAATATCAGCTTCCTTTAATTCGTTATCATCAGGATACTGGTATACTTGTACGCCAATCTGCCCACCTTTCCATCTTTTCCCAAGCTTTACCTGAAAACCATAGACCTCATTTCTATAAACAAGTGAATCTCCCGTCTGAGTTACAATCGCTCCGCTATTCGCTTCCGTAATTACAACAATCGGAGTAGTATC
>CAUUID010000025.1:0-19057 GCA_963545225.1 uncultured bacterium
TATATAAGATTTCTACTTTTGTAGATAACCGTTCATTCTAGTTTTTGCTTGTTTGGTTTAGAAGTTATATAAGATTTCTACTTTTGTAGATTCGATCATGGATTTTCGTATTCTTTGATAGTTTAGAAGTTATATAAGATTTCAACTCTTAAAAAGAAAAAAGATGAGAACACCTTTTCTCATCTAAAAAAAATAAAATCATAGATTTAAAAAAAGCAGTATTACTGCTTTTTTTTAGTTATCAGATAACAACAAATTAGGATTCCAATTATCAATCAGGCAAATAAATATTTTATTAGAAGATTCTCAATACTAATCTTAAAAGAAAACTGATTTGCGAGCTCTGAACAATAATAAATAAATTCTAAGAGTCGCTGAATTGGATATTTTAGTCGATTCCAGTCAGTCAGTTTAATCAAAATTGCACTCATAAATCCTCAGATTGTGATCAAAGGCACGAGTGGAACAATGATAAGATTTATTACAATTCAGCTGAGATTCGTTGTTCCAATGAAAAAGAGCAGAACTGGTAAAGTCCCAATGCTCGCTCAGAGCGTAGGAATTCAGTAATTTTTCAAAAAAGAAGAGAGAAATCTGAAACCAGATTTTTTTTCTTTTTGATTTTTTTCTTCATTATTTTCTCTGCTTAAAACCTCGCTCAAAATTATAATTCCTACCAAAGCTCAAAAACTCAATAAAAATCCAAGATCATAGACGAGGAAATATGGATTATAACACAGCATTAGTACAAAAGCGTATTTCAAAAGTCTCCAAATCTGGACTTCCCTTCCCCAAAATAGTGCTATCAACGAAAGAACACTCATAATCAGCGCTCTGATAACGCTCGAATCATTCCCTGCTAGAATTGCAAAGAAAATAACTCCCAAGATGATAAAAGCATTTCTTATATAAAAAGGCATCCAAAAAAGGATCGCTCCTAGAAAAACGACAATCATCACGAGATTTCCTCAGCTCACAGCAATGATATGGACAATTCAACTATCAATAAAGCTCTGATAGTCCTGCTTAGGAAGCTGTGATTTATCTCAAATCAGCATCGCGAGGAGAAGTCCTCACTTTTTATCTGGAAAAAGAGAAGAAAACAGATTTTTTAGACTTAACCTCGTATCTTGAATAAGTTTCTCAAAGCCAGAAATCGAGGTCTCTTTTTCTAAAATAACAGAAAAATTGGAATAGAGACTACCATGATAGCCTTTCATGAGAAGCCACTTATCGTAGTTAAATTGGTAGTCAAAAAATCACGAGAGAGAAAATCAGGTTTCTGAGTCCTGTTTTGAAAATTGACTGTAGGTGTTTGCAAGATCGCGTGGTTTATATTTTGCTCAGATCTGATAGGTCTTTCAGATTTCTAACAATTGCTCTGATTTGAGGAGATAATTTTTTCAATCCGATGATGCTACGAGGTAGGTGTCAGGCTTTGTTTGCTCAGAAATAAGGTAGTTTCAGAGGAGTGTTGTCCGTTGCGAAGATTGGGATTGAGCTTTAAGGTGAAAAAAATCTGAACCAATCTCAGGAGTCGTTCTAAACCAAAAAATAAGACAGCTTGCATTTGCCAGTAGAAATGCTCAGCTTAAAAGGAGCAGTTGTTTTTTTAGTGGAAATTTTCTTTTTTTCATCACTCGAATCCCCGTTATGAGGATTCCCAAAAGCATAAAAAAAACAAGCCCCCAGAAAAAGAGTTGGAAGCTTGTAAGGATAAGAATAAAAAATGCGAAAAAAACAATGAACATTTCCTACTCTAATAGGTTTAAAATCTAGTGACGAACATTTCAAAAAGTATTTACAACCCCAGTTGGATTTTCACTAGAAGTTTGTGCTTGTTCTAATTGAGTGGTAGTTGGCTGGTTTGTAGCTTCTGGATTTACAACAGTTACGCTCTGCAAAAATGCGATTACTTGGCTAAGATTATTTTCCAAGATTACAACTCTATTTTGAAGACTAGCTACTTCAGCTTGTAGTGAAGGAGATTCCTCATCAGCAGAAAGGTTCTCCGTTCCTGTGTTTACGCTACTACCAGTAGTTACAAGGTCAGAATTCTGATCTTGTGTGGTCTGGGCAGTGTTTACTTGATCTTCTACAATATCCCCCTTGTGGTACTCACTTACAAAGCTTTCTTTAGTCGCAGCTGGCAAAACAGCGTTTAAAAATTGGGCTGCATGATTTGGGTAGAAGAAACTAGCGATCCATAGCCCTAATACAACGAGCATCCAAAATAGGGTAGTGAAGAAAAGTGTTTTAAAGATTTTCATGATATTTTTTTAAGGATAAAAACTAGTCCAGTGCTTCAAAATCTAATGGTTCAGGCGCTTCAAAGCTGAGCATCTTCCCATCTAAATCTTGAAACTGATACTTCCAACAGTGTAATAATTGTCTTTGAATATGCAACTGTTTATTTAAAATTCTATTAATTACAGGTTTCCCATAAATGAGATCTCACAAAACGGGATAATTTTCGCTAGAGAGGTGTATTCTGATCTGATGCATTCTACCGCTGTAGAGTTTCACTTTAACGAGTGATATCTCTCATAAAAGAGGATGCTTTTTACTCTTTACTAGCCAACATTCAGTTTGTGAATCCAGACCATCGCTCTCGTTGAGCTGCATCTGAGCCCTTGCGAATTTAGAATTATATGTTTTCTCAATAGCCTTATCAATCATCAAATGCTTTGGAAACTTCCCAGCCACATAGGTCAAATAGTTTTTACTAATTGCCCTTTCTCTAATGATGCGATTGATATATTGTAGTGCTTCATAATTCTTTGCAGCGATCAAGACTCCGGACGTATCTTTATCTAGTCTATATCCAAAAGAAGGCTTAAAAACCTGATTTTTGTCCGTATATCATTGTTTTTCACAGTATCGTTCAAGATAGTCATTCATACAAAGATCATTCCAGTGTTTATTGCTCGGATGAAGCACAATCCCAGCTGGTTTATTGAATACAAGCCAATTTTCATCCTCATACAAAATCCAAGTGTGAAGCTCGTCAATATCGATTTTCTTGAGTTTTCTTTCTTTTTGGCTCAGCATTAGGTTTTTATCTTTCTTTCCCAAGAGTTCCTCTGAGAATTCCAAAATATCTCAGAGAGAAAGCCTAGTTTCTTCTTTAACTCTTTTCCCATTTAATCTGACTTCTCCTTTACGAATTCGAGAGTAGATATCAGAAAGCCTTACTTGTGGATAGGGTTTACAGTATTTTCTCAAAAATCTATCACATCTTTGATTCGCTTGATTTTCGTTGATAGTGATTTGCATTGCCTTTACTAGCGACTAAAACACCTCATAGTCTATGGAAAATCCCCTTTACTTCAAGCGAAAGTAAAAAATAAAATTACTGTAAAACAAAAACTTGATTTGTCAAGAGATAATGCTATAAAAGACAAAAAAAATCTGACTTTTATCTTTTTTTAATTATACTTATTCTAAAGACTTTTTATCTTGTTGTAGCGTTTCAAAATGGCAAAAAAAAATGGAAATGGAACCTCTCGTTCTCCACACGAATCTGCATACAAATCTCCAGAGAATAGAGCTCTACTTTGAGCGAATCTTTTGCCAGTAGTTCAAGAGCTTTTTAATACCCTTAGATCTCCAGATCCAACGCAAAATATTGATGCATTTACCAGTGATTTAGAAAATAAAATTGATGTGAATGCCGATAGAGGAATTCTTACTCAGATTTCTGCTACAAATTCTATTAATTTTTCTTTTCTCTCTACAGAAGTGATTCACCTAGATGAAATTAAAACGAGTGATCTTACAAATATCCCTGGTCTTCAGGATCCAAATCTAGTTCGTACTTTTGAAACAGCATTAGTTAAGCTGATCAAAAATAAGCTCTGATCTGCTGTGCCAGGAGCAGTAAAAAGATCTTTTAATCAGGCAATCAGCTACCATACTACTTTGATTCCACTGATCAATGCTGTTGAGCAGTTCGCAGATACCTTCAATAAAGAATCAGAGAGAAATGAATACAAAAAACTGATTTCAGATTTTAAGTTTACCTACGAAGATATCAGGCAGTCGCTAGCATCAGAGGGATTTGATACCTCAGCTTTACAAACTGGGGATTTTCAGTCACGAACTCCAGATCAAAAGAAACTTTTTGATACAATGTTGAGTAGAACTGTAGTCAAAAGGCTCCAAAACCGTGTGAACCTCATGGATAGACTTATTACTGATACGAAAGATGTTTTTAATAATGTCTTGCCTCCATTTCATGTGATTTTTAATCAGTATCCTTTTGAGAGAGAGCAGTTAAAAGCCAAATATCCAAATGAATTTCAAGAAGTTGAACAGATGGAAACTCAACTCTCTACAGAAGAGTCGGAAGAAGGTCGCAAGCTCTTAAGTGCACAAATTGAGCAAAAATTTCGAGAAATATATCGTCATGACTTGCAGATCTCGAAACCAATATTGGCTAATGCTTTACAAAAACTTTATACTCATCAGTTTGATTTCTCTACACTAACTCCAACTGAATCTTCAGAACTCTTTTCTGAACTCGCAAAAATGAGACTTGAGCAAATGCTCTCTGGGACTCAAATCAGGGAGATATTTGACCTTAATGTTGCAAATTTTGAACACTTTTTTATGAATCTTTTTGATTTGAATAGTTCAAACTTGCAAATTGGAAGATATAGCTTCCCGATACAAAAAACTGTTCTTGGTGGAGCGAAATGATCTCTCGCTTCTCCGTGGGATATACTCAGCGAGAAAGATCTACCTCTTGAATTTAGTATCTCAGGACTTAATAGCGATCAAATCAGTATAGAAAACCGTCAAATGATTCAAAAACTTTTCAAAAACCAGATTTCTGATGACTTAGATTCTGTAGTGTTAAAGGGGAAAGAAATTTGAAAACTGATGTATCTCTATTTGATCGGAAAGTGAGATATTTTGGATATTTATAATCCAAGAAATGCCAAGCCACTCCTCGATACATTTACTGGAAAAACTGATGTAGATCCAAATAAACCATCAATTTATAAGCCAACTAGAGAAGAGTCTCAAAATCCAGAAAATCAAGACAATCTACAAGATTGAGCTCCTTTAGAGAAAATCTTCTCGGCTCGAGATGCTATGGCGGGAGAAAAATCTGAAGACCCAGATCATGGACTTAGACCTTGAGCTATAATTTATCTTTCAAAGGATGAAAGTCTTCTGCCTCCATATGGAGATCCAAGTAAGAAGTGGCTTAGAGCAGAGATCACCAGTGTCGATCTCGATGAGGTAGATCCAAAAATTACGGTAAAGTTTTACGGAACTGAAACATCGCTTTGAGAAGAAGAAGGGACAGAGGCTGTCTTTAATCAAGACAGGTTTAAAGTTCTGACTTCCAGGGGAGGAGAAGCTCAGCTTTCTACAGATTCTATCAGACTTCTCAGTGTAAAAAAAACTTTTAAAGAAGCTCAGGAAGCCTTGTCTAAAGCAGGTATCGAACCACAGATTCTTGAGCAAATGCAGTTTGAAAATGGGAAGTTTGTTATGGATGTAATTGATGAAAACTGAAAAGTGAGCAAGCAAGAGGTAAGCTATCTCACAACTACTGATGAAGTTCCAGATCCAAACAGTTCTGCGATGAAAAAAAATCTTGTAATCTATAAAATCAAGCCGAATGCTGATGGAACACTGATGGTCGAGTCAAACTTGCTGGATATGGACTGAGAAGAGAAGAGATATGAGAGGAAGATGTCGTATTCAGATTTTCTCCTTTTCCTCAATGAAAAAAATCTTACACCAAAAACCGAAAAACAGGTTGAAGCTGATCAAAAAGCATTTGAGGACATCCTTTCCACTACCAAGAGAAACTGGAAGCGAGTTAGTGTGCAGTCTATGATCTATAGTATCAAAAATGTCTGGAAAAATCTGACCTCAAAGATTGATGAATATTATAAGGAACAGGACGAAGCTTGTCTTGATTGGTTAGTATCAAGTGTTGGAATTTATAAAATGGTGGGTAATAGCCTCTCTTGGATTCCATCGGTAAAATCTGCTACAGATAAACTCCATTATGACCAACTTTCAAAAGCTGAAAAAAATACTCGAAAGTCTATTGAAGATTGGATTTGAAAGTTTAAGGGAATGCAGGATTTCTCTGCTTTATTTGAGACTGGAGTCGATAATCCAAGTGGAATGACCATTGATAGTGCTATTGGGAAAGGTAATACGCTCAAAAAAATCCTTCTCAGTGGGAAAAGTGTAGTTGAGGATGGAAATTTGAGACCAATTATGGCTGCAGCAATGATAGCCAATATCAGGCAGGGAAAGGGACTTTATCGTTGACTTTCAAATTATGATAATCAGGGGCTTTGGGTAAAGTGTCTGCTTTGAGATCAGCATCATCAAAGATATATGAAGATGAGGCAAGATGTGCTTGATAGGATTAAAAAGCCAGGGACTCCAGACGCTGATCAGCTTCAAGATAGACTCAAGAAATCTGAAATTGACTATATTGTAAATAATATCAATAATGCCAATGGAGGTCAGGATTTTGGATCTGTAAATGATGGAAATAAGCAAGTTCTAAAACAGCTTTATTCATCAAATTTTGCATGAGAACTTAATAATGCAGCAGATGAAGCCTTTTGAAAGAGGGCTATTGATGGTGCATACAGTAAAATTACTCACAATAACTTTAATCTTGCAGCCTGAGATTTTAAAAGATTTATTAAATCCAGTAGAATTGAATCAGCCCTTGCAAATCTCAAAAAAATGGGAGATCTTGCAAAAAGTGAGCAACATAAGGATCAACTCAAGATGGCACTTTCCTATATTACTTTGAGTGGTATAATGAATAGGTATGGGGATAAGAGTGTGAGAAAGTGGTTTGATGCGCTCGCAAGAACCTATATGGTGCCAACTGCGTTTTTTGCAAAAAAACGAGAAAATCAACATAATGCGTGGCATCTTTTAGATAAGGTAAATGCTGTTCCTCCCTTTAGAGAAGCTATGAAATCTAAGGAAGCGATAACTGGAAATTGACCAGCTCAAAAGAGCCTTCAGGAATCAGATTTTTCAATGAATGCTCAATCAGTTGAATACTGAGCCCTCTTGGATAAGCTTCGAGCTTGGTGGGGAAAAAATTCAGGAGAAATTGATAAGTACTTTCTTGGTCTCAAGAGTCAAGGAACTTCTACGGATCCTATTGAGAGAAAGGTACAAGATCAATATCGAGAACCTAATAGAGATAATATTGATAATGACTGGGCCCAAAATTCTGCTATTACAGGAAATTATGCACTTCTGGCTTCACCAGCAGTGATTGAACAGAATAAGAGCTATGATAGAGATGGGTTCCGTGGACAGAGTATTGACGAAAAAAATGATAAAGCAGACTTTCGAAACAAAATTCACTCTTCTCTTGAAGGTGCAAAGAAGATGGGGCCAGAATTTTTTCTGAGACAGTTTCTGGTTTGGTTTAAGGATGATGGTTTTTCGCCAACAAATTATCCAGAGATTGTTTCTTGGATATATACAGCAAAAGCAGTTGCAGAAAAGGCAAAAAATAAAAATGCTGATTTATCTTTTAGAATGCCAGGAAAAGAGAGTGATATAGTGCCTGTCAAATCATCCTATTCCAAAGATGACGCCAAAAACTTGCTCTATTATCTTTTTAAGGGGAATGTGCTGAATTCTAGGGGATATCCTCCTCCAACTGAATTTGAAAAAGTGCTGGACTTCTTTGTCAGGTATTTTACTGATAATCTGAATAAAATTAACGATAACGTACTAGCCTCAGTTTTTTCTGAGAGCGATCTTAAAGCATGAGAAGCCAAAAAATATTCACTCGTTCCCCGGGATGAATATAATGCAAAAGTTGATAAAAATTCGCTTGAGAATTTTGGGAACACAGATAAAAAAACATCTGATGAGGATAAACGAAAAGCCAGGTTTTATAAAGATGAAAATCTTTTCCTTAATTCAAAACTCGTTAGACTTGAAAAGGCGTTGCTTGGAAAAAGAATCAATCCTCCAGTGCTTTCATGAGCAGATCAAAATATCTCAGCCGCTATCTTTAGTGATATGTATGGTGGAAATAGATAAAAACAAAAAAAACTGAAAAAAGGATCTTCTCTTTCCTTTGAAGGTTCTTTTTTTATTTCTCAATCAGACTTCTCTAACCTTTCACTTGCATTCTGCTAGCAAATAACTATACTCAAAATTAGCTTATTTTTTTATTGCTTATATGTTAAGAAATGCTAGATTTTATCTATGATAGTCTTGATACTGTCAAAAAATTAAAGTTCCCTACATTCAAGCAAATTACGAGATTGACCCTTGGGATTTTTGCACTTGTGATTATTGCTGGGCTTTATCTTATCTTAGTGGATACGATTTTCTCTGATGGGTACAAGGGTTTTTATGCTTTGATGACAAACCAATCTCTAGACTCTCAGCAAACTAATGGAGGACTGATCTCAGGAGATACTAATTCTTTCTCTGGGATTGATCTCTCAAATATTCAGGCGGAAGTAGGATCAGGAGAGTCTCCAGTGACAGCTGAATGGGTTCTTAGCGGAACTCAGGACGGGGCAGAAAATTCTGTTCAAGCTCAAGAAAGAACTCAAGTAGCTGAGCCTACTGAAACTGTTCAAACTACAGGAACTCAAAACTAGTACTATTAACGCTAAATAAAATCAGTTTTATCTATTCTTTTTATGCTTATGCAAAAAGAGGTAAATACCAATGAAATAAAAAAACAAATTGAGGATAATACCTATAGATGGTATGTGCTCAGTGTAACTTCTGGTCAAGAAGCACTTGTAATTGAAAATCTTCAGGAAAGAGTAAACAAGCAAGGGCTATCAGAGGATGTTGTTGATTATCTTAGCCCACTTGTGAGTGAGGTTTTGATGAAGAAATGAGAAAAGGTAGTCAGACAAAAAAAGCTCTACCCTGGATATGTCTTCTTTAAGTCAAAGATGAATGATAAAATCTGGTATGTTGTGAGAAATACACCAGGTGTGAGACTTATTGTTGGGGCCGAGACAAAGCCGATCCCTTTGACAGATGAAGAATTCGCTCAAATGCAAAATCAAATCCAGCAAGCTCAGGAAAGATCAGAGTTGACAATCCCTTATAAGGTTGGTGATGTAGTACTTTTGAAACATTGAGATTTTAAAGGTATGAAATGAAATATTAAAGAAATTGATGCAGAAAAGTGAGTAATTGTGGTAAATGTTGAAATGCTAGGTAGACTCACCCCTGTTGCAATTGATGCTGATAAGGTAGAACTCACCAACTAGTTATTTATCTCCTTGATAACCTATGGAGAGAGAAAAAAAACTTGTATCACTTTGTTTGTGTATCTTGTTTGTAGCGTTTATTGTGGTATATTCATTGCTGTATCAGGTAAAGGGGCAAGAACTCTTGGCTAAGATGCAGGCAGATTTGGAAAAAAAGACAATACAAACCTGAACAACACAAATATCTACAGGAGAAACTCAGATTTTCTCTTTGGAACTTGACAAAGTGAATACTGGCAGTAGCACTGCCGAATTAACTTCGTGAGTGAATAACTCAAATATTGTGACTACTGGAGTTGATGCAAAGCCAGTAGTTCAGGAGCAAAATCAGAATGCTTCAACTGATGATGCTTCAAATCCTCAGGAACAAGAATTCCTTATGTTTTCAGGGACAGACCTTTACTTTTGAGTAGTGGATAGTTTTGAAAAGTTGGGACTTAATCCTGAATATATTCTGAAAGATCGTAGAGAAATCTATTATGCTTTCTTTGATAAAGAGCCTACAGATCTCAAAAAAACAGTCCAAAAGCTGGGTGGAAACATCTATGTGATGGCTACTGAATCTGAGATCCTAAAAAATGAGCTCTTTTGAAATAAGATTAGCTATATCAATCTTCCAGAATATAAAACAAAGCTTGTTGTGCTTCTTTTGGAAGTGGATCAGAAGTATCGATTGCTTCAGATACCATATTCAAAGTATCATACAAGCAAATCGTACTTAAAAACTTTATTTATCTAATGTAAACAACATTATGGCGAAAGTACAGAAAATTCTTAATATCGAAGTTCCAGCTGGAAAGGCTACTCCAACTCCACCGCTTGGACCTATGCTTGGAGCAAACGGAGTAAATATCGGACAATTTACAAAGGAATTTAACGAAAAGACTGCTGACTTGATGAAACAATTTGGTGGAATTGAAGTTAAGATCAAGGTAAAGTTGACGGTATTTGTAGATAGAACTTTTACAATGGAAATTGGTGCGCCAATTACCTCAGGTCTTATTAAATGGAGAATAAGCCAAAACCTTGGTTCAGGAGAGCCAAACAAGAAAAAGATTGGAAAGCTGACTCTAGCTGATCTAGAAGCTATCTATGAACTTAAAAAATCAGATCTTAATGCTAATGACAAAGAAGCAGCATTCAAGATTATCGCTGGAACAGCAAGAAATATGGGAGTTGAGGTTGAAATGTAATCAGCATTTTATGCCTTTTGACTAATTACTATTTACTATTTACTATGGAGACACTTAAAAAGTATCTTCCCTACATTATCTCAATACTGATGATGGTGGTTGGGGGAATTGTGAAATGGCAATATAAACAGTCAAAACATGACTCATTTCGAGAACATCAAGATCAGAGTATGAGCAATCTCAAGGAATCATTAAGAAACCTTGGGTCTTGAAATACTACCGTGAGAGCAAAGTAGCACTCGCTAACCGGGAGATACCTCGTATCGTTTGAACCGATTTTATTCTTATTCAATTACAATCATGAAACACGGAAAAAAGTATGTAGAAGTGAAAAAGCTTGTAGAAAAGACAAAAATGTATCCTTTGACTGAGGCTGTTGAGCTTCTTAAAAAGGTGAATTATGCTAAGTTTGATGCAGGAATTGAAATTGCTGTAAAAACTAATGCTAATCCAAAGTACAACGATCAAATGCTTAGAGCTACTACAATCCTTCCTCATGGAACTGGAAAAACTAAGAAGGTAGCTGTATTCATTACAGAAGACAAGGTTGATGAAGCGAAAAAAGCAGGTGCTGATATCGCTGGACATGATGCTCTTCTTAAAGATATTAAAGAAGGGAAGACTGACTTTGATGTCTTGATTACAACTCCAGAATTGATCAGAGATTTGGCTCCAGTAGCTAAACAACTCGGACCAAAGGGACTTATGCCATCTCCAAAGGCTGGTACTGTAACAATGAATATTGCTCAGGCAGTTGAGGAAACTAAGAAAGGTAAGATTGAATTCAGACTTGATAAGACTGGAAACATTCACGCTCTTGTTGGAAAACTTTCGTTTGATAATGCAAAACTTATCGAAAATATTGAATCTTTGATGAAAGCTATCGAAGAAAATAAGCCAACTGGAGTTAAAGGAAAGCTTGTAAAGAAAGTAGTTATCGCTACTACAATGAGTCCAGGTGTACAGGTTGAATACTAATAATTGATAACATAAAAAGAGGAGAAATCAGATTTCTCTTCTTTTTTGTTTGCTTATCGTAAGTTCTTCTAAAAGATTCTCATCGCGAACTCACTTTGCGAACTTTGCGTCGTTCATATGGATTCTCCCGCAATGATAGTCTGCTTTTCAATCACGATTTTTTTGACAAATAAAAGAATCTGGCTATACTTAAGCAACCTTTTATTCATTCAAAAAATAATGAAACAAAAAACAGCATTAAAATCTACAAAAACAATTAAAACAACAAAAAAACAATCAAAAAAATCAGATTTTTCTTCTCTTTCTCAAAATAGAGAGAGTTTCTTTCAAGCGAAAGCCAATATTCTTGATATTAGAGATGGAGAGAGACTTATCGTTCTCCTAAACCTAGAACAAGCAACCGCTTTTGGGATCAATCTTCATGATAAAGTAACACTCAAAAGACAAAATGGAGAGAGTATTGTAGCAGATGTAGCCATTTCAGATACTGTTCCAGCCGGAGAAATTGGAATCTACCTTGATATTCTTGATAAGGTAAAATTTACCTCGAATGAGGTAATATCTGCAGCATTGGCTGAAAGCTCAACTGCTTCCTATGATGCTATTAGAAAGAAGATGAGAGGAGAGAAAATCTCTTATGAAGAAATGTATGCAATTATCAAAGATATTTCAGAAAATAAGCTTGATGATACAATGATGACCTATTATGTTGCATCGAGTTTTTTCTATCCAACTACTGATGAAGAGATGTATCTGACAGCAAAGGCGATGGCTGAATGTGGAGTAACCTTTAAATATCCAAGAGGAGAGATTATCGCTGATAAGCACTGTATTGGTGGAGTACCAGGAAATGAAACAACAATGATTCTGATCCCACTTATTGCGAGTCTCGGGATCAAAATTCCAAAAAACTTCTCAAAGTCAATTACCTCTCCTGCTGCGACTGGTGAATGTGTAAATGTGCTGATGGATATCAACTTTGATAAGAAAGGGATTGAGAAGCTAGTGAAGGAAGAAGATTGTTGTTTAGTATGGGGAGGGTCATTAGATCTTGCTCCTGCTGATGACAAGCTCATTAAGGTGCAGTATCCACTTTCTATGCAATCCAGAGCCAAAGTAGTGAGCTCAATTATGGCAAAAAAATATGCAATGGGAATTACTCATTCACTTATTGATATTCCAGTTGGGCCAACTGCAAAAGTTACAACGATGGAGGAGGCAAAAGACTGGAAAAAGAAGTTTGAATATGTAGGTAAAAAACTCTGAATGAAGATGTCTGTTGCAATTACCAAGGCTGATGAGGTGATTGGAAATGGGGTAGGAGCTGTTCTTCAGGTAAGAGAAGTACTTAGAATTCTCCAGCAACATCCAGAAAGAGCAAAAGATCTTGAAGATAAGGTGCTTCATCTTGCTTCAAAAATTATTCAAGATGTAGGTCTCGCAAAAGGTAAAAAGGCTCTTGAGCTAGCAAAATCTCAGCTCACTTCTGGAAAAGCTTGGCAAAAGATGCAATCTATTATCAAGGCTCAGCACGGAGACCCAAAAATTACTTCAGAAACATTGAAACTCGGAACTCATACCTACGATATTCTCGCAACTAAGGACGGTCAGATGAAGGTCATTAACCTCCATGATGTCAATGCAATCTGTAGAAAGCTTGGATGTCCAGTAATCAATGAAGCCGGAATGTATCTTTACAAAAAGCTCGGTGATAAGGTGAAAAAATGAGAAAAGATCGCAACGCTTTATGCGCTTGATGATACTAAACTCGATCTTGGAATCGAAAGATTTAAGGAGAGAAGTCCATTTGAATATTAAGATCGAAGCAATAAGAAAAAAGAAAGCCTGGATCAGTTCAGGTTTTTCTCTTTACTTTTCTTCTCAGTCAACGAAAAAAAGAGCAAACTGCTCACTTTTTTTATGCTCAATCATATTAGAGTCAGAATTTTTTTGGATTTTTGAGTTTAAACTCTTTTGGAGAGAGAAATCTCTCAATAATTGCATCGAGGACCTTATCTACATTTTCTCCTGTTTTCCCAGATACACAGATTACTTCCTCCTTTGAGAGTCCAATCATATTTTCGATTTCTCCAGCAACTCTATCAGGATTCGCTGCCGGGAGATCAATCTTGTTCAAGACTGGGATAATATCTAGTCCCTGATCAATTGCTTGATAGAGTGTTGAAAGCGTTTGAGCCTGAATTCCCTGAGAAGCATCAACCAGCAAAATTGCGCCTTCAACCGCAGCTAGTGAACGAGATACCTCGTACTGAAAATCAACGTGTCCCGGAGTATCAATAAGGTTAAGTTCGTAGCCCTTCCATTGCATTCTAGCTGGCGTAAGCTTGATCGTAATTCCTCTCTCCTGTTCGATATCCATACGATCCAAAACTTGAGAATGATTAAGCTTTCTCACTGTTCCAGTGATTTCAAGCATTCTATCCGCTAGTGTAGACTTTCCATGATCAATATGTGCGATAATACAAAAATTCCTAATCTTGTCCATCTTTTCCCTCAGGTGCAAAAAAATTAAAAATCTGATTTCCTTTCCCTCTTCTTCTCTATAATCTATCGTTTTCCTAGATAAAAACAAGTGTTTTTACTCCACGCAAAAGAGGCTTGAGTCTTTTTCTTTTTCGTTAAAATTAATCTTATGCTTCGCTTTTGTCCTCCATTCCTTCAAAAAGCTCCTGTATCAGCTTGATCGCCTCTTTCTGATCCAAAAAAAACGGAGAAGTTGCGATAGTTGCCATTTTTGCTCAACAGATCAGCTTTCTTGTCTGCTCAAAGGTTCACTCTTTATCTTCAATCCCCATCAGCTTCTCCCAAAAATCCATATCAATATCCAAAACATAGTCCTCATCAGGCTTATGATAGTGGAGGAGTCAGTATTCACTTCTGAGTTGGTCTACAGATCCGAGTAATCCACTTCCTAATGCTGGAATAATAAAGTTTCCAACATTACACTGCTCTTGGACAAATCAAAAGACTGAATTCAGATTTTTTTCATCTATTTTTTCATTGTTAGGTTTCATATCCGAATGCTGATCTATATGAATGAGCTTTACCCCCTTTGCAAAGTGATTTTGAAAATATTCCTTATACCAAAAATATAAAGCATGATTGTGGTTGTCAAAAATGTAGATCGGAACGCCTCAAACCTCAAAGGTAAAAAACTCCTTTAATCCATAAAAATACTCTAAAATCCCATTTATTCATCTTTCACAAAAAACTGGCTCTTCTCAGAGTTCTAGCTCAGAGATGCCCTTTTTTACAAGTGGTGCAACCCAAAGTTTTACAGGGTTTCACTCTTCTTGTGATCAAAAAAAACAGTTCCCGTTTACTCATTCAAGCCAAAATCCTCTATAATTCTCCATCTTTCGATCAAAAATAAAAAACTCAGATTTTTTCTCATTTGTTCTACTTAACTTAACTCCTATTTCAACCTCTTTTCGATTTGTGTCTCCTTAATAATAAAAACTGGAACACTCAGTAGCTGAAAGCTGAGATTTTTCCTCTTTATATTGTTAAGCAAAAAACTATACTAAAAAACAGTTTAGTTTTGTGAAACGAATGTCCGGACATAAACTCGTGATAAAAGACGCTCTCTGGCAGCTAGCCGGGAGAGTGATCAGCGCATTATTTGGATTTGTAATCACCAAAATTATTGCCTCATATCTTTGACCGTTGAGATACGGAGATTATGGGACAATTTTCAGATTTTTCGCTTGGTGGACTGCACTTGTAGACTTCTGAATCTATGTCCTTGCGATCAAGCAGCTCTGAACTCTAAAAAAGCAAATACACTGAGATAAAGAAATAGAATCTGATTTAAATCCAGCTTCTCCTTTGGCACAAGACTACTGAAAATTCGTAGGAACCAGAGTCTTTCTCATAGGAATTGTCTATAGCCTGGCAATCGCTATTGCCTATTTGATACCTGCCTATACAGAAAATCCCTATATCATTCGAGGGCTTCCTCTGGCAATGTGCTATTCTGCGAGTAATATGTATGCAGGTATTCAGCAGATACCACTTCAACTCTTTCGAAAGATGAAAAGACTGACATGGTCTTTGATTATCGCAAGACTTTCGCAGCTGCTAGTACTTTTACCAGTAGTGTATCTGTTCTTTACTAATGTTGATTTCCAGTCTGCTCAAACACCAAACCTTGTGCTGATTTCAGCTTTTTGTCTAGTGATCTTCTCGGTAGTTGCGAGTTCCCTTGGACAAAATGTGGAAATGCATCTCAGAACCAAAGATATTCTCCCTCTCAAGATCAGATTTGACTTCTCTTTTATTAAAAAGATTTTAAGTCAGAATTGGAGATTTGGTTTCTCTTACTTTTTTAGTAGCTTTCATACCTTATTGGTGCTGATTTTTCTAGGATGGTTCTTCCCAACAGCTCAAAACTTTGATCATGCGGGGAAGCGAGCTCTGGCTTTGTCTTTGATAGAGATCTTACTAATCATCCCATCCTCACTAGGAAATTCACTCCTTCACAAGATCCCAAACTACAGCAAAACACAAAAGCAAAAATCCCTCTGAAATCTGATGACAATCGTTGTCCGAATTGGAGCCTTGATTGCGCTTAACTTCTGGATTTTCGCTGATGATATTATTCTGCTTGTTTCCTCAAGTAAATTCCTCTGAAACCGAACCAATACCATTGACCGATGAGCTAATCAAGTGCTTCCTTTCTTGGGGATTGTACTTGTGCTTAGCTTTATCAAGCAGGTCTATAACTATATTTTTGTAGCTATGGAGCAACAAAATAGGCTTTTCTTGATCAATTTGATCGGAGTAGTGCTCGGTGCAGTCGTTGGGATCTATCTTATTCCAAGCTATGGACTTCTTGGATGAGTATTAACGCAGCTTTTAATTGAGTGACTTTTCACTGGAGGAGCAATCCGGGTTGCTGCCAGAAATCATCTTACGCCGCACTTTGATACAAAAAAAGTTATAATTCTGATTTCTTTATTGATCTTAGTTTGACTCCTAGGTGCCGGACTCCATTATCAAACAGGAGGAACCTCGCTTTGACTCTGGAAATTCTTCCTCATCGCTGCTCTAATAAATATTGAGGTTCTACTCCTAGCTATCAAGCCAATGAAAACCGTTGCAAAAGGACTTACACAAGAATAATTTTTTTATCTCTCTAAGGGAGCATGTTTAGACAAATTCTATCAGATTCAGTCACTGTCCTCTTTCAAAATCCTAAACTCATTAGGCTCTCTTTTTTGACGCTTGTGTTTTATTCAATAGTTCGTATCTACTTTATCGTTTATTATTTCAATACTTTCCTTCTCTATAAATATGAAAGCTGAGTTCAGCTCTCTGATGCCTTTATCTATGTTCTTGATAAGCTAAATAATCAGTGAATTCTCCGAGCAGTGATCTGAGTTATTATTGTATTGATCTGATATCTTTGGTTCCATCCGATAGGAGAGGCATCAGTTGTTTCAGCGTTGGATAATCCTCAGCAGTCAGCTTTCAGATCTTTTGTTAGAGGAAGTGGGAAGTTTTTCCCAATGCTGGAGTATAGCTGACTTTCGATCCCTTTCTGAGTGTTTACCTTCTGTACGGTAATGCTGAGACTCTATCTGATGGATATTTTTGATAATATATTTATTACAATTATTGTCGGAATTTGGTGATTCCTCGTGCTCTTTGCGAGTGTTTGCTGGTCGTATGCTAGGATTATTATTGCTCTAGAGGGCTGTCAGGTTTTTGATGCGATCAAAAAGAGTACAAGTCTCGCGATGAATAATCTCGGTCTCTCAGTTAAACTGATGTTTGTTGAGCTCCTCTTGATGTTGAGATTTATTGTTATTGGTCTTCTTATCGTTGGAATCCCTGTGCTTTTGATCTATATTGCAGTGTGGTTGGATGTGATCCAAAATTCCTTTGTAGAGACTACGATCCGAGTAGTTGCAGCAAGCTTGCTTCTAGTAATCGCATATCTCAACTGTATTGTTGAAGCATTCTTCCTTACCTATTGGTATCAAGCTTATAGAAAAATCTCACCAAAAACATAGAAAACATAGAAAAGCCTGAAGTATTTCAGATTTTTCTTCTTTGTGAACTATCATTTTTTTACTGTGACTTGTAATAATGAGTTCCACAAATCAGCCTGAGACTTATTTTGAGTATCATAGCGATCCAAATGAGAGTCTAAAAGAGGAATAATAAAAAAACATTTGCTATCAAAAAGTAGATCATTACACTCACAGCCGCTAAACAAAAAAATAAATAATAAAACACGTACAAAATCGAGGACGATCACCTTAATTGGTGCTTATTCTCCAAAGTTCAGGTAGAGGAGCTTTGTCGCCAAACAGAAAAAAACTCTTTTCTGACTCTACAAAAAGATGAGGGAACGGTCTCATCTACACGCGTACTGAAATATGATACTTTCCGTTCAAGGTATCAAGTCATAAAATAAAAATCAGAAATATGACAAAAGTAGTTAAATCAATCATTGGATTGATACTCGCAATGTTTGCGGTTGTAGTCTTAGACTCCTGCAACAAACAAGAAAATGAAGAAGCAGAATTTACTGCTTCAGAACAGCAGACTCTTGGAGATTTCCAAGCAGTAATGCCAACTGCTCGAGCTAGTAGCACAGTCTATTACTCAACTCCAAGTGTTGGAGGTTATACTCCGAATAGTTCTCGCAATACTCCCTTAAAGGAAATTTGTGGAACAGCAGAAGGAGGCATCATCCGAGCTCAAGTTATTTCTAAAGTGGGAGGGTTGTTTTGTATAAAAATTACAAAACAGGACGGAAGTACGTTCAAAAGCCCTGGAATGGCTTACATTAAATCAGGAGCTGTATGTGGTAAATCTGTAGCTATACGAACTAAACTTAAAGAGGGGTATAATGCTGGAGATTCTGAGGTCCTTGTCTATTTTAATGCTACGTTTTCTATGGGGTATGAACACTTCTATCCTATGGTTATTGATGCAAAAACAGGTACCCGTTATTATGCAGAACCTATCTTAATCTACACAAAGCCGCTATATTCAAATGACTTCAAAACTTATGGCAATATCCTTGGAACTGCTAATGGAGTCGCTGTAGTTTGCAATTCTTTGATAGAAAAGGGAAAGCTGTTAAATGTAAACGAAAAAGGTGAGAACTATCAGTGTACAGAATTTTGTGTTCGGTATGTTAATCAAATATACAAAGAAAATATCAAACATTATTATCGAGCATCAAAGTGGTATACGGATTATACAAACTTCAAAAATTTCACACGATACAGCAATGGAGGGGATATTGCGCCACGACCAGGAGACATCCTGTGTTTTGATAAAGGAGCTAAGGACAAGAATGGCAACTATCTAGGGCATGTAGCTATTATTATGGAGGTTGGGTATGACTACATCAGAATAGCTCAACAAAATTCTGGTACCGGTTCTAAAACAAGTCCTCAATGGTATCCTATTGGAGGAACATTACAAAGATCAGGCAATACAATACTCTATCCAGATTCAAAATTTGAGATTCAAGGATGGATGAGGTATTATAAGTAGTAAATTAAAAATAAAAAGCCTCTAGGGTTTCCTAGAGACTTTTTTAAAGTTCTAAAATTAATAAATTATCAAAGAATATTC
>CAUUID010000026.1:0-18763 GCA_963545225.1 uncultured bacterium
GTGTAGGAAAATGGTTATCAATTTCAAGAGAAAGAATTTTAGCACTCTGTTTTCACATAATTTTTTGATTTTTTTTGTTTATAAATAATATTTTAAATAAATAAAAAATTTAGTAATAGTGATAAAGAATAAAACTTATATTTTTGTTAAATGTCAAAATTTACATTTAATGGACTGATATTTTTTTATTTTTTTGCTGTGTTGAAAGAATGTTGAAAAATGAGTTAATTGTTAACAATCAGATTTTTTGATTTTTATTAAATGTTAAAAACCTGTTAGAAAAAAAGTTATTTTTTTTATGTTTTGCTTGAGTTTTTAATTTGATATTTTGTCTCTGATTTATTCCATCATTTTAGGAGGTTATTTTTGAGACTTGATCGGTCTGAATCTCATAAATCTGGTCAGTTTTTTTGTTCTTTTGCTAAATCTAGATAGGGAAGGTAGTTCTTTGCATATTCATAGTTGTTCTGGTAGGTTCAAAATAATCTTGCTAACCATTTTGTATATTGGTAGCTTATATGTTGTAATCTTGAATTATTTTGAAAGGCTGTAGGTAGTGATTTTATGATGTAGGATTTGAGATCTTGATGATAATTTTCTTGTAATTTCCTGATCTCTGGTATATCGTTTTGATTTTTCTCAGAGAAATATGCTCAGGAATTGATTTGAAAATCAAAGTTAATAGCATTCTTTTCTGTTGATAGAGTAAGGAAAGATTGAGGTGGAATCTGAAGTATTTCTCCGAGGGGAGATACTATTAGAACGAGTTCTTCTCCAGTTATGGATTGGCTTCTATATGTTATAGTATAGTTTTCTCATTTTTTGAGCGATAATGTTTTTGAAGAATCTAAGAGTATTGATTGAGTTCAACTTTTTTGGGATTTGAGTTCGAGTTTGCTTGGGAAGAGTTCAGTGCTGTAAGTTGAGAAAATGAGCTGATAGTCCTGATTATCTATAAATTCATTTATTGGAGCTTCTTGTCTATAAATCATTAAAAAATTAATGCTTCGCATTAAGAGATTGAGTCAGATTCAAACTACTACTCAAAGTATTTTGAGTGTTTTTTGTTTTGAGGTAGCTCAGAAAAAAAGTAATAGTAAACTACTGTATCGAATAATAAACTCATTAATTGTGAAATTAGTATAGGGTTTGATCATAAGATAAAGGATAATATAGATTTCAGCAATGATAAGTCAGATTTTTAGATAGTTTGTATTTTGATCTTTGGTATTTCGTAAAAGTGAGAGGATAAACCAGAAAAATGAGAAAAATAGAAAAAAAAGCAGATTATTTTGTCCCATATCTAAAAGTGGAAATCCTGTACTAGAGCTAATATAGATCACGAGGAGCAGAATTCCATAACTTATGAGTCAGATTAGTGTGGATTTTCAGTAAGATGATCGCATAGGACTCCAGAGAATAAAATCTGTTTGTACTAAGTATAAAAAAAAAACGAAATTTTGCAATTTTTTGCTCTTTTCACTATAATGAGGTATCTTTAATTTATTATTTACTGTAGTATGCAACAACTTATTTATGTAGAACAAATTGTTCAGGATATTAAGGACATTAAGATTCAGGGGGCAACAAATATTGCAAAGGCTGCCTTTGAAATTATTATTTCAGAATCAAAGAGTCAGAATTTTATTTCTTTTGAAGAATATTCTGAATTTGTAAATAGGGCTATGCAACTTTTGATTGATGCAAGACCAACTGAGCCAATGCTTTTTAATGGTATGGACTATATTAAGGCTCAGATTGCTAAAGTTCAGACTTCTGATTTGGAAACTTTAAAAAAGACTGTTATTGAGGCAGCTGAATATTATCTAAATCTTATCAATGAAACAGCTGAAAGAGCAGTTTTAAATGGGCTTTGAATTATTCATGATGAAGATAATGTTTTGACACATTGTCATAGTTCTTCAGCAGTAAAAACACTTAAACTTCACAAGACTAAAGGTTTAAAATTTAAGGTGTATAACACTGAGACTCGTCCTCTTTTCCAAGGAAGAAGAACTGCTCAAGATTTGATTCAAAATGGAATTGATACGACTATGGTTGTTGATGGGGTAGCTCCATTTTTGATGGATGAGGAAAGCTGAACAGATTTGATGATGGATTGTGTTGTCGTTGGATGTGATGCGATCAAACTTGATGGAGGAGTAATTAATAAGGTTTGAAGTTATAGTGTTTGACTTTCTGCTTTGTATGCTAATGTACCTGTGTATATTGCTGGAAATCTACTTAAGGTTGATGTGCATGATAATATTCATATTGAGAAGAGATTGGCTTCAGAGGTATGGGAGGATGCTCCGGGTGGTTTGAATGTATTGAACTTTGCATTTGATAAGATGCCTCCAAAGTTTATTAGAGGAATTATTACTGAATTTTGAATTATCAAGCCTAGAGATATTAAAAAAGCTGTGAAAGAGCATTATCCTTGGATGGTGATTTCTGAAGATAAAGAAAAGTCTGAATAGTTCAGACTTTTTTTGTTTTAGTAAGCTTCTCAGTTTTGCTGCACCCTAGCAGGGGGCGAAGTTCCTGTCATCGCGAGGCGAAGCCGTGGCGATGTCTGCTTCGCAGTTACTTCGTAATCCATAGTAACTAAATCGGAATATTTATTGTCCTGGATTTCGAAGAAACCGCTTTGCGGACATTGCTTCACTTTGCTCGCAATGACAGATTTGCTCTGAATGATGAGCTAATACTGGATTTTTAGAATTTCGTACTTAACTGGGAAATGGGCGAGGTAGGATTTGATTTGTTGTTCGTTTTTATTGAGTTGTGAAGTATTAGTTTTGATTTCTAGAAACACGATTTCTCTAAGTCTTCAACTTGAAAGTCAATCAAATACAATATAATCAATTCCTTTTCCTACGAAGACAAGATCTTTCGTATGATATGGAAAATTTGGCAGCAGAGGACTAAGTTTTTCACTAACTTCTCAGAGAATACTGCTACGAGACTGGCGAACTGTTGTTTGTTGTATTCTTTTGATTTTACGGTAAAAACGGATTGTTAAGAAAGTATAGGTTATAAGTCATCAAATCAGTAGTCAATAGATGAGTAGTGTTCGATCAGATTTCATTTTCTCTTTTAAATTAAAAAATCTGATAGAATATAAGTATTTTTTTTCTTTTGTCAAAAGTTTTTATGACAAGAGAGATTGACTTGTATTTTTGCTGAATATTTGTAAAAGGAAGAGTGATTTTGTTTTGTTTAAGATAAAAAATGCAAGTACTTGTAAAGAATAAGAGAGCGTTTTTTGACTATCAGATAGAAAAGGAATATTTGGCCGGGATTGTACTCAAGGGATTTGAAGTTAAAGCATTGAAAACTTCTCATAGTAATATTCAGGATGCGGTTGTGTGAATAGATAAACAGGAATTGCGGCTTTATAATATGGATATTCCACTTTATGAAAAAACTTCTCCGGTTTTAGCTCCAAACTACCAGTCTAAATGAAGGAGAAAGCTTTTACTTAATGCTAGAGAAATTTCGAAGATTGCTGCGAGTTTAGATAAGCCTTGAAATGTTTTGTTAGCACTTGAGGTTTTGGTAAATAAGTGAGGATTTATAAAGATTAAACTTGGGATAGGTAAACTCAAGAGAAAAATAGAAAAAAAACAAGTTCTCAAAGAGAGAGCTATTAAACAACAAATGGATAGAGAAATCAAAAATTATTAAAAAAATCTGATTTTAGTCAGATTTTTTCTTTTTCTCTTCTTTTATTAGTTTATCAATGAAGAGAACTCCGTTGAGGTGATCGATCTCATGTTGGATAATGCAGGCATTGAATCCTGAGTACTTTTGTTGATGGATTTTCCCTTTTAGATCCATGTATTTAACTTCTACTCGTTTCGCTCTTTGAACAAATCACTTTTCTCAAGGAAGGGAGAGGCAAGCTTCTTCTGATCTTTGTAGTTCTTCTGAGGTAGCTATGATCTCTGGATTGATGAGGAGCGTTTCTCATAGGAAGTCTTTGTCGGTACTTTTTCCTGTTGGCATTTTTTTTCGTTGGGTGGTTGCAATCATACGGATGGTTTCTCAGATTTGAGGAGCTGCTAGTCCTACTCCATCGTATGCCCACATGAGTTCTAGTAGAATTTCTCAGAGTTCTTTGATTTCTGGGGTGATTTTTGTGATTGGATCACACGAAGTTCTGAGTATAGAATTATCTTTTCCTAAGACAAGTGGGTAGAATATTTTAAGTTTATCAATATTTTTCATAATTTTTTAGCTCAACAAAAAAATAAATTCAGATTTTTTCTTTTGTTTTTATTTAAAAAGCCACTATCGAACTGATAAAACTAATATACTATTTTTTTCTTGAAAATCAAGTGTAATTAACTATACTCTTTCTTGCAATTTCATTCAACCCACAAATAGTTGTTGTGTTAAAGTGTTGTTTGTGGAGGGATGGCAGAGCGGTTGAATGCGGCAGTCTTGAAAACTGTTAACCGAGCAATCGGTTCGTGGGTTCAAATCCCACTCCCTCCGCCATTTATGATATCATTGTATATGACCAGAAAAAACAAAGCAAATAAAACTAAGGTTTTATTTACTATCTTGCAAATCTTTGTATTTGTTGGAGTAATGCTTTATGCTGATGTATTTGGAAATTCTTCAGAGGAGCCTATTAGTGTTAATGAGGCTTTTTTGGGAGAGGAAGATTATAGAGTTTGAATTAATCCTGATAATGTGAGTATTGACAGTAGTGATGATCAGGATTCAATAATTTACTATATTGTTCAGAATTGAGATAATTTGGAGAAAATTTCAAAAGAATTCTGAATCCCAGTTGCTGAACTTGAAAAGATTAATAGGCTTGGAGATACTCCTATTAAGGAAGGTCAGAGATTGATTGTGAGTGATCAGGAAGAGGGAATCCCTTATGTTGTTAAAACAGCGAGAACACTTAAGCTTTTTGCTGAATATTATAGACTCAATCTTGATGATTTGATTACTCTTAACCATTTCTCTGATGAGAGTGAAATGCTCTATCCAGGACAGGAAATCTTTATTAATGTGACAGAGCAGAGGGCCTATGATATTGGTCTTTTGGAGAAACCTCAGCCTATTTTACCTAAGGATGAAGTGATTCAACCTAAAAAGAAGAAAGTAGTTACACCTACACAGTCAGTTAAGGTTAGTGGAGGACAGCAAAAAGATCCTGTCGTTGTAGTGGCTACAAATAGTAAGACAAAGAGTCAATGGGTATTTAATAAGAAGGTGTCAAATGGTTTTGCTGCTGGATACTGTACATGGTATGCTGCGCATATTTCTCCTTGGATGTTTGATGAGAATGGACAAAGACTTTTTGGTGGAAATGCAAAGGATTGGTATGCAAATGCTCAAAGTGAAAGAGCCAAGGCAGCTGGTATTAAGGTAAGTCGTACTATGCCAAAGGTTGGGGCGATTGTAGTATATCAGCAGTTGAGAAGTTATGCCGGTCACGTTGCTGTTGTAAAGTCATACGATCCAAGTACTGGGGAGATGGTTGTTGAAGATATGAACTATGTAGGAAAGTATATTGTTACACAAAGATCAGATTCAACTTCTAATCCAAAGATTGTTTGATATGTATATCACTAATTAATAGTTTTTGAAAGGGTATGATAAATATCATAAAAAAGATCTCTTAGGAGGTCTTTTTTTCTTGTTTTAGTGTTGTAAATAGTTATACTCTATTAGTTTTATACCGATTTATTTATTGTAGTAGTATGCAGAGAAATCCATTATCAGCGTATAGTCCAAAATCTTTTTTGAAAAAGAGAGAGGAATCTTATAGACCTCAAAGGAATTATAGTATTTCTAGTCATAATTTTTGATGGAAAAAAATATTGATAATCAGTCTTTGTTCTCTTTTTATTCTTGTCATGGGAGGAGGATTTTTGTACCTTCAGATCAGAATTTTGAAGCATTTGCCTGATGTTAGCCAGATCAAGGATATTCAATTGACACAAGCTACTGTTATTACAGATAGGAATGGAGTTGAACTTTATAAAATCTTTGATGAAAATAGAGAATATGTAACTTTTGAGAATATTAGTAAGCATATGATCGATGCTATTGTGGCTGTTGAGGATCAAAGATATTGGGAACATGAAGGACTTGATCCAATGGGAATTTTCAGAGCTGGATTTATGACTATGCTTGGAAGAAACTGAGGTTGAGGTTCTACTCTTACTCAGCAGTTGATTACTAATTTGATGAAGCTTGAGAGACCTTTTCATGGAAGTTTTCTGGATAAAGTGGATTATAAGTTAACACAGATTATTCTTGCAAAGAGGCTTAATAATGTACTTCAACAACAAATTAAAGCTGAAAATAGTAATCTTTCAAGTACAGAAGTGAAACATAAGATGAAGGAGAAGATTATTGAACTGTATCTGAATTATGTTTTCCTTTGAAATAATGCTTATGGGGTAGAAGCAGCAAGTAAGACTTACTTTAGTAAATCAGCTAAGGATTTGACAGTTATGGAATCTTCTATCTTGGCGTCTATTCCAAAGGCTCCAAGTAGGTATGATCCCTATAAATCTTCAGCTTTAATGTGATCTTTTACGATCAAGGATGCTGCTGGGAAGGAATATCCGTATGAATGAAATATCAAGGCTAGCATTTTGTCTAAGTTTAGAGAAAATATTACGTCAGCAAGTTTTTCAAATAAGAAAACTGCAGAATCTTTTGTTAGGTTTGTGAATAGTTTGTCTCCAAGTTCTTTAACTATTGATGGAGAGGTATATACTATTCAGTACTCTAATGGTAGAGCAGAATTTGCACTTGGAAGAATGTATGAAGACTGAAAGGTGACAGAAGAAGAACTTAAGTCAGCTTTTATTGAATCTTTAACAAAGACTTTTGAGAAAAGTGCCTTTGATATTAAAGCTCCACATTTTGTTTTCTGGATCAAGGATTTGCTAGAAAAGGAATATGGTTCTGGAAGTACCAAAAAATGAGGGCTTGTTGTAAAGACAACCTTAGACTATAATATTCAGCAATTGGCTGAAGCTGCAGTTAAGGCACATAGTGCTTCGCTTTTTGAATATGGGGCAAGTAATTCCTCTTTGATTTATACTGATTCTACGAATGGAGATGTGCTTGCTTATTTAGGGTCTTTGGACTATTTTAATAAGGATATTCAGGGACAAAATGATATGGCAAGAAATCCAAGACAATCAGGATCTTCTATTAAACCTTTGATTTATGCATTAGGATTTGAGAAATTACCGTTGACGATTGACACTCCAATTTATGATATTCCGTTTAAGGCGGGGAAGGATTCTCCAAATAATGCTGATGGAAAGTTTAATGGTTCTTTGCCTCTCAAAAAGGCACTTGGATTTAGTAGAAATATTCCTGCTGTGAAGATGTTTTTTGCTCTTGGAGGAGAGAGTGTTGCAAAGCCATTTTTGCAAAAACTTGGGCTTTCTGGTGTAAAAAATGAAATAGAATACTGATATCCACTTGCGCTTGGTGCTGCTGAAGTAAGTATGATTGAACTTGCTGGTGCTTATCAACATCTTTCTACTGCTACTCCAGCTCAGATCAATCCGATCTTGGAGATTAAGGCAAATGATGGTTCGATTATTTACAAGAAAACTCCAGTAGTTCAGGAGAATGTTATTAAGCCTGGAATTATTACTCTCATGTGGCATATTCTCTCTGAGCCTTCAAATAGAATCTGAGCTTGGGCGACAAAGTTTAATGTAAAATGACTTACTTATGCTTTAAAAACTTGAACCTCAAATGTAAAAACAGATAAAGGTTCTAGGCCAAGAGATGGTTGGTTTGCAGCATATACACCAAGTAGGGTGCTCCTTATGTGGGCTGGAAATGCTGATGCGAGACCTATGAATTCAAAAGCATATTGAGGAAGTATTCATGCTGATAGTGTAAAAAAATTCCTCTCAGATATGTTAGCTAAAGGATATATTACTAATGAAGAGATGCCAAATAAAGATACTTCAAGTATTAGTATTTCGAGTGTATCGTGAAAGTTGCCTTCTGAGACTACTCCAGTAACCTTGATTACAAAAACATTAGGATGGAATTGATTATTGCCAAAGGAAACAGAATGACCAATTTCTGAGATAGAAATAGATACTTCATGTTTCGGAAAGGTGAGTCCTTTTACTCCTGCTGATCAGATTAAAAAATGATATCTTATTACGCCAACTTCATTTATGCCAAATAATATGGATTTGGAAGATATCAAAAAGTATTTGGCTGAACAGGTACAACAAACCTGAGCTACTTCAGCTTTAAACTTCTTTATGTCTGAACCTCAAAATTATTGTCCAGATAGACAGCCTGTGACAAATGATGAGATTAAGATTGGTATTGTAAGGCCTAATAAACAATGAGCCTTTGCGAAGAAAAATACTGTGACTTATTCTATTTCCTCACCAACAAATATCAAAAAGGTAATTGTGACATTGGATGGAAATACGATAGCCTCTTATATTGATAATAGTTCAGAGGTTTTTGGTAGCAAAAGTATTGATTTGTCTGCATATGCAGATGGGAATCATCAGCTTGGAGTAACTGCTATTGATGTAAATAATTTAAGCCAGTCAGTACAGGTGGCTGTTAATCTTGTGAGTGAAGATACAACTCCTCCAACTTTCAATAAATCTCAGAGTAAAGTTGTTAAAAATGCTGACGGTAGTTATGATGCTAATTTGCTTTTTGATGATGCTGTATCTGCGGTTAAGGAAGGAAAGGTATTTGAAAAAGGACAGACCAAAGCTTTGTCTACATTTTCAATGCAGGTTGCTCAGTTTAGTACTAAAGCCTCTGAGGTGAGTGTTGAGGTGAAAGATATGTATGGTAACACTCTCAAACAAGATATTAACTTAGAAACCTTTAATCAAACTCAAGAATAATAAAAAAAAGAAGTCTGACTTTATGTCTGGCTTTTTTCTTAATTTTTGATTGATGAATAGGCTTTTTTATCTTTATATTATAACTCAATCCGATTATTAGAGAGGGTAGAGTTTTATGCTATCTCGTGCGATTTTCTACGACTTGATTAACATTGATATTTCAAAAAAATAGATTTGTGCATATTGCTTCGTTTTTAACTCATTAAGGATGAAATTTTCTGTTTGTGAATTGATATCTTCTGATTATAAAGCTTCTTGCAAGTAGTTGGTAAATCGTTATACTTTAATATTCGTTTATTTTTATAGAGATCTCATGAGTTTGTCTGGATATAATAAAAAACTGACTTCAGGTTTTTTTGCCTTTTGGTTAACGCAGTGGAGAACTACTTTTTTAGTGTTGATTTTGATCGTGTTGATTGGGACTTTTGCGGCAATTCGTATTCCAAAAGAATCGAATCCTGATGTGAATTTTGGTATGGTAGTCATCACAACGGTGTATCCGTGAGCGAGTTCTCAGGATATTGATTCTCTTATTACTGAAAAGGTAGAAAATCAGATCAAAAATATTGATGGGATTGACAAGATTACCTCGACTTCGGTAGATAGCGTATCAAGTACAACAGTGATGCTTAAAAATGATGCTGATGCTGACACAGTGACTTCTGAGATTCAGGATAGTGTTAGGCAGCTTTCTCTGCCAAAAGATGCGAATGATCCGGTCGTAAAAAAGATTACTTCTAAGAATAATAGTCTATTTAACTTAGTCCTCTATAGTAAAAATCAGAATTTTAATGTTGATTATCTTAAAGAGAGAGCTTGAATACTTGAGAATGCTCTAGAGGGGAAAGGAGCGATAGATCAGATCACTGTTACTGATGGTGATAAATATGATATCGAGATATTGGTAGACCAGGCAAAGTTGGAGTCTCTAGGAATTCCTCTTTCTCAGGTAGCGAGTAGTATTCAGGCTTTTAATAGCAATCAGCCACTTGGGACACACAAGATCGGTGATAGAGAATATGCCTTTAGAATTGATGGAGAGGTCAGATCAATTGTTGAACTCAAGCAATTACCTATTAGTGTCGCTGCTGGAAAGGTCACAACGCTAGAGAATATTGCAAGTATCAAGAAGGTGTATGCTGATACTACGGATTTGACCGTTTGAAATAAAGCACAATGAGATATTGGGAAGGTAGCTGTGGGTGTTGCATTTGAAAAGAAGTCAAGTTCGAGTATTCTGTCTGCTGCTGTGGAGGCGAAGAAGCGTATTGAAGAAGAGATGAAAAAGCAGATTTATCATGATATTTGATATTTTTATACTAACGATCTTTGAGAGTATATTAGTGAGGATTATAGTGACTTGGCGGTGAATATGGTTTCTACCTTGGCTATTGTATTTGTGATTGTGTCAATGTTTGTTGGAGGAATGGAGTCTTTTATTGCAACGATTTCGATTCCACTTGCGTTCTTTATTACCTTTTTTGTGCTGAATTTCTTTGGGTATACGATGAACTTTTTGACAAATTTTTCATTGATTATTTGTCTTGGAATTGCGGTAGATACAGCGACGGTAGTCGTTCAGGGGGCGAGCGAGTTTATCAAGCTTGGCTATAAACCACTTAATGCTGCCCTTCTTTCAGTAAAAACCTATAAGAATTCATTGATTTCTGGGACTGCAACAACTGTTGTTGTATTCTTTCCATTGATGAGTTTGCCGTGAGTGATGGGAAAATTTTTGGCGTATATTCCAATTACGATTTTTGTGACACTTTTGGCTTCGCTTTTTATTTCTTTGACCATTACTCCAGCACTCTTTTTTAAGTCGAGTAGGGAAAAGAAACTCTTTACTCCGAACCCTGATGCTGAGCTTACCTTGACTGAAGATGAAAAGTTTATTTTGGCTCAAGATAGGGCAGATAAAGTAGAAAAAACTGAATCCAGTCAGCGTTCTTGGAGAGATAAGATTTTTGATCCTTTGAATGCACGGTATGATAGGCATCTTGGGACGATTTTGCAGAGTGCTGGGAAGAGAGTTATTGTGGTAATTATCCCGCTGGTGGTTACTATTTTTACAATGTGGCTCGTTTCTCCTCAGCTTGGGTTTATTATGATGCCAGCATCTGACAATGAATATCTGACGATCTCTCTTACTGCTAAGGTTGGACTGACAAAAGAGGCGATCAAAGAAAAAAGTCAGGAAATTCATCAGATTTTTGGTGCTATTCCTGAGCTTGTGAATTACACGAGCACGATTAAGGGAAATAAGATTGATGTGCTGCTCCGTATCTCAAAAAAGTGAGAGAGGAAAAGATCAAGTTTTGAGATAGAGAAGGATTTGGTTGCTAAACTGGATCATCTCGTGATGCAAGGATTTCAGGTGGCTGTCGCTACGAGAGGGAATGGACCAGCGACAGGAAAGGAAATCTGAATCAAGATCATCGCAGATGGGAATGTGAGCTTTGATAAGCTTTCTGAGGTAAATAGAGATTTTAAGCATTTTCTCGCGAGTATTCCTGGAACCAAGAATGTAAGCTCTTCTAGTGAAGAAAGTGCTGGACAGTTTCTCTTTGAACTTGATGATCAGAAGTTAGCATTGCTTGGCTTGACTCCGCAGAGTATTGGTCCTTCACTTTATCTCGCACTTAATGGGCTAGAGGCAGGAAGTATCAAGTGAGAATATGATACTCATAAGATCAGAGTGAAGTATGATGATTTTTCTGATGGAATATCACCTGAACAGTTGATGAATACGAGTATCATTACTCCAGCAGGGAAAGTCTTGCTAGGAAATATTGGAAGTTATGTTTTTAAGCCTTCAACAGATGCTATCACAAGGGAGAAAAATCAGATTACGATCAGTATTTGAGCTAATCTAGAAAATGGCTATAAGGCTGAACCAATCAATGCAAAACTCACAGAATATGCTGGAAAGTATCAATTCCCTGCAGGGATTAGTTCCAGTGCATGAGGGGAAACTGAGGAAAACAGTGATCTTTTGCTCTCACTTTTGAGTGCTTTGATCTTTTCACTTATTGCTATTTTTGCGATATTAGTCTTGCAGTTTAATAGCTATACTCAGCCAACGATCATCAGTTATAGTATTTTGATGGGATTTGTGGGAGGAAGCTTTTGAATGCTTTTGACAGGGAATCCGTATTCATTGATGTTTATGATTGGATTTATTGCCTTGGTTGGAATTGTGGTAAATAATGCGATTATTCTGATTGATAGTGCAAACGAAAATATGAAGCTTTGACATACTAGAGCTGATGCGATTAGAGAGAGTGCGAGATCTAGACTTAGACCTATTCTCTCTACGACACTGACTACGGTGATAGGACTGGCAACCTTGACTTCTGATGGATTTTTTGCACCATTGGCGTATACTATTATGTTTGGACTTTCGATTGCAACGATTATGACACTGTTTGCAATTCCTGCGCTCTATCAGGATGAATATAAACTTAGACTTTTGATCAAGAGGGTTTTGCTTAAGCCACTTTTGATGATTGGGGTTCCATGAGGTTTGCTCGGAATGGTATATCTGATTTGCTTACTCTTTGGTATTCCGTTTATCGGAACTGTATATGGAAATGCCGCTGCGATAGCACTCTTTGCTAGTTGAATGCTCTTTCTGATAGGAGCTGAATTGGTAAAAAATTGTAGAGGTGAACAGTGATGGAGGCAGCATATCCTGTGAATGATTCCTTATAGTCTAAGTGGTGAGATTCGTCCTAGGCAAATTATTAAAAGAATTCTGATTAAATTTGGAGTATTCTTATTGCCGTTGATTTTGTGACTTTTGACAGGAGGGCTTGCTAGTTTAGTGAGTGGAAATGTTTTTGTTTCTCAGACTGCAAGTACGGTAATGACTATTGTTGCATATCTCTTCTATTTAGTTGGGAATTTGTATAGTTTTTGGACAAGTCCTGGGCATCAGTTTCTGCATGATAGATTTACACAGATAGGATTTAGGTTAAAAAAACATGAAGATCAGGATTCTGAACCTGTTCATAATCAGTAGTGATGATATAGAGTTTGCTTAGTTTGGAGGGCTTTTTGATTGGTTTGTTCTCGTGAAAGGTCAGGAAGCTCTTTTTTGCTCAGGTAGGTTTGTGCTTTGGGCTAGTTTTTTTGCGCTTAATTTTAGATTTTATTTTTGGGAGATATGGATAATAAGAATGTTGAGCTTTCGCTCAAATGATCAATCGTGAAATGAATATTTTGGCTTGCGATTCCTATTTTGATTGGGAATTTTTTGCAGAGTGCGTATCAGTTTGTAGATGCTTATTGGATTGGAAAACTCTCAAAAGAAGCTGTGGCTGCGGTTGCCTCTAGTGGATCAATTGTGTTTTTGATTTTGTCTCTAGGAATGGGGTTTTCTATGGCTGGGACGATTTTGATAGCTCAATATGTTGGGGCTAAAAATAAGGAAATGGTCAATAAAGGAGCGGCACAGACGCTTTTGAGTGTTGTGGTTATTTCAGTTATTCTGAGTATTATTGGTTATTTTAGTGCGGAGAATATTTTACTCTTGATGTGAGCTCCGAAGGAGATTATTGAGCCAGCGACACAATTTATGCAAATTACTTTTATGGGGCTGATTTTTAACTTTATTTTTTCAATGTTCCAGTCTCTGATGAGAGGAGTTTGAGAGGTAAAGTTACCACTTTATGTAATTGGAGGGACAATTTTGCTTAACTTTGTGATGGACCCGATTTTGATTTTTGGATGGGGTATGATCCCTGCAATGGGTGTAAGAGGTGCTGCTTTAGCGACTTTGATTACGCAGGCGATATCTTCTTTGATTGGGTTGATTATCCTCTTTAGAGGGAAGCATGGGATTAATATCCAACGAAAAGATTTTAAGCCAGATTTTTGATTTATTAAAAGGGCCTTTGTGCTTGGTATTCCTTCGAGTATTGAGATGGCGATCCGTTCGCTAGGATATGTATTTTTGATGAAACTTGTGATGAGTTTTTGAGTGATTGCTAATGCGGCATATGGAGCGGGAGCAAATATTTTTCAGCTGCTTTTTATCCCAACGCTTGGGCTTTCGATGGCGACCTCTACAATCGTGGCACAAAATATCGGTGCTAGGCAGCTGGATAGGGCTCAGCAAATCGCTTATAAGAGTTCAGTTATTGCTTTTCTAATATTGGAATCTGCTGGAGCTCTTGTCTTTATCTTTGCTCCGGAGCTGATTGGTATCTTTATCGATGCACAAAAAGAGCCAGAAGTTATAAAAATCTGAACTGATCTTTTGAGATTTAGTGCATTTACTATGTGATTTATGGGGATTCAGTTTACTTTGACGGGAATTTTTAGGGCATCTGGGAAGACTACACTTGCGATGATCCTTTGAATTATATCAATGTTTGTTGTGGAGATTCCATTGGCTTATTTATTGGCGTATTATACCTCTCTCAAGGTTGATGGAGTTTGGATAGCTTTTGCACTGGTAAATCTTATTATGGCATTGATTTGTTATTTGATTTATAGGAAGTGAGACTGGAAAAATACGAAACTTACACAGCAAGATATTGAACAAGAGGAAGCTATGGAAGCCACACTTATCTGAGAAAATAAAAATTAAAAAATAAAAACCTGATTTGTTTCAGGTTTTTTTAGTGTTTACTTTTTCTTAGTGTTTATATGCTTCTTTAATTGCTGCTTTTCTCAATATAGATATTGAATTCTATCAGGATTTTCTCTACAACTTCTTCAGGAGCGAGGTTTGAAGTGTCTATTGTTAGGTTGTATTGACTAGAATCCCAAAGATCGATATTATAGAGTGAGAGATATCTATTTTGATCATCTTGATTTCTTTTTTTTGTTACTTGAAGAGCCTCTTCAGGACTGAAAAATTGGTCGGTTGTCCTTTTATCGTTGAGGATTCTTTGACTTGCAACTTCATCACTCACATTGAGAAAGACCTTGAAGGCATTTGGCTGACAGAGGAATCAAAGTCTGCTTTCTAAGATAATTTGAGAATTAAGATCAAGATTTTTTTGATATTCTTCGTATTTTACATCAAATTCATGCTGATTTTCAGGTTTTTCACCTAGAAGATTGAATTCTGAGATACTGATTCCCATTTCTTCTGCTAGTTTTCTCTTTAGATTTCAGATGGAGATGATTTCATATCCGAGTTTTTCAGATAGTAATTTTGCGACAGTTCATTTTCAACTTCCAGCTTTTCCACCAAGTGTGATAATCATTAATTTCTTTTCAAGAACTAAAATTTAAGGTTAATTTAAGGTTACTATAATAAAAAAACTTTAGTTTTCAAGAGCTTTTTCTTTCACTATCTTTTAAAGAGGGCTTAATTCTTCTGATTTTTGCTTGCATTACTATATGTATTTAGATATATTGGAGGATAGATTTTTATTTCAGGATTTTATTTGTTTTTTTACAGAAGGATGCAATTGATAAAAAGATTTTTTTCATGGATCTGGGAAAAAAAATGGCGAGTTTTAGCTATTTTGGTGATATGAGGATTGGGTGGATATCGAGCTATTAAAAAGTTTTTTCCAGAGAAGCCAATAATTTCTTATACAAGTAGTGATCATGTTGTAGGAACATGAGATGTTGAAAAAACTTTGAATCTTGCTGGTACTACGCAGTTTGCACATGCTCAAAAATTGACTTTTATTTCTGAGGGAAGAGTAACAAGTGTAAAGGTTAAAGTATGAGATACTGTGAAAAAGGGACAAGTTTTAGCAACAATTTCTACAGATAATCTTGATAAAGATATCGAGGATCTTAAGAGAAATCTTAAAAATGCACAGCAGGATTTGAAAAAGGCGATAGAAAAGTCAAATAAGGATCTAGATATTCTTAAGGCGCAGGCTGAATATGATCTTCTCTTGGTACAAAAACAAACTTTACCAGGAACACTACAGTTAGAAACTCAAACTAAAGCTTCAGCTGTTTCAGAGGCAGAGTCTTCTATTAAATTAGCAGAATCAACTATTAAGACTAAAGAGAGGGAACTCAAAGATAAGCAAAAGGAGTTAGAAGATATTCAGGCTGATTATCAGAAACTTCAGTCTTGAGATAAGGGAGCTTTATTGAGTACCCCAGAGACTACAAGAAATTGGAATAATAAAATGTTGGAATATATTAGAGAATTCCGTAATGAAGCAAATAAACTTCAAAAAACACTTGATGCTTATGATGCTGTAGTAAAACTTAGTAGTACTTATACCGCTGAGGATAGAAATATCTATCTTGGAGCGAAAAATGATGCAGCAATGAATCGTTCAAAGAATAAGTACTGGGATGTGAGTGCCTATGTAGGTAAACTCCATAAGCTCTATGATGAGTATTCAAAGTTGCCGCTTGAAAAAATTACAAAAAATCAGATTTTGTCTGGATATTCTATTTTTACTCAACTTGGAGAAGAATTTAAAGAGTGGTGAAAAGTAAATATTGATGCTTTTGGTGACTCTATTGAGACTGCTGATATGCCTAAATCTAAGATCTTAGAGTATGTTGATACTTTTGGAAGGGCTTATGAAATTCTTTGAGAGAGCTATTTGGATAAAAATGTTAATATTGTTGATACTTTGGCAAAATTGAAAACTGCTGAGACTCCATTAGAGGAAATTAAGGATAAATTGGATAAAGCAAAGGTTGAAGTTGAACAAGCTCAAGTTGCTTTACTAAAGGCAAAGACAGATTTAGAAACAGCAAAAAATAAGACTACTCAGGAAAGTTTGAAATATCAGTTGGCTAACCAGGAAAATACTGTAAAGGCAGCAGAACTTGAACAAAAGCTTAAAGAAGCTAAGGAGAAACTTGATGATGCAAAAAGTTGAGAAACACAGAGAGAAACACTTCAAAAATCTAGAGATGCAGTAGATTCTGCACAGTTGGCACTTACAACAAAGATGAAGGAGTATGATAATTATAAGATTACAGCTAATTTTGATGGAGTGGTTACTAAAGTGAATATGCAGATTTGAGATTCTATTGGTAGTTCAAGAAATAGTTCGGATACCGATACCAAGTACATTTATGTCGAAACTCCGGATTTGCTTGAGGTAAAACTTGAAGTAGATCAGATTGATATTGTGAAGATTGGTATTGGGATGAATGTTGAAGTGTATATCGATGCATTCCAAGGATCAGTATATACAGGTGTTTTCTCTGAAATAGATACGATGCCAGAAGGAAGTTCTTATAAGGCAAAAGTTGTCTTTAAAAAAGCTAGTGCTGAGGATAAGATTTTTGGAGGTATGAGTGCGAATGTAAAGGTAATTCTTGAATCTGAAAAAGGAAAGGTTGTTGTACCAACTCCTGCTATTGCAGATAATGAGCAAGGTGAAAAGATTGTAAGCCTTAAAAAATGAGATAAGTGGATTGATCAAGTTGTAGAGACTGGAATCTCAGATGATATGAACACTGTAATCCTCTCTGGAGTTAAGGTTTGAGATACAATTAAAGGATTCTATATGAATGAAACTTCTGCAACGAATTTAGGGCTTAATCAAAAGTGAGGACCATCAGGAGAACATGATGTAACTACAGCAGCTGATGGAAGTATGAGTTATCAGTATGACGGATAGTTTTGAAATATAATTATGGATATTTTATTACCATGAAATAATAAGAATGGTGGAAGCAACTTCAGATTTTATCTCACTTAAGGGAATTACAAAAACTTATGGTGAGAAATTAGCAGAGCCAGTATATGCTTTGAGAGGTATTGATCTAGATATTAATGATGGGGATTTTATCTCTATTATGGGACCATCTGGATGTGGTAAATCTACACTGATGAATATTGTTGGACTTCTTGATGTTCAGTCTTCTGGCTCTTATTTCCTCCGTAGAAAGGAGGTAAAAAATCTGACTCCAGATCAACAATCTATGATCCGTAGAACTACGATCTGATTTATCTTTCAGTGATATAATCTCCTCAAAAGAATGGCGGCTCGAGAGCAGGTTGTATTGCCGCTTTCTTATATGTGAGTCTCTTCTGGTGAGGCTAGAGAAAGAGCTTATGAAGCTCTTAAACTTGTTGGATTAGAGGGAAGAGAAAAAGCGCTTCCAAATCAACTCTCTGGAGGACAACAACAAAGGGTTTGTATTGCTAGAGCATTAGTGACAGACTCCGCTCTTTTATTGGCTGATGAGCCAACAGGAGCTCTAGATTCTAAAACAGGAATCGAGATTATGCAGCTTTTAAAAAACCTTAATACTGAAAAGGGAAAAACGATCCTCCTTATTACTCATGATGCGAATGTCTCAAGCTATGCGAATCAGACAATTCGTATCAAGGATGGAGTTTTCATTTAGGATCAGATTTTTTCTTACTTTTATTTAGGTATTGACAAAAAATATGAGGTTTTTTTCTTACTTTGTAGATGCTCGAAAGACCATTATGGCCAATAAGATGAGATCTGGACTTAGTACGCTTGGAATTATTATTGGAATGACCTCTGTTGTCGTGATGATGGCGATAGGGCAAGGGACTGAAAATTCTATTACGAAGACGATGGGAGATATGGCGAAAAATAAGATCTCTATCTCTTCAAATGGAGGATATAGTTCTTGGGATGAAAAAAATGATAAGCCTGGGGGTTATGTTCAGGAGGTTAAGTTTGATAAGACGCTTGTTCCTTATATTGAAAACTATTTTCCAGAGTTGAGTTGAAAAATTACCTATCAGGTTAGAGCTCCTTATGCTCAGGTAAAAATTAAGCAGAAAACTGATGGAGTTGAAGGAGTTGGGGTGCCTGAAAATTGGTTTACTCTCAATGAAAAAAAACTAGCGGAATGAACCTTCTTTACGAAGGAAAACTATGAAAAGAAGAATTTTGTTGCGATAGTAAATGATGGTTTTAAGAATAGTTTCTTCA
>CAUUID010000027.1:0-13263 GCA_963545225.1 uncultured bacterium
ATGGGGGGTTGGTGTAGTGGTAACACATCGGTCTTCGGAACCGCTGTCGGGGGTTCGATCCCCTCACTCCCTGGATCAAGGGATATTCATTTTATAGGGCTGTAGCTCAGTGGTAGAGCGGGAGTCTCCAAAGCTCCGCGTCGCGAGTTCGATTCTTGCCAGCCCTGATTGTGTTATGGATTAAGAAGATAAAAGCAAAATGCTGATTCTGTTAGAGTCAGTTTTTTGTTTTTTTGAAATATATCTTGACTTTTTGCTCGAAATTTATATATTCACAAACCCTAAAATAAAAAAAAGTTAAAATTACTAGTAATCATATGAACAAAACAAAAAATTTCGAAATTGAGAAAAAGAGGCTGTTAGACTTTGCCTCTCATTCTGAGGAGACTGTAGATGTCTTGACCTATATGCGTCAAAATTCTTTGGCTGGAGGGCATACGCTCTCAAAAAGGAGGGAGGATGCGTATCAGAGGATCCTTTGTATTACGCATGAACGTTTTGGATCTCCTGATGTATTGGCAAAGATGAATGCAATTCATCTGATCACCTTTGTTGGGAAATGTCCTCATTTATTTAATCGGTTTTCAATGATTGATTCTACGCATCTCTCAGACTTTTTAAAACAGTCTGAGTCTGATGAATTTGGTAAGGAAATTAATTATCTCCTTTCTCAGATTGAATCAGCAAAAACTTTGTCTCGTAATAATGCGACAAAGACTCAAGTATTCAGCAGTATCTGTTAGAATATGGATTAATCCTAGATTTTATCTAGGATTTTTTCTTTGTTTTTTTAAAAAAAACTTTTTTTATTTTCTCTTGTATTTATTTTGAATTAAGCTATCTCTATTCTAGATATTTATAATCTATTCTATAAAATGTCCGTAATTATGAATGATTCTTTTTCTGATTATCATATTCATAGTGTTTTATCAGATGGTTCCGCTACAGTTGAAGACATTGTTCAATATGCTTGAGTGCTCGGAATGAAGGAAATTGCAATAACAGATCATAGTGATCATCTGGTTAAAATTCTTAAGGAGCGCTATGGAATTTGTCCATCTGGTGGAGCGAGATATGCCTTGAACAGTTGGAAAAATGTCCATAATGATGTTAATGTTATTTTTTGAATAGAGGCAGATGTTTTGGATGCTGATTGAAATGTATGTTTAGTTAGTCAGCAATTGGAAAGTGATTTTACTATTTTATCTGTTCATTGGAATGGGTATTTGTCTGAGCCAGTCACTGCTACACAGGGTTTATTAAATGCTATAGAGAAAAATCATCAAAAAATTAAGATTATTTGACATCCTTATGATATTAATGAACTTTGAGAATATTTGAGTATTGAGCCTATTGTGGAGCTTGCAAACTATTATGATATTGCTATGGAGTTTAATTATGGAACTTTTCGTAAAGGTCGCGCAATCTCTGAAAAGCTCAATTATATGCTAAAGTATGCAAAGTATGTTTATGTTAATAGTGATGCTCATTCACTTTCTTCAATGCAACCTTTAAGGAAAGGGTGCTATGATTATCTTTATGAGTTAGGTTTTTAAAGTATTCTATCTCTCTGTCTTTTCGAAGGCTTTCCCTTTTTTGAAAATGCTTTCAAAAATGCTAATTATGACATTTTTCCTAAATTTCAAAATTTATCATAATCTCAAAAAACTTTCCTTGTTTTTCTGGAGGAGAGGAGTATACTGATTTTTCTGATTTTAAAATATAATTTTTTGGAAAGGAATGAAAAAAGGGCTAAAAAATCTGATTTTTTTTATTTTTTTGGGTGTTTGAGTTGCAGCTTCCTATACCTGAGCTTGGCAGTATCCACTTTCAGAAGTGGAGGGGAAATTCTGCGGCACTCAGGAGCTTTGTAAGATTCAGTTGCCGAAAATTGAAGGTGCGGATTATCTTTCTTTTATAAAGAATCCTTTGCATCGTTCTGTGTATTCTGTTTTGCGAGGTGCAACCTATGTCTGAGGTCGAGATATGGGGCAATGAGCACATAAAGGAGTGGATATTGTGTCGACTGTAGGAACTCCAGTTTATTCAATGGGGACTGGTGAAGTGGTTCAGGCTCATGCTAAGGGTGAATGGGGAAATGTTATTACAATCAAACATCAGATTTGAAGTCGCTTTATTTATTCAAATTATGTGCATTTGAGTGAAATTTTGGTGCAGGTAGGAGATAAAGTAGGAGAGGGGCAATTGATTTGAAAAATTGGGAATACTGGGAATACAACAGGTCCTCACCTTCATTTTCAGATCGATACTAATGAAGGAAAGCATCCTTACTATCCGCAGACTGACTGTGAGGCGGAAAATCTTTTTCAAGTTGTAAATGAGGCAAAATGTTGGTCATTGATTCAGAAAAATACCTTGGATCCGATTTTGTTTTTGGAGACACAGGGGAGAATTTTTCAGGCAGAGCAGTTAAATGAAGGCACTAGTTCAGCTGGGTATTTATTGACTGCAGCGGATATTAGTTGAGAATTATCGTATCCTATTGTAAAGCTTGGAAAAGCTATTGAATTGATGATTAAGAATAAGAGAGGAGATCAAGGGTTTCTTGAATGAGAGATTAAGGTAGAAGTTGGAAGTGGAATGCAGGTGTTTCCAGATCGTATTACTTATTTGGGAGAAAAAAGAAAAATAAATCTGATTCCTGCTGTTTCTGGTCTTCATCGTGTTAAGGTTTTTTATAATGAGCGTTTATTGAAGGAATTTTCAATTTTTGCTTTAGATCAGCAGATGATTACCCTTTTGACGGAAAAGGCAAAGCAAAATCCCGCTTTGGAGCAGATATTAAAAAATCTCTAAGTATAGACTTAGAGCTTTTTTATTCTGATTTTTTTATAGTTTTTTTCTGAGTTCTAGAAGTTGTCTTTTTTGCTCAGCTGAGAGTGCTGAATGTTTGAGTGCTAGCTGGAGCCACTTTTGAAGGATTGGGAGAATGGCTTGGAGAATGATTTGGTATCTTTTTTCAGTGGTTTGATGCTCTTCAAGCTGTGCATCTCGCCACATTCCAAGTTCGTTAAGAGAGGAGATTTGTTCTGGTGTGAGCTTGTTATTTAATGCTTGTGCGAGGAGAGAATCTGGTTTAGATGCTCAGATGATAGTAATGATATCAAAAAGTGTTGTTGCTCCTTGAAAATCTCAGAGATATTTTTCTAGTGCTCATTGGTAAAAAAGACTGACAACGAGTTCATCTCTATGAAGTTGGTAACGATCAGTGTTTTCTTGCTGTTGTTGTCTATTCTGTTGATTTAGAATAAGTTTCCCGTCTGTTGTTTTGTATCTCTTGAATTGTGCATCAAGGATTTCAAAAGCGAATCCAAGCTTTTCTGCGAGGAGTTGTTTATAGTGTTCTTGGATAGTGAGGCTATTAACTGAGATAATGAGTTCAAAGAGGGTATTTATGAGTTTCTGTTTGTCGATAGGTGAGGTCATATCAAGTTCTGATCTCATCTGATGGTAGATTCCTAGGAAACCATCCTGGGCATTCATGAGACAAGTTTCAAAAGCTGATTTCCCCTCTGGAGTGTTTGAAAGTTCATCAACATCCTTAAATCCTTCTGGAAGTTTGATAATTTTTGGGAACATGTTCTGCTGATAAAAGAGTTTAAGGGCTCTTAACGTTGCCTGGTGACCCGCATTATCGTTGTCAAAAAGAAGAAAGATATTTTCAGTATACCTCTTCATAAGTTTGATATGATCTTGGCTGAGAGCAGTTCCAGAAGTTGCGACTCAGACTGGTGTCTCAAGCTTTGCTAGTCAGAGAACATCCATTTGTCCCTCTACAACGATCAGTTTTTGTTGTTCTCTGATATAATTTTTGGCAAAGTTTAGTCAGTAGAGAAGTTTTGATTTTTCAAAGGCTTTATGTTCGGCACTATTGAGATATTTGGGTTTGTCTTCAGGATTGAGTACTCTAGCTGAGAACCCAACAATATTCCCCATCGTATCGTAGATTGGAAAGGTGATCCTATTTCTAAAAAAGGCATAGATTTCTCCATTTGCATTTTTTTTAGCTAGAGAGGCTTCTAAGAGATCATTGTCTGTAAAACCTTTTTCTCTCAGGAGTTGGATGAGTTGGTAGTGCTTATCTGGTGCATATCCGATACCATATTCTTCAATCAGATTTTTTGAAAGTTTTCTATGAGTAGTTAGGTAGTCTAAAGCTTGAGTTGATTCTTTGAGCTGAGCGAGAAAAAATTGCTGAGTAAGTGAATGCATTCTTTTGAGCTTTGCTTTTTGGTCGCTTTCATCGCTGATTTTTTGGGTATTGAGATTATATTTTTCAATGTCAATATGCTGAGTTTTTGCGAGTTCTTTTACAGCATCTCGAAAATCAATTTTTTCTATTTCTTGGAAAAAAGTCAATGCGTTTCCCCCTTTCCCACAGCCAAAGCATTTGAAGATTTGCTTGGTAGGTGAGACCATGAAAGATGGAGTTTTCTCATTATGAAAAGGACAACAACCAGAAAAGTTACTTCAGGCTCTTTTGAGGGGAACATATCTACTGATGAGCTCAACGATATCAGTAGAGGCTAGAAGATCGTCAATAAGAGGATTTGCCACGAGCTTGAGAAATACTAAGATAAAACAATCAGTTTTAGTATCATGATTTTAGGCTTGATTTCAAGCGTTTTTTTGTTTTTACATAAGGATTTTCTTGCTGTTAGTAATGATTTATTTTTCAAAATTTCTTATTTCTTTGAGTTTTCCTAGCTTGATTTTGTAGCAGAGTTTTCACTCGTGGAGCTCTTGTCCTTGAATACCTCAAAAATCGTAAATTGCAAGAGGAGAGTCTGGTTGGTATCAGTTTTTTATGTGGATTTCTGAGAAGTTTTTAGGATTTCAATTGGCTTCAAAAAGTCTTGATGTCCAAAATGGCTTTACTTCTCTATATTTGTTAGAAATTTCTCAGTTGACCAGCTTTTTGAATCATATATTGCATATTCTGAGCGTGAGAATTTGAGTATTCTGAGGCATTTTTTTGATAAAAAGGGGTAAAATTCTGATTTTTCTTTTTTTAGTTTTTTTCTTGGATTTGTAAAGGGAATCTGCTAGCGTTTGGTTATCGGTATTGGGGGAAAAGAGGTTGTATTTATCCATAGAATCGTTATCTTAGAGGATGTAAGATGAAGATCAGGCTTTTTATTTTTTATCCTAATGCATAATGAAGAAAGTACACTATTTGCTTTTAGCAGCTATGCTTTCAGTGGCAGGACTGGCAAATTCGGCTTTTGCTTGATGTCAGACTATTAGTTTTACTGATGGAAGCTCGTTTTGTTTTGATATTGCTAAGACGGGAACTGATACTTATAGGGCAGAAGTAAGTTCTTCTCGTGTGAGTTCAAATTCACTTAGTTGTAAGTTGACTTTGCCCAATAATAATCGTGTTGATTTGCCTAATTGTCAGTGAAATTTTAATTATGGGGGATCTGACATGAGAGTGGAGCTTAGAGCTGATACGCCAAATGCATATTCAGTTTTAGTGGCAAATTATGACTTTAGAAATGGAAGATTTACTGATGGTTCTGATTCAAATAATCGTGACTGGAATAATAATTACTGGGGATATCAGGTAGATTTTAGCTCGGTTTCTACCAACAATCCAAGTACTGATCAATGGATTGATATGACTTTGAGAGTGAGAAACACAAGTGCTTCATATAGTAATTATTTTAATGGAAGAGTAAATTTTACTGTAGAGGAGTATAGGAACGGAACATGGAGAACTGCTTCAAGTTCTGATTATAGTTTAGAGAGATCAAGTTATGATTTTTCTTATTCTGATGCTGGAGAAAGGAGGTTAACTAACTTCCTTAGGTTTAGAAATAATGGGCAGTATAGGATTCTAGCGCAGATAGATGGAACAAATTACACTGCATATCAGACTTTTACTGTTGGAAACAGTAATAATAATAGATGGGACAATAATAGAAGTAACTGGGTAGCTATAGATGATATTAGTACAACTTCTCCTAGTGTAGATCAATGGGTTTCACTTCGTGTGAGAAGAGATGGAAATTACTATTCTTCTCAAACTGTGAGATTTGAAGTAGAGGAATATAGAGATGGATACTGGAGATCAGCATATAGTTCAGATTATGACTTAGACAGATCTAGCTATACTTTCTACAGTTCAGAGAGCTCAAAATCATTCTCTTCATTCTTGAAGTTTAGAAAAGATGGAGAATTCAGACTTACAGCTAGACTTGATAATGGGGAAACAACTACTGCAAGTTTCTATGTTGGTAGAGGTAGAAATAATAATGCCTCTAGTCAAATAAGGGTAGAAAAATCTGGAAGTAGTTCAGTGAGTGCTGGTAGCTGGGTGGATCTTAATCTTACCGCATATCAGAGATACTCAAATTCTAAAAATGAGAACTATAATGGAGAGCTTTCAGTAAAGGTGCAAAAGAAGGACTGATATTATTGGTCTACGGCTTCAAGCTCAGATTATGATATTAGCTCTAGTTATGTTAACTTTTATAGATCAGATTATGGAAGAAAGTATCTTACAAATTTCATCAGGTTTAGAAATAATGGACAATACAAGGTTATTTTTACTGATAGATCTGATAGCTCTATAACTGATAGTATTGAACTTTCTGTTGGAGGAAGTTATTATGATAATACTTGGAGACAAAACAATAATAACTATAACTATACTAATGCTGAATATGATAAGCTTAGAGCTGTTTATAATATCTGGCAGGGAGTTATCTCAACGCTCAAGAGAGATTATCCAAGGCTTAGAAATAGTAGTTTTTGGCAGTCAGAAAGTGATAGATTCTACAATAATATGAGAGCTGTAATAAATGGAGAAAGGAATCCAGCTTTTGACTCTTGGAATAGATTTTATCAGGGATTCATGGATTGGTTTAGTTTGACTTTGAGAACTAGATAATTAGTATGTTCTCACACTAGAGAAAAACTCTCTCTTATGAGAGAGTTTTTTGATTTATTCTTAGTTTCATTACTTGGAGAGGTTGTTGTTTGCTATTCTTTTTGGTAGCTAATATTCGTATTTTGTGATAGGAATAAAAAAAACTGACTTTTGTAGTCAGTCTTTTATATTTTTTTAGGTTTAGAGCTGTCCCATTAGATCTCCAAGCATTTCCTCTTGAGAGGCTTTTACTTCCTCTGCAAGCTGAACTCTATCCATAGTGTCCAGGATTGCTCCCCATTTCTTGAGTCTAACTTCTCTTTGTGCATCAATTGCTCCCTGATCTTCATCTTCAGCTTTGAGGATATGAAGGTTGAGTTGCTCTTCAATATAGATTTCATAGAGTCTGAGTACTTGGAAAGACCAAAGTTCAGAAAGTGTTTTTACAACGCTCTGATCTCAATTTTTTACTGCAATATAGAGTTCGTATTCATGTTTTTCTTGGTCAAATTTGAGTTCATAATCACTAGAAAATGATCACAATACTAGCTTTTGCAAAAGATCCCAGTCAAAATCATCAGATAATTCCTCAGAAGTTGCATATTCTACATAAGAAAATTTGCTCAGATAATCTGTATATCGAACTTGATCGTAAATATCCCCTTGAATTGGTCCATAAAGCTGTTCATATTTTTCTACAATCTCTTTTTTGTCAGCTTTTTCTCTCATTTCTGAGATGAAGTCTTGGAAATTAAATAGTAGCATTTTTGTTGAATACAAGAGATAAAAGATTATCTTCCCTCATCATACTAATATTAATGCAAAATGCAAGAAGTTTTTTCGGTATAAAAAAACAGCTCAAGATAAACTTGAACTGATTTTTGATGATCTATTTTATCAACTTTCTTGTAAAACGAGTATCGCTTTTGAAGAAGTTTGATAAAATTTGATCTTGCACTCTTGATAGTGTTTGTAGGACTTATTACGAAGAAAATCTTCACTATATTCCCAAACAACTTTCCCTTGGAGGAGTATGAAGTCAGAAGATTCATGTCCCTTTTGAGTGGCGATTCGTTCCAATCCATTTTCTTGTAAAATGGTTGTGAGTCTAACATCATAGCTTGTCTTTCCATCTTTAGATGGGAAGTTTGAAAGCCAAACATCATGCTCATTGATTTTTTTTTGCTCATTCCTGAGAAAGTTTTTCCCAAGTGGCTTGAGTTCTACTTCTACAAGAGGAAATACCTCTTGAGAGTCTGGATTTAATGTAATTTTTGTCATTCTTTTAAATTTTTGCGAGCGAATCTTATAGTGATTTTTTATCTGAAATCAAGAAAAAAATAATTAATATAATCTTTCTAAGCTACTTTTTTGAGAAAACTCTTGAAAAAGAGAGCTTCTTTACTATCATTGAAAAAGGAAACAAAAATCAGATTTTTTTATTATTTTTATGAATAATGCATCTTTTTAAAAGACTTTTACTAACAAAATTCCCAAATTCCACTATTCAAAATATGGTAAATCCAGCGAGTATGTTTGTTGGCTTTATTTCTTCTAGGGAGTTTTTCTCAATTATCAATCGTAAAATTATTGAAAATTATAAGCTTAATTTGTTTGATGTGAACTTGGATGTTGTGGAATTTAAGATGGGTTTTTGAGAATATGGAAATACTGATAAACAAAAGGATATTGAAACGTATTTTGCCTATTGTGTAGCGGCAAATCTTAATGGATATCATTTCTATTCCCCAGCTAACCTTTCCAATGGTATCACATTGCTTTCAAGTTTGTATTTTGCAGATACTTTGCGTGGATATCCTCATCATTATTTTACGCAGCTTCTGTATACTGTATTTCTTTTGTCCTTTACCTTTGCCTCAAGGGTAAAAGTTTTCCCATCGGAGCAGGAAAATGAAAACTATAATTGGTTTATTGAGGTGTTCTTTGACTTTTACAAGATTACTTTTCAGCAGCTTGATACCAAGATTTCTAAATCAGATTTTGATGCTGTTAAAAAGGAATTACTCAAGGAAACATCATTTTTCTTTTTATTGTTCCATTTTTATAAAAGATTAAATACGCTTTTTGCTGGAAAGGGAGAAGAATCTGAATTTCTTGAACGAATTTTGCAAGATCGTAAGTGAGAAAAAATCCTCAAAGCCTTCAAACAAAATTATGCAACTACTAAATATTTACCACATTCTTCTCCACTTGAACAGTCAGTTTTGACCTATATTTGGCCAGCAGATATTCTGGTAAAATATTTGATAGGAAATTCTGATCCGTTTTTAGTTGTTGAGGCGATTGTTTCAAAGATTTTTAATAAGACTGAATTAGATAGTTTAGTTCAGAGTTTTCTAAAGTCTGAGGAGAATCTTCCTAGGCTTTTGGATTATCTTTTGACCTACAAAAAATATAAGCATTGATTTTTTGCTTGAGTTCAGAACTATATTATCAAACTTTTTAGATCGGAGGGAAGAGAAGATCTATTCGAGGATATCGATGAAATGCTCTCAGCCATAGATAATGGCGATGATATCTCTTCTTTTGATGTGCCAGAGAGAATTAAGAGGGAGTCTAAAGTTACTGAGAGGCTTTTGAATTTTTATATTACTCTTTTAGGGGGATTTACTAATGCTAGAGGGGATTCTTTTTATACAAGAATTCAAAAACCAGATTTAATCTCTCTTTTTGTCTCTAAGGAGATGCTTAATGTTGAGTCAAATCCTGCACAACTTGAATATCTAGGCCATATCCTCTATATTTACGGAAAAAATCTTTACTATTATCATTATATCAATGATAAGGTAAGATCTGGGAAAAATAAGTTTTCTATCCCTATCAAAGGAAGTGATGAGAAAATTGTTGCGGATTTTTATGCGGGGATTTTGTATTTAGAAGGGATGGCAGCGGCATATTTTCAGGATATCAATCCTAAGGATACTAGGCTGAATATTACTAATACGCAGATTTTAGATGATTTCAAACAAAAGTTTTGAACTAAGATTTCGGGATTGGTAAAAGAGTCAAATTTAGATTTTTTGTCTCATTTTTATGCACCACTTTTTGCTCAGTCTAGTTCAGCTAAGGAGCTTTTTGCTGATTTTGTGAATCTTTTTGATGAGAAAGCTATTTCAAATCTTAAAGACGCTTTATATAAGATTGAATTTTGGCTTAATAAGTCATTTTTGGAGAAGATTGAGCCACTAAAGCTTGAAAGCTACTATTCGCAGTCAGTTTTGTTGGCAATTTTTGGTGCTGCAAGAGAAACTCTTTTTGGTATGCTGCTTTTGATGACATATCTTAATCAGCATAGGGATAAAATGGAGCAGGATCAGATTGATTGTCTATGGATATTCTATATTAGAGATATTTTTGGACTTAAGGTCAAGGAAGCTGATCAGATCTATCTTGAGCTTTTAGCTGTTTATGAGGAGTTTCAAGATTTCCTTAAAATTTGGATTGAACTAGATGATAATTCTGATTTCTTTAAGTTTATTGCAAAAAATACTCAGAAATTCTTTGGGAAAAAAGATAAGTCTGAAATCATTCGTTCGTTCAGTGCTGAAGATGTGCTTTGGTTTAGAGGACTTTTGAAAAATATTTCGTATTATAATCAGAGGTATATTATCCCAAAATAAGCTACTTTTCTGACTATTAACTTGTAAATAGAGATTGAATCTTTATGTTTTTATTGTTTTAGTTCTTAGAATTTTGATAATGATGTTTGAAAAAATAGTTTTGCCTTATGAAAAAGGCGCATTAGCTCCTTATATTTCTGAGGAAACGATGATGTATCATTATGATAAGCACCATCAGGCGTATACTGATAAGCTCAATCAATTGATTGAAAATACTGAGTTTGCTGGGCAGGATATCGTAGCTATTGTGAAAAATTCTAGTTGAGCATTATATAATAATGCTGCTCAATTTTGGAATCATAATTTTTTCTGGAAGTGTCTGAGTCCAAAGTATGATCAAGTTCCTAATCGTAAATTGGCAGAACTTATTGATCAGAATTTTTGATCTTTTGCTAGTTTTAAGGAAGAGTTTATTTCTTCAGCAGTTGGAAATTTTGGTTCTGGTTGGACTTGGTTGGTTTTGAATCAGGAAGGAAAGTTAGAGATTTTGAATATGTCCAACGCTCAAAATCCGCTCCATTTACCTGTAAAGATCCTTTTTTGAGTGGATGTATGGGAGCATGCTTATTATATTGATGTGAGAAATAATAGGTGAGCATATCTAGAAAATATTTTCCATATTATTAACTGGGAATTTGTTGCTGAAAGTTTGGGATAAAATATTTAAAAGCTGAATGAGATCTTTTATTTTTTTTGCTGTAGTGAGATGAGAAAATGATATATTCTGGTCATTACTTTAAACTTGTTATTCTTTACACTCTTTTGATTGACTACGACTTTAGGAAATAGTCAGCAGAATAACTGACAGACGTCAACCTCAACTTTACAGCTCTATGATCATCCAGTCTATGGAAAATATCTTAAGGGTAGTGATTTTGGCGTAGATGAAACTGGAAAGACAGATAGTCGTGCTGCTATTCAGGCGGCTTTGGCTGCTGCGCATCAACAAAAAGCTGCTCTTCATCTAGGAGGTCAGATTTATATTTCTGGTCCTATTACTCTAGATGCTAGCACTAATGGGGTAACAGCTCTTTTTGGAGATGGGATGGAGAGCAATAAATCAGATCAGGAAGGGAAATTTACACTTATTACTTTTGATAAAAAACAAATAGGTAATTACTATCTTAATAGTTGTGATGGAAGCCATTTGGATGTTCGTGAGCGAGCTGGAATTGTAGTTACAGATCAAACTCATACCATACTTGCAGATTTCTCTTTAAAATATACGAATGCTGCAGATTTTTATGTTGCAGGGGTGACTTCTGCTGGAAAAGTAAATGGAATCTATGTCAATGATTCTGATCATATTTTGATTAATAAAGTTGAGGTTTCGGGTGCAAATCGTGCAGGAATTTACTTTGATTCGATAACTGCGTATAGCGTAAAAGATCCTAAGTGAACAGGGAAAACTTATTGGGCTCGTCTAGTAGACTGAGAAATTGATATCAATAATTCTGATCTTCCAATAGGAGAATCTAATAGAGTAACGAATAGCTATCTCCACCATAATCGTAATGCCGGGGTGATGATCTGATTTCAGAGGAATTTTTTGCTTGATGGAAATGTTTTAGAAGCTAACGGTGATCCTCGTGATGGAGGAGCTTGATACGGAGCTGCTACAGTTGCTGGTACTTATAATGATACTATTACCTACAGAAATAATCATACTAAAAACAATATTCGTAAAGGGTTAGATGTGCATGATGGAAATAACATTCTGATAGAGAATAATCTTCTAGAGGGGGATTACTTGTATGGTCTAGAGGTGTATAATCGTCGTTTTACAATGGACAGAGTAGTTATCCGTGGCAATACTATTATTCAAAATCCTGCAAATCGCGTGAGTATTGATGATGGAAGACCTATTATTAACCAAAAATCTGACTATTGTAATCGCTCAGAAACTCAGATGCGTACTGTAAAAATTGAGAATCCAGATGATGTTAAATATAACTATCAGCTTTATCAAGCGATAGGACTCGCAAGTAATAATGATTATCGTGACTTGCATAGTACTCGTAGTGCAATTTTTGAGATTAGTGGGAATACGATTCAGAATTTTTCTGCTTATAAAGATCCACAAAAATCTGGTTCTCCACAGTCGTATGCTATTATTTCTCGTTTTAAGGAAAAGGATGTTGATTTTGAGCTTAAGATCAAGGATAATGTTGTTAAGTGAAGTTATGCAAACAAGGCTGTGATTGTTTCTAAGACTGAAACTGCTGTAAAAACTGTAAGTAATGGAAAATCGGTTGTTCATAATGGAAAAGGAGCTGGAACTACAATTATTGAAGGGAATACTGTTGAAATTGATAGTGTAGGACCAAATACTCCGATTATTTGGTCTGCAGATGAATTTACTGATGGTACCTTGCGTTGAGAGGTGAGGGTAGTTAATAATTATGTAAAACTTAATTCTGAACTCCCACAATCTTCAGCATTTTTTACCTTGTGACGTGGAAATCCTCTAAAATATGTTGTGGAGGGTAATATTTTTGATGTAAAAGGAAAGAATGTCAGAAGTTTAGGAGGGGTGCTTGGATTAAAGCATAACCAGTCTCAGCCGCAGGTTTTTCTTGAAAATAACTGTGGAATAGGTGATAGTCCTAAAGATCTTCCTGGTCCTACAAGGTGGGTTGGTGTTAATCTAGCTCAGGTGGTTGCTTCTGGAAAAAATCAAATGTTGGGGCGTAGTGACGCGCATTTATGTAAAAACATTGTGCCAAC
>CAUUID010000028.1:0-13262 GCA_963545225.1 uncultured bacterium
CTCAAAAAAATCTGATTTTTCTTTTTTGTTTTCATTTGACAATCTCTTAGAAATTCTTATAGTCAAAGTGTTTATTTCCTATCCTATACATCATGTGACTACGAATTACCCTTGGAGTATTGTTTTTAATCGTGATTTGGGCGATTAGCTTGTACAATAGATTGGTATCTCTTAAGAATAATAGAGAAAATGCTTTTGCTGATATTGATGTTCAACTTAAGCTGAGGTTTGATTTGGTAGAAAATCTTGTTAATACGGTAAAAGGATATGCTACTCATGAAAAGGAGACTCTTCAGAATTTGACTGATGCGAGGACAAGTTTTCTCCATGCAAATGGAGTGGAAGGAAAACTTGAGGCGAATAATCAGCTTACTGGAGCTTTGAAGTCGCTTTTCGCTGTTGCAGAAAATTATCCAGATCTTAAGGCTAATCAAAACTTTCTAGAGCTTCAGACTGAACTTTCAGATATTGAAAACAAGCTGGCTGCTGCTAGAAGATTCTTTAACTCAGCAACAAGAGAGTATAATACCTCTATCCAGAGTTTCCCTAGTAATTTGATTGCTAATCGTTTTGGATTTACTCAGGTTGAGTTTTTTGAACTTGATGATGAGGCTGCTAAAAAAGCTCCAAAAGTACAGTTTTAAGTTACTATTAAAATATTAAGAAGAAGTCTGATTTTTTGAGATTTTGATAGTATCAAGAAGAAAAATCAGATTTCTTTTGTTTAGGTCGGATTTTTCTTTTTATTTTTTGAATATTTTTTATGTATCAAGGGCTTCAATCTTCAAAGCGAGATAATCAATTAAAAACTTGGATTTTGATTGTTTTGCTTCCAGCCTTTTTGGGCGCTGGAGTTTTTGTGGTGTTCTATTTTCTAAATACGAAAAATGGTAATAGTGGAACTCAGGCTTTGAACCTCGCTCTTAGTGATACAGGAGAGATTTTGACACTTCTTGTGCCAATATTAGTTGTTTGGCTTCTGATTTCGTTCTTTTTTCAAAAAAGTTTGATGTTTTCTTTTTCTGGGGCGAAAGAGGTAACGAGAAAGGAGGAACCTGAAATTTACAATATTGTTGAGAATTTGTGTATTTCTAGAGGTTTGCCTACTCCAAAGATTTGAATTATTGAATCAGAGGGAATGAATGCCTTTGCTCTTGGATGGAGAGCAAGTGATTCTTGGGTGGTATTTACTAGAGGCTTGCTCAATCATCTCAATAAGGCTGAGATTGAGGCAGTAGCGGCACATGAATTAACTCATATTATCAATAAGGATTCGCTTTTAATGCTTGTGATGGTCTTGTATATATGAGCGATCGCTATGCTTGGTGAGATTTTGATTAGAGCTTGAAGTAGAAGGGATAATGAAAAGGGGAATGTATTGCCATTAGTTGGAGTTGTATTGATGGTTCTTGGGTATTTGGTCTATCCACTCATTAGGCTCGCTATTTCTAGAAAAAGGGAGTTTCTCGCAGATGCTGGAAGCGTTGAGCTGACTAAAGACAATCAGGCGATGATTTCAGCGTTAAGAAAGATTTCTCAAGAGCCTGAGGTTGATGTGAAAAATAAGGAGATGTCTGCAATGTTTATTGCAAATCCTCTTGGGAAAGTTTCGTCTTGGTTTCAGACGCATCCAAGTATTGAGGATAGAATTAAGGCACTTGAGAATTATTAGTATTTTATTTTCTAAAGGCTGAAAAGGCTGATGTTTTATCTCTGGCATGAGGAATTTGATGTCAAGCATCCAAAATTCCGTATAGTGAAGTACCAAAAAGATCTTGGTATGCAACAATATGCTGTGTATGAGTCACTTCAAAATGTGATTAATCAGTCTTTTTCTTATCCTGAATATAATCATTATTTTCTGCTTGATGATTCAAGATTTCATTTTTTTAGGTTTGATATCTTTAAGGAATTAGATCGTCCGTTTACCATAGATGATATCAATGAAATTACCCATGAGAGATTAAATTATCTCAAGGAGATTACTAAAGAGGAACTCCTATTTACCAATGTGGACAGTATTTTTGTTAATTGAGAATCTCAAAAATACTTGATCGGGGCTCAAGGTCAGATTTTTTTTCGTTTGTATCTGATTTATATCAATAGAGATACGCTTTTGGAATTTAATAAACATTATGGTAATCTTTTTTCTCATAAGCATTTGAAGATTTTTCCGGAGAGTTTTAAGACGATTTCTTTTCTCAAGAGAAAACTTGAAAGAGATTCATTCCTTTTGCTGTATATCAAGGAGAGTTATTGTAAGGTAGTTGCGATTGAAGATGGGTTTTATAAGAGGATTGAACATATCAATTTTGGGATTAATTTTTTGATGCAAATGTATAAGGATAATCAGATTGTAAAATATCGATATAAGACTTCTGAGGAGATTGATGCAAATCCTTTAGCGAAGAACCTTGTTTTGGACAATATTAATTTTTATGTTGAATATTTATGCAAGTGGTTAGATGATCTCAAGCTAACGAATAAGGATATTTTTATTATTTCACCAATCATAAAAAACTGAAATTTTATGGACTGTTTCAATAAAAAATATACAACTTATCATAATAAGTATATTGTTCCATTCCATTCTTCAAATCAGCTCGAAATGTTTGGTAAACAGTGGGAGCCAGGAGATATGGATACTTTGATTTTCTTGAATGGAAGCTGAATTAAGAAAGAGCTTTTAGGAGAGGAATAGAGTTATTCTAAATATGTTGATCCGTATTTATGTGCAATGCGTCTTTTTTTTCTCCATAGGAGAGGAGATACCTTCATTTATGATGATATTGATGAGGTATTTTTTCTTGCAATTGGAGAAGTAAAACCTATAGTAAAGTCAGTTTTTAATCCTTTTTTGATAAAGAGATGGTATGGTATGTGATATTGGCGAGCTTATGAGGAGTAGGACTCTGATATGTGATTTTTTATCGACAATATCAGCATAAGGATGTGGTTGCTGAGTTAAGGAAACATCTAAAATGAGCGAATGAGCAACTTACGTATTTGCAGGAAGAAATGGAAGAGCTCCAGGCACAAAATGTTTATCTCAGAGAACAAGCGGCTTCTTTATTAGAGAAAAATGATGAACTTTCTGATGTGGTTGCTGAGCTTTGAAAATATTATGTGCATATTAAAAAGGCATCAGAAAAGACTGCTGAGCTTTCAAAATATTTGAATGGTCCTGATTCTGAACTTGAGGAGAGGCTTGGATCTTTGTCAGAACAGGAAAAAAATCAGATGAAAAAGAGCTTTTTTTAATTTTCCCCTTGATTATTTGGATAATATTCATAGTTTAAAAGGTATGTTTTTATTTGTTCCTCAAAAGATACGATGGATGTAAGAGAGATTGACGAATTTTTTGACTATCAATTGACCTTTGATGAGGAACCAACTCATTTAGTTGAGGAGATTGTTTCTCAGGCTTCAAAGTATTTGCCTCCTGAGCAGATCCCAGGTATTTATCATGCGTATGAATTTACTAAGGCTGCACATGCTGGTGTAAAGAGGCTTTCGGGAGAGCCCTATATTGTGCATCCGCTTAAGGCTACCTTGTTTTTGATGGAGTTAAAACCTGATTTGGAGTCTATTCAATCCTGTATTATGCATGATGTGATTGAGGATACTCCGATTACGCGTGAGGAAGTTGCAGCTGAGTTTACTGAGGAGGTTGCAGATATCTGTGAGGGGCTGGTAAAGGTATCTAAGGTAAGATATCAGTGAGAAGATAGACATTTGGAGACGATCAAAAAGACTTTTCTCGCTATGGCGAAGGATTTGAGGGTGATATTTGTGAAATTGGCCGATCGTATCCATAATATTCAGACTTTACAGTTTCACCCTGAGGAGAGAAAGAGGAGGAAGATTGCAGAGGAGACTATCAAGATTTATGCTCCGATTGCTAAGAGGCTTGGACTTTATCATTTTCAGATTTTACTGGAGAACTGAGCTTTTGCGGTCTTGCATCCTGAGGAATTCAAGAGGATTACTCAGTATTTAAAGAAATATTTTCGTGAAGGAGATAAGTTTACAGAAAGAGGTATTAAAATGCTGACTCAGATGCTTGAAAAAGAGTGAGTCAAGGATTTTGTTGTAAGAGGAAGAGTGAAGAGCCCTTATAGAATCTATGAAAAACTTTCGAAAAAATATCACGAGACAGATATTTCGACAGTGATGGATCTTCTGGCTTTTAGAGTGATTACACAAGATATCTGAGATTGTTATATGGTGCTTGGAATTATTCATAAGTACTATATCCCTTTGATTAAAAAGATTAAGGACTATATTGCGATTCCAAAGTTTAATGGATATAAGAGTATTCATACAACAGTACTTGGAATGTTCCGTTTCCCTGTAGAAATCCAGATTAGAACCGAGGAGATGGAAAATGTTGCTGAGTTTGGAGTAGCTGCGCATTTTGCGTATTCAGATAATAATCAGCCGACTTTGGTCTCAGAGCAGCAGGGAATATGGATTCAGAAGCTTCAAAAGATTGTATCTGACTATACTGATACTGAACAAAAGGAGAAGTTTAAATCTCAGCTTAATATTGAGGTTTTAGACAAGACAATTTTTATTTATACTCCGAGAGGAGATATTAAGGAATTGCCGGTCGGATCAACAGTTTTGGATTTTGCGTTTAGTGTACATAGCTCTATTGGTCTCAGGTTCAAAAACGCGATTGTAAACGGACAAATTAAACCAATTAGTTATCAGCTTAAGACTGGAGATATTGTTAATATTAATACCTTCAAAAATAAGTTTTCAGCAAATAAGCATTGGTTAGAGTTTCTCCGTACACCAACGGCAAAAAATCAGCTTTTGAAATATATTAAGACAGCAGAAAGAGAGCTTCGTTTGCAAGAGGCGATTGCTGGACTGAATAGTTATTTGAAGGATATGGAGCTTCCGCTTTTCCGTTCTGAAAAAGATAAAATTCAGAAGCTTGACGATGCTTTAGAGGTTGAAAAGAGGCTTTTATTAGTATTAGATAAGCAAGAGACTTACTGAAATATTGTGAGAGATGCTTACCCAGATCTCATGAAAAATGCGGTTGAGAAAACGGTGATCAAGGATGTTTCTCAACAGAAAGAGGAACTTAAGGTGCAATTGCAGGCGCAGCAGCAAAATACTACTTCTCCACTCGCTGTAATCGTCGATAATGATAAGCATTTACATTGCTTTTTTTGCCCTGAGTGTCATCCAGCACCTCATGAGAGAATTATTGCTAAATCGACAAAAGATGGTATAAAAATTCATGCTGTTTCTTGTAAGGCGCTTAAGACAATTTCTCTTGAGTCGTTACTAGAGGCGCATTGGCAGTGAGATGATGTGAATCAGTATCGTTTTTCCATGAAAGTTAAGTTTAACCCTCGTGAATTAACGATTGTTGACTTTTTGCAGTCCTTTGCTCAGTTCAATATTCAGCTTTTGGAAATGTCAATCAAAAATACTGAACTTACTGGAGTAGAGGTAGATTTCTCTCTTCATCTTGATAATCCTGCGAAGGCTTCATTTCTTCTTAAGGATTTGAAGAAGTTTAGTACTTCTTTAGATATTGTGAGAAAACAGTTATCATAATTCAGATTTTTTATCTTTATATTTGTTTTTCAAATGACAGATTCTTCGTTATTTCTTGGTAGTTCTGGTGAGGTTCCTGTGGCAGTTATGGATACCACTATGGAGCAGGTCCCACAACTTTTAACTCCTGCGAATCATGGTATATTTACTGATGTTGCTCGTTGGATTGCTGATGTTTTTCCTATGCTTTCTGGATATTCTGATCTTGAAATTTGGGCTTTAATACTTGTAGTTTTGGTATGGATTTTGACTATTCTCTGGGTATTGAAAGATTCCACTGCAAGGAGTGATAGTGTTTGATATCAGTTTTTTTCTGCTTTGCTTGTTACTGTGCTTTCTCCAGTGGTTGGATTGCCGTTATATCTTGCTTTTCGTCCTCTGTCTTATAGATGGGAGAGGGGATATTGGAGAGAGGCTTTGATGAATACTGTAACAATTTGTCCTCACTGTGAGCAGATCGTAGACAAGAGTTATAATGCTTGTGTGTATTGTGGAGAGAGTCTAAAGACTGAATGTAAAGAATGTCATCAGAAATATACTCGTGGATATGCTTATTGTCCTGAGTGTTGAGCTCCAAATCTTGAGTAATTTTTATTTTGTGGATGAGAGGAAGGAATGCTTTTGATGATTGTTATGGTGATTATGATTGTGTCATCAGCACTGATGTTGGCGCTCTTTTCTTCGTTTCTTCCTTTTGTGCGTAATTATGGAAATGTAGCGCAGTATACGACTGCCTATTATGGTGCGCTGTCTGCTGTTGAGAGAGGAGTTTTAGCGACTAATTATGCTGGTCCTGGGTTTGATTGAGAGTCTGGACGAAAGGCTTCAAAGCAAACTCAGACTCCGGTTGGAACCTGAAAGGCGAGTGATCACAGACTTCAGAATTTTTATACTTATGGGAATGGGAACGATACGCTTAATTGGACGGTTAATTCTTCTACAAAGTCAATTCCTAAAATTTGAGATGGTAGTGTAGATCCGGTTTTTGTGAAGCCAGGGGAACAAAATAACTATAATGCACTGACTTATAATACGACGGAGATGATTCCTTTAGGAAGTATTGATCCTATTACCCCTGCTGATTATTATACTTCATCTCAGCGTCATACTACTTTTACTAAGGATAGTCCAGTAAAGGTTGAATTCAGACTTAATCCTGTTCTTTCTGGGCAGTTTAAACATGCAAATTCAATTTACTGAGCGATGAATGATGGGTATCAGCTGTGTGAAGAGGCAAAATGTTGAACATTGTTTACCTATGTTGGGGCAAATAATAAAGCAATGGTCGGATGGACGATAAAAGGAATGTATAGAGGTAGTCCTTACACTTTGATACCTCTCACTTCCTATAATACCACAAGATGAGAGGCTAGACTGGATACCGATACTTTGATTAGGGCTTCGAGAATTAATAAGGATCAAAATCTTACCTTTGGAAATAGTGCTCAGATTTTTCCAGATAATAGGTATGCAAAGATTAATCCTATTTCCAGTCGAGAAGAAGAGATAAATGCTAGTTCTAATGGATATACTAATGTTTTGCGTAATGGAAAAGATTCAGTTTTACAATTGAACTTGGTAAATCTGCTTTCTACTAAAAATGATAGAATTTATCCTTTTTTGGAGTATAGAGTTTCGAGTGAGGCTCCTCTTGCAGATAGGTATTATACGATTGTTTGAGAGGGGCAGGTTGGTGATTATAATCTTAGAATGCAGGTAAAGAAGCCGACCTATCAGCAGCCAGCACTTGGAAGTTTTACGATTATTTTCTAGTGTTATGTTTTCAAAATTGAGGCAAACGGTTTTTTTGGCAGGATTTGGTTTGGTCTGCTGTATTTTTGTTTTTTTTGTGCCATTTTCATCAAAACCTCAGGTTGTTGAAGAAGAGGTTTTGGTTTCTTCAGGAGGAGAGAATGTGGTAGAAGAAGTGAAAAATCAGATTTTTACTGGTGTTTTGCATATTTGGGTTGATCCCTCTTTTGCTAAAGAGGATTTTGGGATTTTGAAAGATGAGTTTATGCAGAAGTATTGATCTGATGCTGTTTTTCAGTATTTGTGAGTGGAGCAGAGAGGCTTCTCTGAGCATGATTTACTCTTAACCGCATATGATAAAGCTTGAGCACTTAGTGGTGGAGAACTTCGTTTTTCTCAGGCTTTAGATCAGTATTTCCTCTCGTGAAGTAGCGAAGTGTTGGCTTCTGGTTGGTTTATTCCATATGCAATTGATCCGATAGTTGTTTTCTATCAATCTTGATCAGCGAATTCTCTTGCAGAAATTTATCAGGATTACAAAAGTCAGACTTGATCAGCTTTTTTATTCCCTTTTTATGTAGGAACTGGGTTTTTTGATCAGAATGTGGTATATGCTCAGATGATAAGTGATTTCTCTAGATATAATGATAATGGGGCTTTTGAGATGTGGCTCGAAATGTATCAGGATTCTGAATTGTGAATTTCAACTTTATTGCAGTCTTTGTCAAACACTCAAATTTGTCACTCTTCCCCTGTGCTTTGTTTGGTTGATAAATGAGTTTTGAAAGTAGGTTTTTGATTTTTTTCAGAAGGGAGACAGTTTCCTCAACTTCAGCAGATAGCATATCCTTATCGGTATGAGGCGGCTCCTGTCAGGATGTATGGATTTATGCTTAATCCAGAGAGTCAAAATCGTTCTTTGGCAGAGAGTTTTCTTACGATGTATTTGCAGATGGATCCATTAAAACTAAGATCGCTTTTGGATGCTCAGGGAAGATATTCAGCGTTTTGAGATGTTTTTAATCAGCAATGTCAGGAAAAGCAAACCTGTCAATCTCTATATCCAATTAGAGTTTTGGAAAGGAGCGAGGAGAAGGTACAAAAACTTTTGAAAGATGTGTTATTTTCTAAAGTTTTGGAGAAAAAAATGAAACCTGACTTGTATTTGGAAAGGGTATCCTTATAATCGCTTTGTTTTATTCTATTATTTATTAAATAATGACAGGAGAAAATATTTCTGGAGCTGTAGAACAGCAGAATCTTAGCGGAACTGTTGAACAGCCAGCTGTAGAACCTAATATGGCAGTTGAATTTATGAGTTTCTTGGCTGAATACAATGTTGTAGGTATGGCTGTTGGACTTTTGGTTGCGACAAAGGTTGGTAATTTGGTAAAGGGAATTATCGAGGATTTTGTGACTCCACTTCTGTTCAATCCTCTTTTCAAAAAACTTAAGGTAAATAAGCTTGAGGAGCTTTCTTGGAGAGGAATTTTGTATGGAAAGGTGCTAGCAAATTTGATTGATTTCTTGATCACAGCGTTCTTGGTATTCTTGGTAATTAAGTATTTTGGTGTGGTTAAAAAGTAGTTTTCTTCCTTCTTAAACTAATAAAAGAGAAGAGAAATCAGATTTTTTATATTCTTTGTATGAACAACAAATGGATTTAGGAAAAATGTGAGAATTGAAAAAAATGTATGATAAGTATAGAGAACTTCAAAAAGCTCTTAAAAATCTTGTGATTAGAGCAAAGGAAGGAGAATATACTGATGAAAATTGAGAAAAAGCAGCTTCTGTTGTTGTAGATATGACTGGAGAGATGAAGTTGAAAGATTTTAAAATCAATGATACAAGCTTGCTCGATCTCAGCAAAAAAGAGGTTTTGGAGGATCTTGTTTTGAAAGCATTTCAAAAAGCTCAAAATAAGGCTCAGGAGATTGCTGCTGAAAAGACAAAAGACATCCTTGGTTTTGATCCAAGTAATTTAGCTGGTATGCTCTGAGGAGGAAGCGGATCAGGAATCCCTCAGATTCCAGGTCTCTAAGAGGTTGATATGGTGTTGTCCGTTTTGGACTGGGAATCTTGAAATTCTAGTCTGAGGCGGATTTTTTTTACTCTCAATAGAATATCTAGATGCATAAGAGATTTTCTCTCAATGAACTTACGAGTATCAAAAATGATTTTATTCCTCATCTCTACTCAATTATCAAAAAGGAGAGGTGTCAGGGGGTAAATGATTTTTTTAATAAAGTCTGTTTTGCTCAGTGAAATGAGGCTTATTATTATAAGAGTTCGGATTGTATTTTTCATATGGCAAAGAGGGATAATGTGTTGACTTTGATTGATGAGGTAGATAAAATTGAGGTCGTGTTGCCCTTTGATAAGAAATCAGAATTGCAGACTCTGCTTATGAGGTTTATTGCGAAAAAAGAGAGACAAGTCTGACAAAAGACGATTGAACAAATTTTGGGAGATGAGTTTAAAACTGGGAAATATGATCAGATTTTGGGGAAGCCTTACTTGGTTTACGATATTGAAACCACTGTTGCTGATGATATTAGATCTGCTAAGTTTATTATCGCGTATGCTGCGAGTCCAGAGCCGATTGCAGAGGGGGATACGAATATGAAGTATGAGTGTGTGATGATCGAGGATTTGAAGGACTTTGTAGATAAGATGCTTGCTTTTGATGGATATATTGTAGGATTTAATCAGATTTGGTTTGATAATCCAGTTTCTCTTTGGAATGCTGGATATGGTGAGAAGGAAATTGAGATTTTGAACAATAAAAGTATCGATTTGTATGTATTTTTTCAAAATTTAACGAAAAAAAGGATCTGACTTAATAAACTTTCTGAGGCGTTGATTGGCTTAGAAAAGACGTTGGAATCAGGAACCAAGGCTGAGGTCCTTTGGAATGAGTATCAAAAGGATCCTCAAAAAAATAAAAAAAGTCTTGAAGAATTGCAAAAATATTGTAAAAACGATGTGAGAATGACTGCGATGGTGATGCTCTATTTTCTTCATTATAAGAAGATTGCTATAGAAGGGGAGGTATTTGAATATAGCTTGGAGGAATTTGTACAAAAGTCTAATCATAACTGAGTACAAGAACCTACGCAGGAACATTCATTGCAAAATCAGTCGATTTTTAGTCTGTAAGGTATTTGAATATGAAATGTCCGAAATGTAGTAATATGGATTCGAAAGTAGTTGATTCTAGAATGATTGAGGAAGGAGGGGTGATTAGAAGGAGAAGGGAATGTGAAAGGTGTGGGCATAGATATACGACCTTTGAGAGGATTGGAAATGTGGAACTTGTTGTTATCAAAAAAGACTGAACAAAGGAAATGTATGATAGAGCCAAGCTCAAAAAAGCAGTAATGCTCGCATTTGCAAAGAGATCAGTTCAACCAGATGTGATTGATGCTTTGATTAGTAATTTGGAAGTGAAGTGGCAGTCTGAGGGATCAGAGGTTTTGAGTACTAAGATTTGAGAAGATATTCTTGCTTCCTTAAGGGAGATCGATCCTGTTGTCTATGTTAGATTTGCTTCTGTATATCAGTCGTTTAATAGTTTTGAGGATTTTAAACAGTTTATTGAGTAGAAAATTTTGAGAAGAAGGAGAAAAGAATTCTGATTTCTTTTCTTTTTTTGTTTTTGTGTGAATTGATAATTTCTCTTGACATTATCTTCTATTTTGATATAAAAGCACCACAAGTAAAATCTTTATTTTTGAAGATATAAAGATGGAGAAATGTATTAGGTGTCAAAGTCCTGAGGTGAAAAAAAATTGACATGGGAGAAACCACTCTCAGAGACTGTATTGTTGAAGCTGTCATTCGAGTTTTACGGTAGATGGAGTGAGAGGGACATATGCGCCTGAGTTTAAGCAATCGGTGATTGACTCTTACTGTCATCAGCAGGATACTGCACAAGAAGTCGTAAAAAAGTATGGTATCTCAACAAGGACGCTGATTAAATGGAAGAAAGAGCATCAGGAGCATTGTTCTTGTGGGGAAAAATAATCTTTAACTTATTCATATCTTATATTTTATGGAAAAATTGAAAGAAAATCAGATTTTTTCTTTATGTGCTCGTGCTAAGAAATTGGTTAGCTATGAACCATCAGAGGAGGTAAATGCCTTTTTTTCAGAACTATGTGAGTTTGCTAGGGATAAAATAGATTATGAGTTAGATTTTGATCCGATTTTCGTTTCAGATGAAGTGAAAGATTTGCAGCAGGTGTGTGCGCTTGCGGAAGGAGAGATGGAGAAGTTTTGGTCAAAGAAGATCCAATTTTCTCACTCTCCAGAGGAAATGCTCAGAAGTTTTATCTATTATGATAACTATCAGGATTTAACTCGTTTGGAATACGCATTGCTTGCTAGTCAAAACGCTGGGTTTGGGAAGGTTTTGTTTGTGTGAAGCTGAGCGTTGCCCTTGACTGCGATTATCCTTGCCCAGAACTGGTGAGTCTGTTCTGTTTTGATAGAGAGAGATGAGGAGGCTGTTGAGCTTTCTCGTGGATTGGTTCAGGCTTTGGGACTAGACGATAAAATTACGATTAAGAAGACAGACTTCTTGGTATATTTTGAAGATAATTCTCATTATGATGCTGTCATTCTGGCTTCTTTGCTCTTTACTTCTGGGGATACAGAAGAGTTGGTTACTCATCTTGTCAAAAATATAAAATTCAAGAATTGTTTAGTTAGAACGGTGAGAGGAATGAGGCAGCTTCTTTATAAAAAAGTTGATGAGAAGCTCCTAGAAAAATATTTGAAACCTGAATTGCTCGTTGATCCTCAAAATCATATTTTGAATTCGATACTTTTATATTCTCATGTATAATTATGATGTCAGAAATGAAATTTAATGCGAATTTATCTTTGCATAAACAAGAAAAACAAAACAATATCGTAAATAAAATTTCTGAAAATTCAGAGAACACAGGAGGTGAGGTTTTTTTGATTTTATGATTTCTTGGAGCTGGGAAAACGACTTTGCTCAAGGATTTAGCTGGATATTTGGCAAATCAGTGAGAGCAATTTAAAGTTATCGTAAATGATATTGGAAAATACAATATTGATGCTGAGAGATTGAAAGATTTTTCTCCTGTCGCTTTGACAGACTGATGTATTTGTTGTCAGGATTTAAGTTGATTGAAAACTGCTTTGGAGGAATTGAAAGGTAGTAATGAGAAAATTCTGATTGAACCTTCTGGAATCGCTGATGGGAAAGCTATCAAGAGAGTTATTGAGGAGTTAGGAATGCAGGGAAGAGTAATTACTTTGGTGAATGCTCAGTCTTTCCCAACTATGTCGAAAGCTGAAGAACAGATTGCTTCTACACAGCTTTCTTTGGCGAATGTTATTGCGCTTACCCATATTCCTACTGATAAAGAAAAGAATCAAGAGTTAAGATCTCAGTTATCTCAGAAATATCCTCATCAGCCGGTTATTGAGGCACCTTATAGAGCAAATAGTGAGGACCTTATGAAAGATGATAGTTCATATGAAGCTATTGTAAATCTTATGAGAAAACATTCTCAGGATAGTCATGCTGAGTGCGATCACCATCATCATGAACATGAACACGAACATGAACACGATCATGAACACGAACATAAACACGATCATGAACACGATCATGACCATCATCATGAGCATGAGCACGAGGATGAACACGAACACGAGCATGAACATGAGCACGAACATGACCATGAACACGATCATCACCATCATCATCATGAGCATTCAAAATTTTTTACAAAGAGTATTGCCTTGTCTGAAGAGACTTCACTCGACCAGTTGAAAGCTCTTATTGATCAGCTTGGGCAAGATGTGCTTCGTGTAAAGTGAGTTATTAAGTATTGACCTCAGGCTTTTGAATTTGATTATGTGAGAGGAGGTGAGTTAGAAATCTGAAATAT
>CAUUID010000029.1:0-13154 GCA_963545225.1 uncultured bacterium
TTAGCCGCCATCTGAATCTTATTTCCAATAATACTATAAATTCTATATTTTGCAGAATCTAATGATGCCTTTCTCGATGCAATACTATGCCATCTTCACATTGTAATTTTACAAAAAAATTAAAATTCAGATTTTTTATATTCTTTTTCTCTCTTTTTTCCAGCAGTTTTTTTTGATTTTTATCATAAGAAATAAAAAAGGAGAAAATCAGAGTTTTTGTATTTTGACTTGCTTTTATCTATGGTTTGGGTATTTGTAGAGATATTTACTTCAAGCTTTTTGATGAAAAAAAGGATAATTCTCTTGCTACTTAGTTCATTTTTTCTGATTTGAGGATCAGTTTTACTGAGTTTTTTTTCGCATTCTCCAAAAGAATTTATAGACCAGGTCATGTCTAGTATCTCATCAGAAAAAAAACCTGATCCTAGTGTCGAATTCATTTTTTGATGAGATATTATGCTTGCTAGAGGGATTGATTTTTGGGCTAAAAAAGAAGGCTATGATCGCATCTTCACTGGCGATAATTACAATCCCTTTCATCAGTTTTCATGTTATCTTTCAGGAGAGTGTATTTTATTTGCAAACTTGGAAAGCCAATTTTCAAAAAAAGCAAATGAGAAAGTTGAAAACACCTTTCTGTTTCGTGCAAATACAGGAAGTATCAAAACACTTTTAGATCTTCAAGGAGGCAATCAGCTTTTATTGTCTTTGGCAAATAACCATACGAGTAATGCTGGCGGAGAGGGAGTTCGCACGACAAGAGCCACCCTACATCAGTATGGGATCTGATTTTTTGGTGCTGGGAATAATACTGGAGATGCCCAACAACGATATACTATAGAAAAGAACTGACTAAAGCTCTGTCTTCAGGCATATTCTTATGATGGAAATACAAATATCTATGGTGGAGAGCGACTCTCCTGGAATTCAAATAATCTTGCCTTGATGACCTGACATCTAAAGGAAATGCAAGATCTAGGCTGTGATGCAAAAATCCTTTCAATTCATCGAGGAGCCGAATACCATCAGAACCCAAATCAGGCACAAATCAAGCTAGCTCATGCCTTAGTAGATGCTGGAGCTGATATTATTGTTGGGAATCACTCTCACATTCCGTGAAAATTTGAAATTTATCAAGGTAAACCGATATTTTATTCACTTGGTAATCTCCTCTTTGATCAGGATCGAGGTATGAGGGCAAAAGATGCAGGTTATGATTATATTTGGGATTATGAACTCAAAAAAAGAACTGTTCCTACCTATATTCCTCTCCTAGCTGGAGTAAAAATCACAAAAAGCCTGACCTGAATAACTATCTCTCAAGCAAAACTAAAAATGTCTCGTGTCAAAAAAGGAATTTTTTATCCGATTGATGAGGAAACTTTCTCTGGGGTACTGCATCAGATCGCACCGAGCGAGTATCGAGGATCTTGAGAAAATAACTTGCAAGTTAGCATCTAAAAGCTATAGTAAAATACAATAAAAATCTGGTTTTTTATCTTTTGAAGCCTGCAGATGAAAATTGAGAATCCAGAACAGATGCATCAATATGGGAAAGCTCTTGCGCAACATCATAGTATACTCTTGCTTGAATGAGAGCTCTGAGCTGGGAAAACGACCCTTATTAAAGGATTTGCAGAGGGACTCGGTATCGATCCTAACCTCGTCCAGAGCCCAACCTATGCATACCTCAATACCTATGCTGATAAACTCCTTCATATAGACATGTATAGACTTAAAAGTTTTGAAGAACTGATTGAAAAAGGAATCTTAAATCAGATTTCTGAATTTGAGACCATAGTTATTGAATGGCCAAAATGGATTGATCAGTTGGATTTAGATAGCTACCTCCATATTAAAATCCATAAGCTCTCAGCAGAGCTCAGAGAAATCGAGCTCCTTAACTAATTTAATTTATTTTTTTATTTGAATGTCAAAGACGATACTTTATCTCTTAGATTATTATCTTCCACATGCTTGAGGAGTAGAGACAGTCTTTGAGCAGATCATCTCTCGCAGTGTAGAAAAGGGATATCAGGTTATTGTCTTGACTTCACTCTATGATCCAAAACTCAAAAAACTTGAAAAGGAGAATACTCTCAAAATTATCAGAACTGGAAGATGAAGAAAATCGTTTATTCGAAGTGGCTTTTGGACAGGAAGGGAACTCCTAAAAAGAGAGAAAATTGACTTCATCCATACCAGTACCTATTGAGGAGCAATTCCTGCCTCTCTTCTTGGAATGTTGTTTAAGAAAAAGGTGTTGATCACTGTACACGAGATCTTTGGACAGCTCTGGAAACAGTACAAGCCATGGCGATCTGCCCGAATCTATCAGGTTTTTGAATGGCTTATTTTCCAGCTCCCATACTCAATATATCACTGTGTTTCATTGTATACGCTCAATAGTCTAAGGATTGCCTACTGAATTGCTGATGAAAAACTTAGACTCATTTATAATGGAGTTGATCATAATTTTTGGGATAGATCAAAAGTTTCAACTGATGAAAAAAATACTATCAGAGAAAAATATCAGCTGTGAACTTATTTTTCACTCCTCTATTTTTGACATACAGGAATTTCCAAAGGGATCGATACCCTTTTAGAAGCGGTTCCTGAACTTCTAACACAATCAGAAGATCTCCAGCTGATCTTCAATTTTATCCCAGCACAAAGAGATACAGAAATAAAAAACAGACTTTTTTCTCTTTTGGAAAAGATCTCTCCTGAAGCTGCAAAACGTGTTAAAATATACAATGGACTACCAAAATCAGAATTAAGAGCTCTTGTTTCCCAAGTTGATGGAGTGATCGCTCCTTCGCTGTCTGAAGGGTTCTGATCTGTGCATACCGAAACACTAGCGCTTGGTACACCGCTTATCACAACTGCTATCAGCTCGCTTCCAGAAGTTACTGGCGGGAAAACAATTATGATGAGACCTTGAGACAAAGCCAGCTTACTCTCTGCTGTCCAAAAACTCAAGAAATCTGAATATGAAAGCTACCCTGAGAAGTTTTTTGATTGGGAAAAGCAGTATGCAGAAATTGAGCTTTTGTATCAAAATATGAGTTAAAAGAGCTCATTTTATCGTTTACTCCTCGCTTTAATAGAGTTGACTTTAAGATGAGAATTGATAAGATGGGGTGTGCTTTATTTGCAATATTTTGTTGTTGTGCTCAAGAAGAAAGAAAGATTAGAGGGAAAAGAAGTCAGGTTTTTGACTAGGAAGAGACAATCGTTTGTGCGTGGGATTTTTTTGATTTTTTATTGTACTCAGTATCCAAACCGCGATTATCATCAGATTTCTTTTCATGTTCCATTAGCACTCTCAAAAAGAGCTGTCATTAGACATCAGATCAAGAGGATATTGATCGCTTCTTATGAGGATTTCATCAAACAGCAACTATGAAATATTAGCCACGTAAAGTGTTTTGTAATGTTTCAAAAATCAAAGCTAGATCTACTGCTTAATCTCTTAGAAAAAAAAGATAAAAGTCAGATAAAAACATATCTTTCAACCGAATTTCAATCAGCATTTAGTTCCTTTTTGCATAGCCAATGAAAAAAATCTCAGAACAAGAGCTCCTAGATAGCCTTGAGTTTCCAAAAGAGAAAGAACAAGTAGCAAACGAGAAATTTCCTGATAAAATTCCCGAGAAAAACTTGAGTAATCAATCTTCTCAGGAGAATTTTCAAGGTAGTATGCCAACTAAAAGTATGGTAAAGTTTTGGCTTATTGGTGCTAGTTTTGTGCTCGTTGGCTATCTTTTTTATCAGTCTCTTGATATCATTTATTTGCTAATTGCTGCACTGATTATCTCAGTTTCTAGTGAAGGACTGATTGTATCTTTGCAAAAGAGGGTTAAAAATAGAGGTTTAGCTATTGGGATCAGTTATTTTTTGATTCTTTTATTTGTGTTTTCTGGAATCTTTCTGGTAATTCCATTTCTGATCACGCAGATTTCACTTTTGATCACTCGAATATCTGGAACAGCTAAAGAACTTCAGACTTTTGTTCTTAGTAATACTCGACCTGATGCTATAAATACTATTACTTGGCTTCCATCAGCGGTAAAACAATATCTTATTGAAAATTGGGCAAGCTTTAACTGGGCTAATAGTGACTTCCAGTCTTCTATTCTTAGCTCTCTAAATACGCTTCTTGATAATTCTACAAAATACTTAAGACAGTTCTCATCAAGTATATTCTCTGTAGTCTGAGGATTTTTAGGGGTTATGACTAATCTTACGATTGTTTTTACCCTAGCAGTCTTCTTCTCAATTGAGAAAAAATATCTGATTGGTCTCTTCTTAAAAGGAAAAAAAGACCTGCAAAAGCAGAAAGTTCAAGCAAAAATTGACTATGTATACGAAAAACTTTCACTTTGGCTTAAGGCAAGGATTCTGCTTTCTGTGTTTGTAATTATTGCCATGTATGCAGCACTTTGGATCATGAAGCGATGCGGACTTGAGATCCCTAATATGCTCTCGCTTTCCCTCATTACTGGATTAATGGATATTATCCCATATATTGGACCTATCTTTTCAATTATCCCATTAGTAGTACTCGCTTTGATTTATCATGGTTTCTGGGGCATGATTATCGCCGGGGCGGTCTTCTTTGCTATCCAATGGGTACAAAATAATGTGATTACGCCGCTTTTGATGGAAAAACAACTTGGAGTAAACTCAGCTCTCCTGATCGTATCAGCATTATTCTGAGCTACGATTATGGGATTCTGGGGAATTATTCTCTCAGTTCCTTTAGCAGTGATTGTAGGACTTTTCTTAGATGAAAAGTAAGCCGAACTATAGCAATACAAAGAAAAAGCCTGAACATTTATTCAGGCCTTTTTTGATTTGATTAAGCAGAAGCATTCATCCACATGCAGATAAATTAGGTAGTGATATTGACTTGACTTTGGATCTCCTTAGAATAGTATTCTAAGGAGTTTCTTTTATATGTCTTTGCATTTAGGCATGATTATACTACTTCTTAGTCTAACCTTTTTCTCTCTTCTTAATGTTCACTATTTTCAGGAGAATGAGCAAGCTTTTAGGGAAGCTTCAGAGGTCTCTACCTGAGTGGCTCAACATACTTCTTGAAGTGATAAAAAGATGGAAAGGACTCCTACCATAGACTATTCATTTCAGCCCTTCACACCTACCTCATGAAAAAATTTTACTTTCCTCAATGCACAGTATTTTGTAAATGGTCAAGAGATCAAGTATACGCGTGAATTTGACGGAATATCTGTAAATTCAGATTGGGAATATATGCCGGTTAATTTTGAGCCACAGGTGAGAGTCGATAAAAAAAGCTTCCAAAAGCATGGAGATGAATATCCTTCTTTTACTGAAGATAGGAGCCATTACTATTTCCCTTATTTAGATTGGTCAGATTGGAATGCCCCAGTGCAGACAGGAGTAAAGAAGTCAGAACTTCCTCATCTACAGTTTATTGCAGATATTGGAGAGCAGGCTTTGTCGGCTGTTGCACTCTATTCTGATGGCTATCTTGTATTACCTCCATATAAATTCCCAGTAGATTCTCAGACTTTTTCATTTATCCCTAGAGATGAAAGAGGATATCCCTTAACCTGATCAGCTGAAACTGAAAATAAAAGGACTCAATGACGAGTCTTTTATCAGAACTGATGAAGGCAATATACTCGTTATCTAGGAAATGATAAAAATTGGGTCTATAGATGGGGAGAGTACACCTTGATTAGAGAGAAGAAGAAAGCTGACTTTAGATTGCTTTCATTCCCAGAGATTAAGACCTATGTGAGTTCAGGGCAACCTCGAGATATCAAAGCCTACACAGGTACTATAGATGAGAAGAATCGAAAACTCATTGGTAAAGATTTCTTTGACGAGCCAAACCTCTATTACCATGATAATAAAATGTATTTCTTGTACTACTACTGAAACGCAGTCTTTCCAATAGACTGAGCGAGTATGAAATACGAAGTCGTTCCGTATACAACGGAGGAGTGATATAAGAGCTATTATACCTTGCTCTCGGACAAGGACTATTACTATCAGTTGATTTGACATTATGATGGAGATTACTATACTTTTAATAGAATCAAAAAATAATATCTAGTTTCCTCAATATCAAAAAAACCTGAAACTTCATTCAGGTTTTTTTTTGATTGAGTTAGTTAAAGGGGCTATCTTTTTATTCTTCTGAGTTCGGCGTATATTTGACCATCTTGGCGATAGGTTATGATTTGATAAAAATAATTTTTATCAAAGATACTAACATCATCCTCTAAAGCCTTTCGTTGAAATGTTTCCTTATCTACTGGGAATCTCCAAATATCAAACTTTTCACCGTCCTCAGAAAATGTTGATCGCAACAGATAAACATACCCACCTGTATAATGTAATTGCTCAAGACCGAAACCATAAGTTGAAATTCGTCCTCAAGAAGCATCATTTCCTAAAGGTTGATCTTCAGGCATTAACTCAAGTCCTATATCTTTATCTTTTGTTATAAGATGAACTGTGGGGATTGAGTTTTGGACTTCTCATATATCTTGATTTGATATTTCTTCCCCAGTATCTTGATTTATTATTTTACCCTCAAAAAATGGGTAATTATTTGGGCTTTTAGAGATAAAAAAGTTTGAGGTAGTAAGAAGCCACCCGCCAATGATGATAATGCAGGTAATAGCTACACCTATTAGTAATTTTTTCATCATAGATATGTTTCATATAAAATCTTTTTTAATTTGTGTTATTGTTAATGGACCTCTAATTAGTTTTATGACAGTAGGTATGATACTATACTACCCTTCTACTCCAGAAAATCAAATTATTTTCTCCCATATACAAATAAATATCTTCCCGTATATAATTTTACTTCTATACTGATAGAAATATATTTCTTTCCGTATATCTTTTTTATTTGACTTTGGAGGAGAAAATGCTACAGTGATAGTGCTGACAGATTGTCTGCTTTTTACTCTTTTCCCACTACAGTATGAAATTCAAACTTGTACAAAGAGCAAATCCTTTAGATCCAACCAAGAAAAAATGGTATGCTAATCCTGTGAATACTGGGAAGGTTTCACAAAAGGAAATCGCAAAGCTCGTAGAAGAGAAGTCTTCGCTTACGATTTGAGACATCATCAATGTGATTGAAAATCTTATCACAGAACTACCAAGGCAATTAGCCGAGGGAAAAAGTGTTAAACTTTGAGATTTAGGGTCTTTCCGTTTGAGTCTTTCTAGCGAGGGAGTAGAAGACAAGAAAAAATTTAACACTTCAAAAATTGAACCTAAGGTGATTTTCACGCCATCAGCAGAGTTTAAAGAGAAACTCAAGAAGATTAGTTATAATCAAGCTGAGTAATTATATCATCTGGATTACGAAGTAACTGCAGAGCAGACATCCCCAGGGCTCGCAAAGCGAACCTCGAGATGACGAAGTGAAGCAAGTCAGATAATAGCCTAAAGTTTTTATTTACTCTTCTACTTGCAAAATGAAAACTTTTGCAAAAATATTCTTCATTCTTGTTAATATTGGCATTATCATTTGCTGAGGAATATTGATCTATAGAAAATTCTTTAGTTAGAGATTAAAATCTAAAATAGGAGAAACCTGAAGTAAAATCAGGTTTTTTCCTTTTTTATGCGAAAAATAACTCCTCTTGATTTGAGAGCAAAATAGGTTAGACTTAGAGTAGTTTTATTCTTTATTTAATTTAAAATGATTAAAAAAACATTCACCCAAGAAGAGAAAAGAGAACTTACAAAAAAAATAATGCCTCGCTCAATAATCTATAGCATACTCGGGATCCTCTTTGCAATTGCAATTTCACATCTTGCAAAAACCGACACCTCAATTTGGCTTATTGTTTGACTTTCAATGCTCTATGTAATTATAATCACGGTAGTTAGTTTATCTTTTGAGAAAAAAGAATAAAAAATCTGATTTTATTTTTTTAGAATTGCAGACTTTATGCAGGATATCAATAGAGAAGAGATAGCAATGGCTGTTAATTTTTTGAAAAATTGAGGAGTTGTGGTATTTCCAACTGATACCGTCTATGGAATTTGAGCACTTCCTGATGAAATCGCTGTAGAAAAGCTCTATCAAATCAAAAAGAGAGATCACAGCAAGAAGATTATTGCATTGATTGACGATCGTTCTAGGCTTGCAGAAATTATTGATGAAAAACCAGATTTTCTAGAGAAAATTGCACCTGTTTTAGAGAAATTTTGGCCCTGAGAACTTACAGTAATCTTTAGAGCGAAACTAGATTTTACAAAAAAGTTTGATCAATGACTAAGTACGATCTGAGTTAGAATTCCAAGAAACCAGACTGCACTTGATATTATCAGATGAGCTGGGGGAATCGTACTGACCACCAGTGCAAATATCTCTTGAGAACCTTCAATAATCAGCTTAGAGAAACTCAATCCACAGATTAGGGAGGAAATTGATATGGAGATTTCGGATACTAGTACCCTAACTGGCACACCGTCAACGATTATCCTTTATGAAGACTGAGAGATTAAACTTTTGAGAGAAGGGAATATTTCACTTGAAGAGATAAAAAAAGTCTTTAACAGAGAGGCTTGCTAGGTTTATATCTATTTACTTATGATGAATATTATCCAACGCTTACTGGAGCTTAGAGATGAGAAAAATGCAAAATTCAATGCAAGACTCATTCCCACTATTGAGCCAAAAAATATTTTATGAACAAAGATTCCAGTCTTGAGGAAACTAGCTCAAGAACTAAAGAATTCTGATGAAAGATCAGATTTTTTATCCCAACTTCCTCATCAGTATCTGGAAGAAAATCTTTTGCACTGAATTTTCATTGAACAGGAAAAAGACTTTTGATCTGCAATTTCTCAACTTGAGCAATTTCTGCCCTTTATTGATAATTGGGAGGTTTGTGATATCTTCTCTCCAAAGATCTTTAAAATGTATCCACAAGAGACCTATCAACACATCAAAATCTGGATCAAAAGCTCTCACTGCTACACTGTGCGTTATGCTATAGGACTCCTCCTCTCAAACTTTTTAGATCAAGAATTCAAGGTTGAAATGCTCGACCTCGTCGCAAAAATTAAAAGTGAGGAGTACTATATTCAGATGATGCAGGCACGATACTTTGCTACCGCCCTCGCAAAACAATATGAAGCTACAATTCCACTGATTGAGAGCAAAATTCTAGAACCATTTGTACAAAATAAAACTATTCAAAAAGCCAGAGAAAGCAGAAGAATTTCTGCTGAAACAAAAGAATATTTAGTTCAGTTTAAGAAGTAACTAATTAATGAATACGAAAAGTGAGTTAAAACCTTATATTGTTCTTTTACGCGGAGTGATGCCTACTGGGAAAAACAGGATCCCTAAAATGTCCGTATTACAAGGGATTCTTTTAAGTGAATTTGATAATGTTCGTACTTATATTCAAAGCGGAAATATCGTCTTGACCTCAAATAAGTCCCCTTGAGAAATTGCAAATAAAGTTTCTGAGCTGATCAAGCTCCATATTGGGGCTGAACTCTCTTCGATTGTAACTACCAAAGAAAAAGTTAAAGAGATGCTCAATAAGAATCCATTTTGAGCAGATTACAATATCGGGAGGATCTTTTTTACACTAACAAATGATACTTTATCTCCTGAGTTAGTAGACAAAATAAGTAAAGAGAAGTTTGAGTCAGAAGAATTGAGAATAGTTGAAGATAAGCTGTATATGTATCTTCCTAAAGATGCTTCAAGAACTAAATTAAATAACAACTATTTGGAAAGAAAACTGAAAATCGTTGCTACAACACGCAACTTCAATACCCTACAAAAACTTCTCGATATAATTGATCAACTTCCGCCCCTTAACTAATAAAAAAATATCGTAAAATTCTGTATTTTAGAGCATTTTAGACCACTTGAATATACAAGATGATACCTAGTAATAAAGATGAGCTTATCTCAGAGATCAAAAAGCTCTTCACGACTTTACGGAAAGATTTAGAAATATTTCCAGCTGAGCTCGCTAACCGTAAGGAACTTGAATGACAAATAAAAGATACAAAATCATCAGTCAACAATCTGATTTCTTATCTTATTTGACGATGAGATCTCGTTTTGAAATGGGAGAGGAACTTTGAAACTCCTGAGGAACTCCAGCTACCAGAAATCTGATTTAAGTGGAATGAACTAGGAAAGCTCGCTCAAAAATTTTATAAAGACTATGACCACCTTGATTTTTCTACTTTGAAAGCATTACTCAGAGAAAATAATATATCAATTATAAAGATGCTTGAAAACTATACCAATGAGGAACTTTATGAGAAGGCTCGATATACAAAGCGAACTTTTTGAAGACTTGTTCAGCTTAACACAAGTTCTCCTTACAAGAATATTAGATCAAGAATCAGAAAATATCTGAAAAATACTGATACAAAAAAATAAAAAATCTGACTTTTTATCTTCTTTTTGTAAATATTATGACTTGACCAAACCCAAATGAGAAATTCCCAATTCCAGCCTACAAGGGACTCGGTTTTTTAAAGAACTTCATTCAGGATCCAAATATTATTGTTGGAGACTACACTTATTACGATGATCCAGAGGGAGTTGAAAACTTTGAAAAAAATGTTTTGTATCGCAGTCCAATGATAGAGAGCAAGCTTATTATTGGTAAATTTTGTGCTATTGCAACTGGGGTAGAGTTTATTATGAATGCTGCAAATCATAAGATCGATGGATTATCTACTTATCCTTTTGGAATTTTCGGTGGTGAGCGAATGGAGTCACTCCAAAGATCTCAAAACTGAGACTGGCAAAAGACTTTAGAATTAATTCAATGAGTGAATAAATGAGATACTATAATTTGAAATGACGTCTGGATAGGCTACAATGCTACGATTTTGCCTGGTATTAAAATCTGAAACTGAGCAATTATCTGAGCAAATGCAACTGTGACCAAGGATGTCGAGCCATATTCCATTGTTTGATGAAATCCTGCGAAGATCATTCGTTATAGATTTAATCAAGAAACGATCAGTATACTTCAAGAAATTCAGTGGCGGAATTGGGATATTGAGAAAATTACAGAAAACCTTGATATTATCTTGGGAAATGATATCCTAAAATTAAAGAATCTTATTTAGATCTTTTGTTTTATAACATGCAAAAAATTATTTCTGGGATCTCTACGAGGACAACGAATGAAAATCATCAGTCTTATAAGGACTTAGAAGCTCTTCGATGAGAATTTATGAAAAGAGATCTTAAGGCAGCCTTTTGAGAAAATCTAATTTCTCCATTAGTTTACGCTGTATATACTAATTATGAAAAAGACTTTCAAAGCTGAGCATATGATGTATATTTATGATTTGAAACTAAAGGTAGAGTAACAGATTTTGACTCACTCATTGTAGATGAGGAGAATTTCAAGATTTTTGAGTTTGAGTACACTACAGCACAAGATGTCACCAATGCTCGAGAAAAGATTTGGAGCCTAACAGATTTACCAAGGAAATATTCCTTTGATCTTGAAGAATATGACTTTGCAAATAAGAAATTTAGAATTTATATCAGTCTGAAGTAAAATTATTTGTAAATAAAAAAGGAGGAATCTGACTTTTTATGTTCTTTGTTTAATATAAAATGAATATGAAACAACTCCAGAAAATTCAAGAAATGGAGACCATTCTTAATGAGATGAATGATATGCTAGAAGCAGTAAATGCCTCCTTTGAGAAACGAAAAGCTCTAAGACCTCAGATTAAAAAACTGCTAAAATACTACGAAAGTAAGGCTTGGTTTAGAGATGTTGAAGCGAGTAATAATTGAGAAATTCCAGAAGATATTCCACATGGTGTTTTGAGTGAAGACGGTGCTTGGAACGCATTTGTTTTTGAATATTGACTTGCAAAAGAGCTTCAAAAATTTACAAAGTTAGTGCTGAAAAGGTAATCATTTCCTCTCGGAAGGGAGTTCTCATAGAACTACTAATTGACTACTTATCTCTTTTATCAAAACTATCTTATCACTATGAAAAAATTAGCACTCCTCTGCTCACTTTGAATAATTTTAGCTTGATGTTCTACTCAGACTCCAACAGTTAATAATTCACTTACTGGGAATCAGACACTAGAATCATGAACTACCACTTATCATCAGCTTTCTTGAATTACCTATTCAAATATTACTGATGAGGTATCAAAACAAGAAGTCAAGCAGGCACTCAGTGCTGCTGATATTGATGAAAAAACAATTGAGGATTTTTTTGGGGCTGTAGATCTGTTTAATACGAGCATTCATAATCAAGGTCTAAGCTCTTGATTTACATACAACAAAGATGCGAATTTTGAATATGATAGTTCTTCTATTCCTACTGTACAAGAGAAAAATAATCCTGACTTTCTTTGATATAACTGTAGAATTACCTCATATTCACTCCTAAAAAACTTTATAAGAATTAAGAATCCAGTTGATAACCTAAATTTGGAGAACCTTTCATTTGATACTCTATCTCTCAAAGCTAGACCGATTCTTACGGATGAGGAAGTAAAAATCTTCGAGAATTTCTTTGCAAGAATCCCAACAACTGCAACTGCTACTCAATCTGAAAATATTCAAAAAGCAAAAGAAAACTGGATAAAAAAAGGTGTCGAATTTATCAATACTAAAGCAAGTTTAATCTCAGTATTTTTCCACGATACCATAGATCCAGAGAGTTCAAATCTCTTTATCGGACATATTGGGGTACTCGTTCCAACAAGTGATTCTCAGTTATTGTTTATTGAAAAGCTAGCTTTTGATCAGCCATATCAAGCGATCAAGTTTAGGAATAGATCTGAACTCAATAGCTATCTCATGGGAAAGTATGATGTAGATTATTCTGGAGAGAGCTCTAGACCGTTTATCTTTGAGAATGGAGAACTTATGTCTGGTTATGCATTAAATCCAGAAATTACTCAAAAGGTTAAAGAGAATCTTGAGTTTCAGAATACCGCAGAATAATAGTAGTATGGAGCCTTATTTTCAAAATATAAAAAAGCCTGGTTAAATCAGGCTTTTTCTTTTTTTATTCTTTAGATTTTTTACCATATTGTCTGAGATAAGAATTTAGCCAAGTATGCAAGTCTTCAGTTGTTATATCAAGCTCATCAGTTGA
>CAUUID010000030.1:0-12417 GCA_963545225.1 uncultured bacterium
GAAAACATCAGAAATTTCTGAAAAAATCCAAAATAATGTGACAGATGAACAGTCTCATTTTCTTATTAATTTTCCTGATAATGAGTTCTTCTCAAGTCTACCGAAAGATATTTCAACTATGGCTAAAAAGGCTTCAAAGGCGGAAAAAATGCTTACATTTGATGCGAATCCTTCTGGATTACAGGCAATTCTCAAATATTGCGATGATCCAGAAATTAGAAAAACTATTTATTTACAGCTCAATCAATGGGCTTCAAAGGGCGAATATTCAAATAAAAATCTGATTTTTGAATTTTTATCGTTAAGACAAAAAAAAGCTCAGATCCTTGGATATGAGAATTTTGCTCATCAGAGTTTAGAAAATAAGATGGCTTCAAGTCCTGCTGAAGTTAAAAAACTCATCTGAGAAATCGCAGAAAAAGCTAAACTAAAGGCAAAAAATGAACTAGAACTCTTAAAGTCTACATATAACCTAACAGAAGTTAATCCACGAGACTTAGCGTATTATGCTAGAAAATATAAGGAAGAGTGTTATTCCTTTGATGAAGAGGAGTTGAGGCAATATTTTGAATTTGATCATGTACTTGATTGGCTTTTTGAATTTGTAAAAAAATTTTTGGGTGTTGAAATGAGAAAGATCAAAAAGTCTGAATGATCATCAGCGATTTTTGAATATGAAGTGTATTTTAATGATACACAGATCGCATTTTTTGTCCTAGATCCTTTTTATCACGCTGGGAAAAGGCAGTGAGCATGGGCAGATATTCTCAGAGAAAAAGATTCAGAATTCTTACCTTTGATTATCAATGTTGAAAATTTTAGTGAAAACAGAGATGGTAAAACACTCCTTTACAAGAGGGATGTAGAGACATTGTTTCACGAGTTTGGACACGCACTTCATGCAATGCTTGCTGATTCCAGATACGCTCAGCTGAATGGGTTTAATGTTGAACGAGACTTTGTAGAGTTGCCAAGCCAATTGATGGAAAACTGGGTAAAAGATCAGGAAGCTTTAAAGTCTTTAGCAAAACATTCGGAAACCTGAGGACAGATCCCTTTTCATATGTTGCAGACCCAAGAAAATCTACAAACTCGAATGATGGGAAACTTTGTGTTAAGACAATGTGAGCTTGCACTTGTAGATATGAGTATTTATGATAGCGAGCTCCCCGCATCTTCTGAGGAATTGGAAAACTCTATCCTAGAGATTAGCAATCGTTATTCTCTCTTCCCAAGAGGTCAGGAATATCAGCTGTATTGTTCATTTTTGCATATTTTTTGAGGGTGATATGGAGCTGGGTATTATTCCTATATGCGAGCTGAACTTCTTGAGGCTGATGTCTTTCAAAAGATAAAAGAAAACTGAATCTTTTCTCCTCAAATCTGAAATCTCTATAGAGATAAGATTCTTGCTCAGGGATGTAGAAAGCCGGTTCGTGAACTCTTCTCTGATTTTATGTGAAGAGATCCTGATTCTAAAGCATTAATGAGGAAGTACTGATTCTTGGAATAATAGGTGTCTTATTTCCCTAAGAATTTAAAAAAACCTGAATTAAACTCAGGTTTTTTTTGATTTTATTTTATTCATCATCTCAAGAATCGTCTCCGATTTGAGGAATATCTGGTAAACTATCAAGACTTCCTTCTCATCATACTCAGAGCCTATTCGAGATTTCCGCATCAACGAAAACTCTAGCTCTACCGTATTTTTTGGATGAATATTCTTGCAATAGAGGAACGATCTTCTTATTTTGATAATCCTTGGTATAAATCGAGTTCATACTAAATACTTTACTCGTCGCATTATCAATATTAAGCTTGATATACGACTTATAGTTAGCAATAGCCACAATATCTTGCGGTCAGAGAAGAGGTGCATATTCCTTTTCCATAAATTCCGCATCGGGAGCACCAATCTTAAAACTCATCATTGTACCCACGTTACCGAATACCGCCGCTTTTACATCAGATTTTCCACCTTCTCCATTTCCTTTCCCAGTCTCAAGCTGTGCAATATACTGGTGCGCCATAATCAGTCCAAGTCTATACTTTCTGGCCTCAGACAAGATATCCGCAAAGGTTCCTGATACAAAGTTCTGGAACTCATCCACGTAGAGATAAAAATCCTTTCTATCCTTAGGATCAAGCTTTGCTCTTCCCATTGCTGAGTTATAGATTTTAGAAACCAGAATCATACCGAGCAATTGCGCATTCAGTTCTCAGATTTTACCTTTTGAAAGGTTCACAAGCAGAATCTTCTGGTTGTTCATCACATCTTCAAAATTGAAAGCTGATTTTGTTTGTCCGATGATATTTCTAATCAATCTATTGGTATTAAATGATACGAACTTAGAAGAGAAGTATGGGATAATTTCAGCTTTTTCTCTATCTCCCATAGAGTTATAGGTTCTCTCCCACCAGTTCTTTACAACAGCATTAGTGACTTTAGCGGTTTTGATTTCTCTATAGGTCTCATCAGTAAAGAGTCTTACTACATCCAAGAGTGTTGGTCTATCATCAAAATCCTCCAAAATAGTCAGACTTCCATATTTGAAATATTCCTGAATTCTTGGACCAAAGATTTCTGGTCAGAACATCTTCAAAAAGATTTCTGTTGCATCATTTACTGTTCTATCTGCTTCATCAAGTGAGTTGATTTCATAAAGATTGAGTCCCATTGGTCTATCTTCATTCCCAGCATCAAAATATACCACATCTTTAGCCCTTTCCTTTGGTACGAAACTCAAGACATCCTCAGCGAGATCACCATGCGGATCAATAAGACAGATTCCATCTCCATTCCAGAGGTCTTGTCTCGCCATAGTTTGCAAGAAGACTGATTTTCAGGTACCTGATTTTCCAATCATATAGTGATGCCTAGTTCTGTCTTCTCTTTTCATATATACTGGTGTTAGCTGATTTCTATAGATATTGGTTCAGAGGAGTACTGCATTTTTATAGAGTTTATATCCATAAAGCGTTTCAGTCGGAATCATCTGTCTAACAGTATCTACCGCATCTTTTGAAATGATATCAAATCCATCAATTGTTCTCTTCTCTCATTCCTCAACTACAGCATTAGGATGAGAAGCCTGATATTCATCGAGTGGAATCAGCTTTTCTTCTTCTAGTGTTTTACTCGTCACTGCCCAGTGATTCTTATAATCCTTCAAAATATCAGAGAGTTTCCCTCACTTAAATTTTTCTGCTAAGATACCGGTCATTACTTTACCATTCCATTCTTCATCACCAAACTGTGGTAAGTTAGAAGGTGCAGACAATACTTTATATTGCATCCATTCAATCACAGGAGAACGATTATAAATACTATCAGCAAAATGGTACAGAGAAGTCAATTCGTTAGTTGAGAAAAATGAGTATTTATAAAAGAAACCAGTCAAATAATAATTTGTAGCGATCTTCCATAAAGGCATAAAAATGCTGGTAAAGATGTCGTGCTTAGTATTGTTGTCAGAGATTCTATTGCTATATTCGTCAGTGAAAACATTATATGCAGATTCCATCGCTTTCAGATTATTTCTTGCTTGTCCATCAATATCAGAAGAACTAATAACAATCAATCCTGATCTATAAATCGGATTTCCAGCTTCTTCACCGATAGTATTCATAGTTTCTTCCTTGGCCTTTACCATTCTTACCATCGTAACATTCTCTTCCTGCTTTTTATTAGAAATCAGCTTCTCACTTGGTCCCATAAACAAAAAGGAAAGAAATCTGAATGGATTCAAAAGGTTTTTCCAATGCCATCGCTTAGTCTCATAGAGATCAAGCCCTTTATAGAGTCTATCTGCCGCTTTTTGTCTTTTTGCATTATAGTCAGATCCTTCAGGCTTAATTACTAATATAGCAGTTACCGTATCATAGATTGAGATTTTACTCATTGTATCAATGATGTTGTTCATTGGATCATCTGGCATCTGCCTAAAGGTTTTGATCGTATAGACTGGATCCTTTTCAGGCTCAAGAGGCATGATATCATAATATTTTTTCTGAAAAGGGTCAGGTTTTGCAACTCTTTCTAGCGAACAGTTCGCAAATTGTGCAGAAATCGCACTTTCTACGATCCCCTGATATTCAGGATAGGTCCCAACGATAAAGCTGAGCTGTCCTCATTCATATTGATAGATCATCACAATCTTCTGCTTCCCAAAAAACTTATGCATCATTGTTTCCCGGGTACTCAACTCAGATATTCTGTGCAACGAATTATACAGCTGAGACATTCTCGAGATTTTTTCTTTCATATCTTTTGCGATTTCTTTTTCTTGCTCACGATCAGTCTTTCCATCTGATTTTGGTAGCATTACTTTTAGAAAAATCATTCTATGATTATTCAAAAAAGAATAGATATATCTCATCACAGCCCTAACAATCGCAGTAATTATCGCAACTGAAAAGATGGCAATAAGGACGTAGAGAAGATAGGTCCCAATAGTTTTCATTGTCGCTAAAATTTGATAGTCGTGATCTACCGTAGCTATCGTAGTGCTTCAGGTGAGAGATTGAAAATTCTGATTTTGATCTTTGGGAGTGGTTTCTTCTTGAGGATTTTGAACTCTTGGGTTTGAGGTAGTAGTGCTTGTTTGTGCTTGGTTAGGGAGAGAGATTGGGAGTTCTTCATAGTTATTCTCAATATTTTTCAAAAAAGTAGAAACTCCAGCATAACCTCATAGCTCTTGAAGACAGCTATTTTTTTGCTTAGATCGAGCATCTGTAGCGAGTTTTGAGAGATTATTTTTCTGCGAAAAATCTTTTCTAAAGGTGGTGATTAGCGTTGTTTCACAGCTAGATTTTGGAGCAGAGGAGTGCTCAAGTTGGGAAAGAGCTTTTTCTTCTTTCTTAAACTCAGAAATAGTTTGTTTTATTTGGGAAAAACCTCCAAATGCGTTGATACATTCAGATTTTTTATCTCCTCGTGCAGATTGAGTTAATTGTGAGAGATTATCCGTCCTTTCCGAGGTAGTATATGTGTTTTTAAGTAATTGTTGACAATCCTTAAGTTGCATAGTACAAGGAATAATAAAACTTACCTTAAGTATACCTAAAATCCTGAAAAAACACGAAAAAATCAGACTTTTCTTCTTCTTTTTATGTTGCCATTTTATTGAATTGTGATATAAAATATATAAGTTTTCTTGCAAAGCTTTTTCTTGATTTCCTATCGCTGATTAGTACAATCAGGTCGTTTAGCATTTAAATGAATCTTATGCTTACTAAAAAACAGGTTTTCTTGATGATATTGGCACTTTTAAGCATTGCTGCTATGGTTTGTGTTCTCCTTTGGCAAAAGAGAATCCAGCAGCAGTTTCAAAATCCAGAACTCATGACGCCGTCTGAGACTTCTGAGAAGATTACAACTGAAACTCCACTCCAAACTTCAGGAATTGACTTTCTAATGTCTGATTTTGAAAGCCTTCTGTCTGGAAATGATCTTGAAACGCTCTATCAGTGAGAGCAGGACTATGGTTTTATCAATCCTCAGGAATAATAATCATGATTTCAAAAAATAATAAATCCGAACTAATTCTTTCAAATACTTCAGTTTTTGAACTTTGGAATTGATTTTCTGGTAAAAAGGAAATCTCTCTTCAAAATACTCAGCCGCTCAAATATTCAGCTTTAGTTCTAGATACTAATCTTGAGATAGATGTGAATACTGCACAATCAGGTTCTACTCTAGAGATGTTTTTGCTCTGTCCAGTGAGAGAAGATCAGCCTGCAAAGCTTAATGTTCACCTTAATCTTCTCCACTCTCAGTGTAAGATAGATCTTCAGATCGTGTCTCTTGTTCTTTCAAATGCGAAGAATCAGGCAAGTGCCACTATTTATATGCAGCCAGGGATCCAAGAGAGCGCAAGTACCCTTTTAGAAGAAACGGTGATTCTCTGAAATCAGGTCAATGTAAGGAATCTTCCAATCCTTGATGTGCAATCAAATAATATTCAGGCTGCCCATGGAGCAAAGATTTACCGCTTAGATACTGAGAAATTGTTTTACCTTCAGTCAAAGGGATTGGATAGTGATCAGGCTCGTCAACTTCTTATTTCTGCATATCCAGCGAGACTTTTTGAGGGAATTGAAATTGAAGAAAAAGAAAAAAATCAGATTATTTCAGATTTTTTAACTTTTGATCAGTTAAATCATGCGTAAGTACTTTGATCTCGTGCTAGATCTGCTAGAAATAGAGGGGAAAACTGAGTATCAGGCACTTGCTTCTGAAGTTGAGAAATATCAAGAGAAAACGATTCTATTTGCACATCGCTCAGCTTTTTTGCTTTCTGCATATCTAAAATTGCTAAGAGGACATATCGAACCTGAAGAGTTTGTCTTGATCTGAGATATTGATAGTGCAATACCTCTTTATACTGAGGGGCAAAAGACCTCAGAATCTCTTATTTCTGAGTTAAAAGAGTGAGTATTCCCACCTGAGGAAGTGATCATTATCGATCAAAAGGCTTGGAATGTAATGCTTCCTCAGGATGAAAAACAAGATATAGCAACTGCTTTAGCAGAAAAAGATAAGAAGCTGATCTTGGGTTAAAATTACAATCTGAAATGTAAAAAAATAATACCTTATTAAAATAAAATATTTATGAAAAAAGAAGTCTGAACTCAGATTTCTTTTCTTTTTTGAAAAAAATAAAAATCTCTTGATTTTTTATGTAGCATATATATACTTTAGGTGCTATGAAAGAGGAGAAAAAATTAGAAAACTGAGTTTTGTAGCATGATATCTGAAAATATTCAGACTTTTATTTATTATTAGTATACACAAATGGCAAAAATTATTGGAATTGACCTTGGAACGACCAACTCTTGTGTTTCATACATGCTTGGTGATAAATCTGAGGTAATCGCAAATGCAGAGGGAAATAGAACAACTCCATCTATCGTTTATATTAAGGGTGATGAACTTCTTGTTGGAGATTTGGCTAAAAGAAAGGCAATTTTGGAACCAAAAAATGTGATTTATGAGGTTAAAAGATGGATTGGTAGAAAATATAGCGAAGTTAAGGATGAACTCAAAAATATGACCTATGACACTAAAGAGGGAAGTGATGGGGGAGTACTTATCGTTGTAGATGGAAAAGAGTATAAACCTGAACAAATCTCAGCTTTCATTCTTCAGAAACTCAAGACTGATGCTGAGAAATTCCTTGGGGAAACTATTACACAAGCAGTAATTACTGTCCCTGCATATTTCAATGACTCTCAGAGAAATGCTACAAAGGCTGCTGGAGAAATCGCAGGTCTTAAGGTAGAGAGAATTATCAACGAACCAACAGCTGCGGCTCTTGCTTATGGAGAAGGTAAAAAATCTGATGAAAAGATCGTAGTTTTTGATCTTGGAGGAGGAACCTTTGATGTGACTGTGTTAGAAATCGGTGCTGAGGGAACTTTCCAGGTACTTTCTACTTCTGGAGATACTCAACTTGGAGGTGCTGACTGGGATCAGAGAATTATCAACTACATTGTTGATGCTTTCAAAACTAAGGAAGGAATTGACCTTAGAGATAATAGTATGGCAATGCAAAGAGTGAAGGATGAGGCAGAAAAAGCTAAAAAGCAGCTCTCATCTGTAGAAAGAGTTGATATTTCGATCCCATTTATCACAACTGGTGCTGACGGACTTCCTAGAAACCTTGATGAGACTTTGACAAGGGCTCAATTCGAAAATATTACATCAGATTTATTTTCTAGATGTAAAGAACCAGTTTTGAATGCACTTAATGACTCAAAGTTAAATAAATCTGAAATTAACGATATTATTCTTGTTGGAGGTTCAACGAGAATGCTTAAAGTTAAGGAAATTGTAAAAGACATCTTTGGAAAAGAGCCAAAATCAACTGTGAACCCAGATGAATCAGTAGCTCAAGGAGCTGCAATTCAGTGAGGAATTGTGCAGGGAGATGTTAAGGATATTCTTTTGCTTGATGTAACTCCACTTTCTCTTGCTGTGGAAGTAGAGGGAGGAATTGCACATGTGATGATCCCAAGAAATACAACAATCCCAGCTAAAAAATCAAATATCTATACAACAGCAACTGACAATCAGAATGCTGTAACTGTGCATGTTACTCAAGGGGAAAGACAGTTTGCAAGAGATAATAAGTCGCTTGGTATGTTTAATCTTGAAGGAATTCCTCCAATGAGAAGAGGGCAGCCACAAATTGAGGTGACTTTTGACATTGATGCTAACGGAATCCTTAAGGTGCATGCTCAGGAAAAATCAACTGGAAAATCTCAAGAGGTAACTATTCAGTGATCAACTAATATCTCTGATGAAGATATCGCAAAAGCAAAAGCTGATGCAGAGAAATTTGCTGAAGAAGATAGAAAGAGAAAGGAACTTGTTGAGTCAAAAAATAAGCTTGAATCTTTGATCTATCAGATTGAAAATCTTATGAATGAGCAAAAGGATAAAATCTCAGATGAAGATAAAGAAAAAATTCAGAAACTTATCGCTGATGGAAAGGCAGTGAAAGATAAGGAAGACGCTGAAAAGTCTCATATCGATGCAGAAATTGAGAGAATTCAGAATCAGTTTCAGGAGCTCTATCAAAAATATCAGGTACAACCTACTCCAGATCAGCCTCAAAACTGAGCAGATAATGCTTCAGGTCCAAAGGATGGAGAAGTGATTGATGCTGACTAATAAATCTCATATTTATAAAAAAGAAGTCTGAACTCAGATTTCTTTTTTTTATTTATCGCTCGTCTAGTAGGTAAAAATAAAAAAGAGCGCTATGAAACATAGTACTCTTTTTTCTAAACTTTACTTTGTAAAATACCTGACCCAGTCGATCTCCATTTGGGTAGGGAGTTTCTCAGGATTTTTCAACCATTTGACTGAGCCATTTTCTAATTGCATATCCATTAGAAGGAAATATCTGTGATCATTAAAGGGAAACTGAGTTGTATGTTTTGTATCAACACGAGGATACTCAAATTTCCTTTCTCCATTGACCCACCAAATTAAGAGATCTTTCTGGATTTCTAATGCAATGATATTAAATTCTCGATGCTTAAACGAGGACACTCCAGTATTACGAGGAGAATTTTCAATCCCTAGATTATAAGTATAATCACTATGAGCTGATAATGTCAAATAATCTTCAAGATTAAAACGTTCCATAATGTCAATCTCACCACCATCTGGCCATGGAGTCGAATCATTGTTGAGTAGCCAAAGTGCAGGCCAGGCTCCCTCGAAATCTTCAACTTTAAACCTAATTTCAATGATCCCCTCAGCAAAATCAATCTTATTCTTAGTCCAGATACCTCCAGTTAAATAGGGCACTTCCCCCACAGCTTTTTCTCCATAGGTATTTACAATGCCCTTTAACTTAATAGTTCCATTGCTAACTTCATAGCAATTTTCATTAAAAGACATGTACTTATTCCAAGGAGAATGACCACGTGGGATCTTAGTCCAATAGTGTTGATTAAACTGATTTCCTTCAAACTCATCATGCCACTTCATCTTCCAAGCAGTAGACTGATCCAATGAGTAGCTATAAGCAGGTCTAATACCATCATTTTTCTCATTAGATGAGTTGTGATGAGTATTATTGGATTTCCCTTTTGAATTTTTCTCCTCAGTTGAGGAAGATTGTTTTTGTTGACATGTACAATCCTGTTCCTTTTGACAAGAGTAAATAAATAAGGTAAAGCTTCCTAATAAAAATAAAAAACTGATTTTTCTCATTTTTCGATAATTTTTTTGTTAGTAAAATTATTATAAATATCCTGAAAAGAAAGTCAATATGAAGAGAGGGGTAGATATTTTTATTTGATTTTCATTCTCCTTTACTTATACTTCCTTGGCTTTAATCTTTCCTCTCAAAACTATGCGAGAATCAATAGTAAATTCGCTAACATTTGCTGGATCAAGTATTTCTAAGTTTATTAGTGAGCAACCGTTCATTTTTCTTGTGATTGGTATAATTCTTTTGCGATCAATTATTGCTCAGATGATAAAATCTCGCCTGAAAAAGAAATATATTCTGCCTTATGAAAATAGAGATAATGTTGAAAATGGGCAATTTCACCTGGATTATTTTAAAAAACTACATTCCGTAAATCTATTTGGAGTAGCTTTAATTCTGAGTCTGATTTTTATTTATTTTGTGACGAAAGGGGAGGTTATCTCTACCGTTTTGGCAGTTGCGATATGAGCGATGGTGATTACTTTTCAGACCTTTCTTGTTTCATTTTTGATGTATTTTATCCTGATGAATAAGTATAAAGTCTGAGAGGCAATTTCGATCCCAGATCTACATATTCAGGGAGAAATTCTCTCTATCAAACCTTTCTCTATCGGACTCTCTGGGAAAACTGATGATGGAGAAAACGATGGGAAAGCCTATTCAGTTTCTAATTATCAGCTGTGGCTGCATCCAGTAACGAGACTTAGGTTTGGAAAATCGATTTATACAAAGATTGTTATGAAATTCCCTTATGAAGCTAAAAATTTTGCAACAAATTTTGATGAAACCGTGGAAAAACTTCAGACTTTTTTAGACGAGTTTTTGCCTCTAAGACCAGCTGCTCAGGTGAAATATTATAATACCTATGTTGGAGTAAGGTATAAGATGGACTTTGACTATGAAGATGGGAAAAGTGTGATCAAGGTATCGTATATTACCAGTATGAGACACGCATCATCGACAAAAAAGCGCATTTGCTCTATGGTTGAATCATTAAAAAAGCACACTCCAGAGGAGTAGTGCTCTTTTTTTTAGTGTAAGATTTGAAAAGTTTATAAAAGGCTGATAATAACGGCTTGTCCATTGTCTTTTGAGAAAGTGAGAACAGGAATAAGGAATCCGTCTTTTTCTTGATAAGCAAGTATTCAATTTCAAACTGCAAGAGAAGTCTCTTGTTTTCAATCAGCTTTTTGAATGCCTTGTTTTGCTAGTTGAGAAAAGATATTTTCTAAAGTTATATTTACAGCATATGAACTAATAAAGTAGCTTTGAAAGTTAAAGTTTTCAAGGCTTATGATTTGTCCAGAAGCTGGTGCATACCTGAGGTAAATTCATTCTCGTAGTCAATTTTTATCTATGATTGGTAGTTTATTGAAAAGTCTCGGGATAAAAACTGTTATTTCATACGCTGAGCTTGATTGGATTGAGAGATCTCAATAGTGATCTAGATTAAGTCAAAGATTTGAAATCTGATTTTTGATCTGTTTTTTTAGTGCTGATTCAGAAATTTCTCAGCCTCTAGCTAGAGATTTTTCAATATTATTTTTGATATTGAGACTAGCAGCTGCTAAATCAAGATCAAAAACTTTGGTTCCTAGACTAAAACTAAGTTTTGTAGTAGTTGCAGATTTGAGAGGAGTAAGGTTGAGTGCAGGGAGATGGAGCCATTTTAACCAGGTACTCATCTCTGGTTGGCTATTTTCTGTCTGTTTTGCTACGAGAGTAGAGCTAGGGAGCTTAGGAATTTGCTTCTCAGAAATATGATAGCTTTCCTCGTTGAAAAGTCTGAGAGCTCAGCTCATGCTAGTAATTACAGGGAGAGTCGAAAAGACTGATCAAGTCTGTTTTTCTTCTTTTGATGTCTCTAAAATAGAATTCAAATCCGAAAAGGCTTGAGCTCAAGTCGAAATAAAGAGTTTTGGATTGCTAAAAATCTTCGGTGTTTTATTGAAGGTTAAGAAACCTAATAAGAAAGCGGCTAATCCTATTCCTACTGCGATTGAAAAACCAGTAAAGTAAAACCTAAAATGTTCAAGATAAAACTTAAAATATCTTGGATTTTGAGCCTTTTTTTCATCTAAAGACTTTGAAAGTCAGTTTTTAATTTCTTTTTTAAAATCTCTTTTCTCAGTTGAAAATTCAGAAAAAGATTGATGCTCAGAAAGTGCTGATTCTGAGAGAGTTTTCATTAGATCGTTGAAACTTTCTTGGGTTAGCTCTTTCTTTTCAGAAAGAGGAAGCTCTAAAAAGCGTTCAAAAGCCTTTTGTGTAAGATGTTCAGAAAGTCTTGTATTTCAGTTTGTTTTTTCAAGTAGAAAACTATAAATATTCTCACTCGTTTTCTCAAAAAGTACCCAAAAAGCTGAATATTTTCCCTGTTCATAGGATTGAAGTGCCTGATCCACGGTTTTCATCTGGAATATTCACATATAAATCCTCCCAAGCATAAGTATTTTACTCCAATTATCAAGAACAAAAGACTACTTGCTTTTCCCCCCATAATATCTATATATAGTGTGTTTTATGCAGCTTTTAAATATGAAAGTTCTCCAGTTTTTGCCTTACTTCCCGCCGCACATTTGAGGAGTTGAAGCTTTTGGAAAAGAGCGAAGTTCCGCTTTTTCTGAACAAAAAAAATGAAAGCTGATTAATGTTGTTTTTTCTCCTGGTCAACCTGAAAATCTCA
>CAUUID010000031.1:0-12119 GCA_963545225.1 uncultured bacterium
ACACAAAAAATACACTTCATTGCACATCCAACCTGAGAAGAAATACAGAGCGTAATACGATTGAGTTTTGGCTGATTACCTTTGACATATTTTTCGTTTTGCCAATGATACATAAGAATTGCCTCAATCAGGTTTCAATCTTTTGTTTTGAATGCAAACTTGGTCGTATCTTCAGCTTCAACTGTCTCAACAAGCTCAATCGCAAGCGGAACAAAATCTTTTTGCAATTCAGATTTAAGATCTTTTGAAAGCGTTGTCATCGCATCTCGCTCAATGTTCTGATTTTTATACATTTCAAAAAAAATCTGCTTTACCTTGAAAGGTTGGAGTTTATGTTCTTTTGCCCACTCATTGAGTTTCCCTTCATTGAAAAGTGCTGGTTTATGTGATGGCATATTTTCTATCATTATCTTCTCATAGTGCGTCTAAAAATTCACCTCAGAAGTATAAGAAATTCCTCTCCAATAGCAAAGAAAAATCTAGATAAAAAGAAAAAAATCTGACTTTTCTCACTTGATAAGCTCATTCTAAACTATTGAAAAAAAGCACCAAAACACTATATTTTGTGGGTATTTTATTTTTTCTTTCATAGTTATGAAACTAAGAAAATGGATGCTCTATGTCCTCATCACGCTCTTTGTGTTGATTGGGATAGAGTGATTTATCTCATTTATGGGGAATCATAGTTATTACGGTGAAATGGTATTCTCTGGAAAACATTTTACGATGATTTTGAGCATGCTTTTGTGTGCTTATTTCCCTATTTACTATCTACAAAAAGCAAAAACGCCTTCGTTCCTCGGACTTGGGTTGAGACTTTGAGGAGGACTTGTTGGATTTAGCTTTTTGCATGCATGGATCAATGGAACGTTGCTAGGTTTCTGAGCTTTGCTCCTTCAAAGTTTCAACGTTGCATTACTATATACCTTAGGAGTAAGTCTGATTTTTCTTCTTTTTGTACTCTGAAATTTTATCGTTAGAAAACTTCGCCTCTTTGAAACTATTAGATGGCAAGAGACGTTACTCACATTTGGAATTGGGCTAGTAGTATTTCTTGTTTTGATGCAAATCTTGATGGGTGTAGGAATCTTTAGTTCTCGATTACTTTGGATAATCGTTGCTGGACTTGCGGTACTTAGCTATTGGGAGATAAAACACTTGAAACCACATACTCAAGCGTTAAGTCAGGTGTTTATCGATTTTCAAGCTTTGGCAAAAAAACCAAAAATCTGATGGATTATTGTACTCCTTGCTTTATGTTCTGTTGGGTATTTCTATTTTGGATTTGATCACTCTTACATTCCTTATCCAACAGCGCGAGATGCGAATCACGAATACATGTATACGCCAAAGGTAATCGCTGAACATGGTGGGATTCTCCGAGGGAATGCCTGAGCAGCGAGTGCAATGCCGTATCTTTGGCATGGATTTATCGCATTTGCTTTCTCTTTTTTCGCTCCACTAACTAAATTTCTTAATATTGCAAAGGACTCTTTTGCAGTAATCATGAATTTCTGGAGCTGAGTATTTGTTTTACTACTAGGGATCGGTCTCCTAAGAGAAATATTAACCTTCTTTAGAAAGCCACAAAAAGATCAAGAAAAACCTGAATCAGTATCCCAAACTTCTTTTATGATCTGATGGGGGCTGCTTATTTTATGGCTCACTAGCGGTATGGGGGCATTCCTCCTCTTTGTAGACAATAAAACTGATATGGGAGTGCTTGCATTGACAGTATTTGCAATTTTAGCGGGAATTACTGCACTTAATCATTTTCGAGAAAAGACCGCAAATGCATCAAGAAACGATACTCCAAAATATTTGATTATTTCTGCGGTGTTCTTTGCTTTTGCCACAATGGCGAAACCAACAGCATTTATTGATATTGTGATTTTTTGACTTCTTTTGCTTGGGATTTTGACAAATGCTTTGGCTAGTTTCTGAGCTGGAATTTTGGTGCTATGAGCAATGGGAATCTTACAGCCACTCTTCACCGCTGCGTTTATCTCTCCAGCATTAGGAAAAATTCTGATCATTATTGGAGGAATACTCTTCCTTATTGGTATTGTGAGAGGATTTATAAAAAAGCAAGCACACTTTGGGCTTCAACTAAAAAATATCTTTCTCTGGGGAATTTGTATGCTCGTGAGTATGCTAATCTTCAAGTGACCATGGGTACTCATCAGACAAGTCGTTGAACAAAATCAAATTAAACCGGCAGAACTTATTCAATCAATAATCTTGGGGCAGGCTTCTTCTAATCCTTCAGATCAAAAAGATGAAAACTCTAGTCTTAAAGAGATAAAGCCTCTCCTTGCACAGCAGACCGGAGGACTTGAAAGCTTGGAAACTCAAAGAGTTATTGATAGCAACTATCTTGATCAAGCAACTTCAGACCTCAACTATCATCAATGTAAGGCTGAAAAATTTGATGAAGCAGACCTCACAGCTAATCTCCAAAAAGCTCCAGGAAGTGCAGTAAATGAAGACTTTGGAAGATATGTTGGATTTGGTAGAAGAGCTTTCCCAAAGACTGGTGTTTCTGGGCTTATTCTTAGACTCTTCTTCTGGAAAGATAATGCTTGCTATGGACTCAATGCTGACGCGGTTCTTCTCTGTGAAAACACTACTCTCCTTGAAAAGCTCGCTGCAAGTGCACAAACAGAAAGTTCAAAAAATCAGATTTCAACCTCTTTATCTGAGCTCAAATCAAAACTTAGAACTCAAGATGGGAAGGTAGCAACACTCATTCAAAATACTATTGATGCGATTAGCAGTGGAACTCATGCACAAATTGATACTGCATTTGATGCATTGCAAACTTACGGTAAAGAACATAGTATCTCAACTGATAATGGGAATGTTAATATTCCATATAGGTATATCGTTCCACTTAATGCAATTTATAACTGGTCTTTGCAAAATCTCAGTAGTTATTATACTGATATTGGTTTGATTTGGATATTTGTATTGATCTTGCTTGTTGCTGCCGCTATTTATGCATTATTTGCTCGCTTAAGAGTGCTTTTGATCCTTTCACTTTCAATCATTAGTGGTTGGGCAATTTGGTGGGCTATTGCTGCAGGTATTCTTTGGTATGGACTTGGACTTATTATCTGGTCAATCCTAGCAGTCATGATCTTCATTGAAGAAATGGAGCACAGAGATACTGCAAAAAGCCAGATGGCATTCTCGACTTTAATCTGAATTCTCACCTGCTTTATCCTCGTTCAATCCTACCTCAACTGGTCAAGGATTTCTTCTCAGGCTGGAAGTTGAGCTTTTGGATGGTATAAGTCAAACGTTTGAACTGAGCAAATCTTAAGTGAAAACCTTGAAGTATTAAATCAAAAAACTTACAAATTCACAGCAGATAAGCTTTTTGAATTACAGTTTGGAGCATATCTTCCATTTATGAAAGCAGTAGAAAATAGAGCAGATGAAGATGGAGTATTAGTCGCTGGAACCTATATTCAATACTTCCTTAAAAATCAAAGAAATATGCGATCTGATGGACTTTTAACTATGCTTTGGGAACAGTTTTCAGACTTTAATAGCTGTAAATCATACAATAGGCTCAAGAATAAGCATATCAAATATCTTATCATTGATCCAAATATTGGAACAGTAGGTAGAGTTGGTCAAGGTAATGAGAGTCTCTTCCATAGGTTCTTTGCAAAGCTCAATACTGGTGAAACTGAAATTCTCGCTCCTGGAGCAATCAGTATGCTTGCAAAATTCAGTCAAGAAGGTTATCTGAAGCTCCTCTTTACTAATAATATCGGTGCAAAATACTGATTTGAACTTAGTGATGCAGAACTTCGTAAAGAATTTTGAAATCTTAGTGATGATCAACTCTTGCTCATCAGAGCAAAGATGATTGTAGCAAAATTCTTTGTTACTCAAGAAGATATGAGTCTCTTAACCCATATTTTCAATCTCTTCCTCTCAAGATATCAATCTGCAGCTGGAATTGATGATATGGCTAATCTTATAAATAAGCAAGTTGATAGTGGAAAACTGTTCTCTATCGCTGCTGGATATATTTCTAATGGGAACTTAGATGCAAAAAATCTGACTCAAGATGAAAGGTTCGTTTTGGTTCAGTATTTAAGCCTTCTAAAAACACTTTCTAGGGCTGATAAGTCTGAGTTTGAAAATATCCTCTTCTCTGCTTTGCAAAGTAGCATCTTTGGAAGTAGTCAGATTATTAGTCTTGAGCTGCAATAATAGTTTAAATCTTATTTTAAAAGCTAGGGATTCCCTAGCTTTTTTATTTTTTTTAAAGATAGAAGAAAAAATCTGATTTTTATTCATTTTGCCTTGACATACTGATTGAAAATCATAATCTCTGAATTAGATTTAGTTTTTTCCCTCAAGAATGAGACAGCTTACTACCACGAGAACTACTACAACCGACTAATCGGCAAGGTTTTCTTGGTGGTAAAACTTGGAAACTCTTGCCTTTCTGCAGGAGTTTTTTATTAGAGAGAAAGGGCTTTTTTATCTTATTATACTTAGCTAATGGAACAGTGATTATTTAGAAAGAGGCATTCGCTTTCGCATATTCTTGCGCAAGCGGTCCAAAGAGAACAGCAACGAAATGTTGAAGTAGCGATCTGACCTGCTATTGAGGATGGATTTTACTACGACTTTCTCTTTAGTCCAGAATATCAGCTTAAGGAAGAGGACTTGAAAAAAATCCAAACTCAGATGGAGAAAATCATCAAGGAAAATCAGGATTTTATCCTATTTGCCTTGCCTGATGCTGAATCTCAAAACCTCGTTGTAAACTTGATGAAACAACAATATAAAGAGGAGATGAGAGCTGAGTTTTCTGCTGCTGGTGAAGAAATCACCTTTTATGCTAATAGCATTCCTGAGACTGCGAAGGCTGCACTACTCAAGGACCTTTCTAATGAATATATTTCATATTATGAAGCAGTAACGAGTTATCTTCAAGAAAAATTCCCTGAAAAGTTTAACGGAAGATTCGTAACTTTCTTGGATATGTGTGAAGGTCCGCATGTGGAATCAACTAAGGAAATTGATCCAAAAGCCTTCAAACTTGAGAAGCTAGCTGGTGCCTACTGGAGGGGAAATTCAGATAATGTAATGATGACAAGAGTTTATGGACTCGCCTTTGATACTAAAGAAGAATTACAAGCTCATCTTACAATGCTTGAGGAAGCTAGAAAAAGAGATCACAGAATATTAGGTCAAAAACTGAAATTATTCACTATTTCTCCTTTAGTCGGTTCTGGATTGCCGCTACTCCAGCCTCACGGAATGATCATCAGAAAAGAGGTTGAAGACTACCTCTGGGAACTTCATAAAGATAAAGGATACCAGAGAGTTTGGACTCCACACCTAGCAAAAGAAGACCTCTATAAAACGTCTGGGCATGCTGAAAAATTTTGAGATGAACTCTTTAGAGTAAGAGGTAAGGATGAAAATTTCTTTATGAAGCCGATGAATTGTCCTCATCATATGCAGATCTTCGCTGATAATCAGTTTAGTTATCGTGATATGCCAGTAAGATATTTTGAACCAGCGACTGTATATAGAGATGAAAAAACAGGTCAGCTTTCCGGTTTGACTCGTGTAAGATCAATTACACAAGATGATGGACATCTTTTCTGTCGTGTAAGTCAGATCACTGAAGAAGTAGGAACAATTGTAAATATTATCAAAACTTTCTATACAACCCTTGGTATGATCAATGATTATTGGGTAAGACTCTCAGTTAGAGGACCTGAGGGGAAATATCTCGGTTCAGATGAAGTATGGGAAAAGGCTGAATGAGCATTAAAATACGCTTGTGATACTTTTGAACTACCATACCAGATTGGAATTGATGAGGCTGCATTCTATGGTCCAAAGCTCGACTTTATGTTTAAAGATGCGATCTGAAGGGAATGGCAATTAGCAACTATCCAATGCGATTTCAACTTGCCAGAAAGATTTGATCTTTCATTTGTTAATGAACAAGGTGAAAAAGAAAGACCTGTAGTAATTCACAGAGCAATTTCTGGTTCACTTGAAAGATTTATGGGAGTGATGATCGAGCATTTTGGTGGAGCTTTCCCACTTTGGCTAGCACCAGTTCAAATGCAGATCGTTCCAGTTGCAGAAAAGTTTAATGATTATGCTTTTGAGCTTAAGAAGCGTTTTTCACAGCAGGATCTTAGAGCAAGTGTTGATGATAGTAGTGATAGCTTTTCTAAAAAGATTAGAAATGCAGAGATGATGAAGGTTCCTTATATCTTGATCGTGGGAGAGAAGGAAGAAGCGGCTTCTAGTGTCTCTGTAAGAGAATTTAGAAGTAAAAAACAGTATGAAAAATCTGTTTCAGACTTCATTTCTCAAGTTACTTCAGAAAGGAAAGAAAGAAGACTTGCAGCTGAATAGCTGTAAAAATAGATAAGAAAACAATAAGAAAGACTGAATATCCTTTGAGTTATTCAGTTTTTTGTTTTTTTTTGAAAATAGGTATAGATAAACTTGGATTTCTTGGCTAAAAATTTGCAAAAAACTGAAATCTGGCTATAATTATCTTGATTTATATCGGTAAACAAAAAAACAAAATGGCAGGTAACGAAAATTTCCTCCAGAATTCATCTCAAACAGCAGGTGTAAACCCGCTTAATGAAGAGCAGAAAATCCAAGAGATATTGCAAGAGCAACAAAAATTGCAGGCATTATATAATCAAGTTGTGGTCTATATTCAGGGACACCCAAATATGACCTCAGATGAAATGCTCAAATATCAAGCCCAGCTCAAACAACTGAGTGAATACTATCAAAAAAATCAGGAAAAACTGAAGCTTTTGGGATATTCAAATCTTCAAGTAAATAAAGATGTCGTTATCAAAAGCTGAGCCACAAGAAATATCTCAGTAAAGTCAATCTTTATCTGATGTGGAGCAATTATTTTCTTTTTGGTTATAGGACTGCTCTTTTTGTTTTACTACTTGGTACAAAATCCAGCTCAGCTCAGCGGACTTGGATCACTTGGAATTAGCCCATCAACAGCAAAATCGCTCCTCTCTGGGCTTTCGCTTACGGTGATGATCGTGATTATGCTCGTTGGGATCATTGTGATCATTATGAATGTATACAAGAGCTTTACTGTAAAAAATAAGCCAAAAGCCTGGTATTATGGTGGAATTTTTATCGGAATATTTGTATTGGGACTCGCACTAGGAGCTGGGACAAAGCTTTTAGGAGAAATCTGAAAGATCCAAGTAGATGCACTTGCAAATCCTGATGAAGTCCTGCTCTCTTATGTGCATCAGCCAACAAAAGATAACTCTACTCAACTCACTCAAATCAATAGAAATTCGCTTTTGATCGCTCCGGTAAATGTACCATTTAAACTACTCACTCAGAATTTTAAAACCTATATTGCTCTTCAGATCTGAAATTATACCCCACAAACGGTACAGCTTGATTGTGGAAATGGACAGATTCTCAATTATGGAGGGAATGATATGTTTAATGGAGCTTGTTTCTATACAAAGAAGGGAAATTATACAGCGTCTCTGATTGTAGGATATACGGATGCTCAAAATAATCAACAAACCTGAACTTATCCAATCAAGACAATTACTATCGCTTCAGAATTAAGCTTTTCTGTCCCAGAAGATAAGAAGCTTGAGATGCAGAATAATGAAGTAATTGTCTGACCACTTCCTGTCTGACTCACTATAAATGCTGATCAGGTTTTTAGAGATTTAGGGCTCAAAAACTATCGTATTAGCTGGGATGGTGATGGTGATGGAAATGAAGACAAAGCAGATGATACGAGCTTTATATTCAACTATGAAAAGGCTGAAGTCTATTATCCAAGCTTTATACTGCCAGACCTCGGGAAATCAGCATTATTTTCTTTTCCTCTGAGAGTTGAAAAATCTCTAACACCAGTATGTAAGTTTAGTTTTGACCAGAAAAAGGTCAATGACTATGTAGTAAATGTTGAATTTTTGGATGGTGGAGAAAGGAATATCTCAGATTATTCATATTTGGTAATGGATCATGCGACTAACCAAGTACTTGATGAGCTGCAGGGTAAGACCTATGGAATGAGTTTTAACTATAAATTCCAAGGCCAAGGTTCGTATCTTTTTAGGATGAACTTTATTACCAATGAAGGAAAGAGAGGTTCTTGTGAGGATATTGTGAGACTCACAGATAAAGCATCGTATACTGTCAACTATGAATTATCATCCTCTACTCCTAGGGTTTCAAGTTTCCAAAAACTGAATACTACTCAAATTCAGGAAACAAAAACCATAACACTGAGCGAGGTGCCGACAAAATTAAAGTTCAAGATTCAATCTATTGAACCTAAAACCTATGATAGTGTAGTTCGTATGCTCTATGATGGTAGACCTGTTGTGGAGACTAATACTGATGAATATCTTTTTGATGTGAGAGATTCAAAGGAACATACTATTACCCTACAGATTGAAGATAAGGTTCGTGGACTCCAGTATCAAGAAACCCTTACGACAAAAATCTGACTTGATGATATTGTGGGAGATATTAAAGTAATTGGAGAAAAATCTGGTTTCTCTCCTTTTACAACTACACTAGATGCCTCAGCAACTAAACTTAATGATCCTGATGATGAAATAGCATACTTTTCATGGGATTTTTGAGATGGAAAAACTCAAAACAATCTATCAAATGCTGTCATCAAGCATACCTATTATTATAATGTAGAGAAGAACCAGTGAACATTCAAACCAAAAGTATCAGTTTTTACCAAAAAAGGTCGTTCGCTCACATTCGGACTTGAGGATCCAATCATTGTAAATAAACAACTGATTAAGCTTGATATTAGCTCTACCTCTCATCCGACACAAGAAGCGAGACTTGGAGAACCTGTTGTCTTTAGTCTGGATTTTAATGGGTTGCCAGAAAAAATTTATTGGTCATTTGGAGATGAGAGCCAACCACTTTCATGTAATGGTAGAGAATGTATCGAGATGACCAAGACTTTTGATAAAAAATGAACCTATACTATCAAGGTAACGATGGAATTTGAAGACGAGCAAACAGTTGAACAATCAATGACTTTTAGAGTGAGATAAATAGAATATAAAAAAGACCAGAGAAAAATCTGGTTTTTTTGTTTTGGGAGGATATTGATTATTAATTAGCGATTATGAGGGGCTCTTTAAAGGTTTTAAATCCTTCTAATATCCTCCCCCAATGGGGTAAGGAGACTTGCTTTGTTTATGCTGGATCGCGATTACTTATAACTGAGCCTCGCGATGACAAACCATCATTGCGAACGAAGTGAAGAAATTCGGGTTAAAGTCAATCCTATTTTTTCTTAATCTGGATCGCCACGACTGACAAGGTGAACCTTGCGATGACAGAGCCAAAAACAGAAAAACCTCTCTAAGAGAGGGTTTTCTTTATCTCTGAGGATAATTATCTAATCATAACAAACAAAAGTTCTGAATTGTCTTTAACTGTACATTTTCTATCTGTTGCTGATGTAGCCGCTTTACTTTCATTTGTCTTATCAACAGAATCACACAAGAAGATTCCAGATGGCTTAGTTGCATCGTTAACATTAGCCAATGTTCCAGAAATTGCATTTGCTTTATCTAGAGTTTCTACATGTGCAGCAAGGATATATGCCCCCTTTGAAGATCCACCTTCAGAGGTAATCAATTTGTAAGTATACTGTCCTTGCTTTCATGCAACATTTCAAATTTTTACCGCATTTGTTGCCTTTGAAGGATCTGTAGGGATATTCTTCAAATATCCTCTATTAACAAGTCCTGATAATGCAGTTTCAGCATCTCCTTCTACCTCTGGATAATTACCCTTAGCAGCAAGATACATCTCTATTCCAGATACAAGATCTGTTAACCCCTTTTCTCTAGCAGCATCTCTTGTAGCAGCTTGAGCACCACTGAGTCTAGGCAAAATAGCTGCAGCAAGGATACCGATGATCACTACTACGATCAGCATTTCCACCAAGGTAAAACCTTTTTTGAAGTTTTTCATTGTGATTTTTTATAAAAGAATAAAAATTATTACAGCGGTATTCTTATTTTTATTCTCTCTATTTGCAAGTCAAAATAGGCTTTAGACCTTTATTTTCAATTGACGAGAAAATAGAATCTCATCAAACTACTAGACAAAAGAAGAAAAAGTCTGTTTTTTGTTTTCTATTTTTATAGAAATGGGATATTATAAATTTTACTCATCAAGAATCATTTTTTCCTTCCAGGCTTGGTAGAGAATTTCTAGCTCTTCTTCACCATCATACTTTGGGAAGAGCGACGTCCCCATCTCGATTTTAAAGTCAACACGGTCAGCGATACTACCGGTATTTTGTATTCGTTCTTCGACCTGCTGAGGAGCATATCCATTTTTGAGAGCAATAGAGCGGATCTCCTCCTCGGTCATAAGATGATTTTCAGTAGTTGGTACCCTGTGATTTGGATCAAAGAGTTTCAAGTTGTCCTTGATCGCCATAGCAAGTTCTTGATTTATTTTGTCCGTTGGCCTTGGGTAAGCGTAGATATTACTGATAATACAAGGAGTTTGCGTTAATTCTGCAAGTTCAAGGATTGTTTTATTGATCTTTGCAATATCAGGATGTTCTTGCTCATCCTGAGCAATTATTTCAAGATAGAAATTTTCTGCTCATAAGGTATTTTTGAGCATGCCAATGATTTCTTGGATTTTAGAAAGAGGTTCTCAGTTGAGAATCATCTTTGAAATTCGTGACTCAACACCTCAAGAGAAAGCCAAAATTCAGATTTTATTTTCTGTCAATGCTTTCATATCAACCTTTGGTCTAAACTCGATTCCAGTCTGAGAAGCATAAGTTACAAGCTGAAGAAGATTATGGTATCATTCCGTACTCATCGCAAGGAGTGTTATTGAACCAACAGACTTCAGATTTGCAACATTATTGGCATCCAATACGAATCCAATTTCAACTCCAACAATTGGCTTTATTCCTTCATCTTTCCCAGCCATATAATGCTGAAATGCTCCGTACACAACATTCAAATCTGTTAGTCAGATGGCAGTATATCATAGTGATTTCGCATTTTTAACAATATCTTTTGGCTTACCAATCGCTTCAAGGAAGGAATAGGTACTATATCCATGCAGATGAACGAACATTTTCTGCGTTAAAAAAAGGTAAAAAGTCTGGTTTTATGATAGGGTTTTCTGTCTCGGATGCAATGCTTTTTTCTTTCCTGTATTATCAATAAAAGAACATAGGGGTATACGAGGAGTATTCAACACGTTCCTATTCCTACAAACTTAACAAACTATTGTATATTGAAAAAAGAAAGGAAACTCCTATACTTAAGCTAAACTTATTTTTTATTTTATCGAAAATTTATGAAAAAATATATAGTTTATACAACCTGTTTGCTATGCCTACTACTTCTTAGTGCCTGTGGAAAATCAGCCTCAGTAGAAGAAAAGCCTGAACTTTCTCCCCTCTGTCCTGATGGCTTCTTGCGAATTGATTCAACAAAAAACTGTGAATCAATCCCGAATATATAATCAGCATTTTAATTTCTAACAATAAAGAAAAAGACTGACCAGAAGAATCTGAATTCAGTCTTTTTTCCTTTTATGAAAGAGAATTGTAAATGATTATTCTTCACTCATATATTTCTCAAAGTCGTCAATTCTGAAAAGTTTTGATTTAATAGTATAAGTTGAACGTTTACCGATAGTTGCAGTACCTGGAAGACTAGAATTAACTCCGTAGTCTGCATTAACTTCGATAAAAGCGTCGTCATAAAGTTTGAAAGGACACTTCTCTCCTGCTTTAAACTCCCCTCCCTCTGGACAGTCAAAAGTTGATACAATACTATTCGCAGCAGATTCACTCATATTTTTAGTATAGATCTGTTTGTAATATACGTATACTGATTGAGTAGGATTAAGAAGAGCATATTTTCCTCCAAGGAAATCATCTGTTGCTGTTTCCCCCTTACCTTTTTCAAACTTAACTGTTTCTCCGCTGTATACCAAAGTATGCTCTCCTCTTGCTAGTTTAACATTCTGAGAAGAATTTGGCTGAAGAGTATACTCTTTACCATCAAGAGTAAAGGTAATTG
>CAUUID010000032.1:0-11683 GCA_963545225.1 uncultured bacterium
TGAGGTGCGTATGCCTTTGGCTTGAGGGTTCGAGTCCCTTCCTCAGCATTTTTTTGTATTTTTGATTTCTTTAGGAGAGGAGTCAGGAAGTATCGAGCTTATCGATATTCTCTAGTTCGATTCAGCTTTTGTATTCTATTTTTTGTTTGGTATTTTGACTTTTTGATTTCTCGATAAGGATTGCGAGTTGGTCATTTTTGGTATAGTTAGTTTGATATTTTTTAGTAGTGTCAAAAAACTGATTTTGGACGAACTTTACGATGAAGGCAAGAAGATTCAATTCTGAAATCTTAAAAAATGCAATGACTGCAAAGAAGAGAAAAATTAGAATTCCAAAAAATATTCCTACAGCTTTACTACTTTGAGCAAATTTATTAAATACGACAAAAGCTATGGCAATTCCGATTGCTAAGATAAAAAGCTGAAAGACTGATACCGTAAAAGGTCAGATGTTGAAATTCATCCCTGCTAAGATTCCCTTTTGGATATTCTTTGGAAAGACAGCTTTCATCAGACTGGTCAGCAAATAAAAGATATTAAATTATAATTGAAACTTTAAAAAAAGCAAATTTTCTTTGGGAATATTGCTTTTTGCGATAAAGAAAAAGCCCCTTCTCCGAAATTCAGAAAAGGAGGCTGGTTTTTTTAATCTTTTTTCATAAGATACTCAATTTCCATCTCTATCACCTCTTTTGTTAGTGCGTTCCTTTCTAGTGTTCTAAGTATCCACTCGTAAAGCGAATCACTTGATATGAGATTGATAGGAACATCTTCCCAGTCTGGAAGTGCTATATATAGCTTATTGTTGCTAGATTGCGGGAGAAGTATTCCTCCGTAATTGTTATGTTCTCTAACCATAATTTCATCAGGTGAATATGATATCTTTTGCAATCCTGGTTCTAGTCTTATGGGAACTGTCTTGTAGAAAAAGAGTTTGCGCCCTGAGTCGATTAACTTCCAATAGCAGTTTTGTTTGTGCATGAGTTCACAGAACTCTTGTTGAGCGAGGATATCTTTCCTTTTCTCTTCGTAGATGACCTCAATGGTAATTAACTGTTCTCTTAAAAGTTGCTCTTCTTCGGCTTTTGTAATGTCAAATCTTTTGCTGAGTTGATTGATTTTTGCAAAAAGTGCGTCTCCCTCTTCATATTCTTCCTTTGTCGTTGGAATATGATTGATTTTACTCTCGAAGTACTCCTTTTTCTGGGTATATTCCATTTCTAGGAGACTAAGGTACTGTTTCGAGTTTAGACGATACTCTGTAACTAGTGCAATTTTGTTTAACCGTAGTTGGTAGAGTGCTTGCTCAAATTTACTTCGCATTTTCATCATGCTGATTGTTTCGAGCGGTGATTCTAGAAGTAGCATTGCGACTTTTTTGTTAATATCATTTCCCCTCTCTTTTGTTTCCGTTTGTTTTTTTGTTTCCATGTTTTTCTATTTTTTTATTTTCTCGTATTTTATAATATTTTTTGAGGAAATGTCAATGTCTTCTTTTTTGAAAAAAGAAAAAAATCAGATTTCTTTCTTTTTTGCCTTTTCTTCTTTTTGCTTGATTTTTAATACTGAATTCTTATATACCCATTAGTTAATGGGAAAATGGAGAAAGTTTTTACTTTCTCCATTTGTTTTATTCTTTTATCTTTATATATGCGAAAAATTTGCCTTGGAGTCGGTGGAATCTTAGCTATTGTTTTTTTTTCTTCTTTCTTCCCTTTGTTCAAAAAACGCCAATCAGACCTTAGAATTTGAAGTTTTTCTGAATATGCAGTCGAAAATCCTCTTGTTATATTATGGAATAATTATTTTATTGAGCTCGATTCTCCAGTAGTTAAGGTTTCAGATTTTTTTTCTTTTGAGCTCCCTCGTGAACTAAAAGATGTGAAATTTTCAGATTATGGCGAAAGCTTTTCATTGCGTTTTTTTAGCTTAGATGATCAAAAGGGGATCACACTCAGAAATGAAATCTGACAGGACTTATCTGTTCTACAGCAGCTTGAAACAGTATGTAAAACGGGAATAATCCCTTGATCTGATCGTATTGAGCAGGTTTTTACAGGGGAAAGAATAATTGATAATAAACTCGTTCCTTATTTTATATTTCTGCAGGATACTATAGATGCAAAGCAGGAACTCATTAAGAAATCTGATCAAAATGCTCATTATTATTTCTGTTTTTGGAATGCGAAAGGAGTGCTATATCTCCAATTTGATGGTTATGCGAGTGGAGTAATAGAAAATATTATAGATACGATTAGCTTTTTATAGTTTTTCTTCGATTAGTCCTTGAAAAAAAAGAGGAAATAGCTAAGCTCAGATTTAGGATTTTTACTAATAATTGTAATGATATGAGCCAAATAACTTTGTCAGAAAAGGAGGTGAGAATACAGAAAACTCATAAAATGAAAAAAATGGGGATTCATCCCTATGCTCAGAGTTTCCAGAAGAAGGATCTTATTAGCCATATTATTGCACAGTATGAGGGGCAAACACTTCGTGATAGTGAGGAGGTGGTTTTGAATCCTCAGGTGCAAGTTCAGACTGCTGGTAGAGTAATGCTTTATCGTTCTCATGGGAAGCTTGCGTTTGCTAAGATTTTGGATAGTAGTGATCAGATTCAGTTGATGTTTCACAGAGATCACTGTAAGATTCTCAAAACTATTACTAATTCTGATGGGAAAAGTGAGGATATTGCTGTTGATGTGCTTGAAAATGCTGATACTGAATCAGGAGAACTTTCTGCATATAAATTCATGGAGAAGATGGTTGATCTCTGAGATTTTATCGGAGTAAAGGGGGAAGTTTTTAAGACACATAAGGGAGAACTTACAATTTTCGTTTCAGAATTCAAATTTTTATCTAAGGCGATCAGACCTTTGCCTGAAAAATTCCACGGACTCAATGATCAGGAGGAGCTTTATAGAAAGAGGTATCTAGATATGACGATGAATCCTGAAACCTATCAGAGATTTTTGTTTAAGTCAAAGTTTTATCAGGTTTTGAGAGATTTTTATAGATCTAGAGGATTTACTGAGATTCAAACTCCAATCTTAGATAATGCAGCTTCTGGAGCTGCCGCAAGGCCTTTTATTACGCATCATAATGATTTTGATACTGATGTATATTTAAGAATTGCCTTTGAAACTTCTCTTAAGAAAGCGACGGTTGGTAGGTTTGAAAAGGTTTTTGAGATAGGTCAGGATTTTAGAAATGAGGGATCAGATCCTTCTCATGTTCAGGAATTTACTCAAGTGGAGCATTATGCTGTGTACTGGAACTATGAGGATAATATGAAGTTTACTGAGGAGATGTTTGATTATCTTTTTGAGCATCTTGGGCTAGAAAAGAAGCTTAAGGTAAAAGATAAAGACTGAATTGAGAAAACGGTTGATTTTACAACTCCTTGGGAAAAAATTGATTATACTCAAGGGGTAAATGAGGCTAGTGGACTTGATATCTCTAAGTATGGGATTGATGATGCAGATAAGCTTAGGGCAGACATTCAGGCAAAGGGAATTACTTTTGAGGGAATGGAAAATATGGGAACCACTACGCTTATTGACTATTTGTACAAAAAGGTGTTGAGACCAAAGATTGTAGGTCCAGCATTCATCTATAATTATCCAGTGATTATGCAGCCTTTGGCGAGAATTTCAGATGTGGATGAGCAGATTGTTGAGCAATTTCAGCTTTTGGTGAATGGATGGGAAATTTGTAAGGCGTATTCTGAACTTGTAGATCCAATTTTGCAACAGGAGAACTTTGATCTCCAGGCTGAGGCAAGTAAAAAATGAGATGATGAGGCTACGAGTGGAGATGATGCATTTGTAGAGGCGATGGAATATGGAATGCCGCCTCAGTCAGGATTTGGTATGGGACTTGAGAGGATTTTGGCGATTTTGACAGAACAGGAAAATCTCAGAGATGTTGTGATGTTCCCACTTATGAAGGCTAGAAATCAAGATATTACCTCAGAAGAGGAAGAAAAATAGTTTTAAAACAAGAAGAAGAAGTCTGAAGTCAGATTTCTTTTTTATTATTCTATATAGTCTTGTTTTTTATTTTCTCTTGACTCTTTATTTTAAATATGTATTATTTGTTTTTGAGGAAATAAAAAATTTTAATCATATGAAACATAAAGGACAGTCAATCAAAAACAAGGGGGAAGTTTCTTTTCTCCAGAGACTTTTGGATCAAGAGGCTTTTCAGGATTTTAAGTTTATTATCCAAGAAAGGTCCTCGTATTCTCGTCGTAAGCGCTCGTTAAAAAAACATCTTAGGAGAGATATTTCAAGACTCAAAAAAATGCGTGATGAAGATCGGAATCTTTTTGGAAGATATGCGGTTTTTAGGGTGTCTCGTTTTTTTAGAGAGTTTGAGAACTATTTCGTAGTCATGAGAAATGTGAAGGAATGGGAACTTCCTAAAAAGTATCAGGTTAAGATTAATCGTTTAGATGTTGAGCTCTCTAGGAAACTTCAAATTTATCGCATTGCATCCTCTTGGAAGAAGATTAAAGGTAGTTTTGTCTATTATCGAGCGACCTTCTATACTCGGATGGAGAATTCTGTTCAACCAGGAGGTAAGTGGTATCAGCTTGAAGAGGGGAGTTTTCTCCATCTTATGGAAATGCGTCGCTTCTTTTTAGATGAGAAGTGCAAATCTATAGATGATGAGGACCTCTTCTTAGAAGTTCTTCGGAAGGAGAATGCTGTTGTAGCTTTGCTCTTTGATGCGGAACAGTGTTAAAGATGAGCTCCTGTCTTGTGTAGACAGGAGTTTTTTTGTGAAAAGATAAAGAAAAATCTGATTTTTTCTCTTTAAAAAAAACTCTACCATAAGATGCTTAGGTAGAGTGTTTGTTTTTGCCCTTTTGGTGAATGTCGAGAGCTACTTTGATGTTTGCCAGATAGAGCATTAATAATAGTGCAGAAAGTCCTATCAGAACGAGGAGTTCTATTGTATGGTTGCTCATGTGGGACCAGAGCTTATTTTCAAAGCTTATTGCCCAAAAGTCATAGATGAGATAGGTTAAGTACATATTGGTGATAAAGAGCGCGGTATCTAATTGCTCATACCAAAATAGTGCAATAAGTACAATACCTATAATAATGATAAATATCATAGCTAAATTATTTTTTGTTTGTTGTTTTTTACTATATCTAAATGTTTTAAAAAGTCAAATAAGAATTTGCTCTTTTATACATAATCAAAGAGGATCTCTTGATCTGGGAGTTCTTCTCTAAAGATTTTTAGGAAGTGTTCTCGAGTTGATGTAGGGATCTTGATTAGTCAGTTTTCTTGAGGACTGATAAGTGGTCGTAGGTCAGAATTTGGATTCTTTTTCTGCATAATTTTGAAATCTCAAGGATTGTAGATGAGAGAAGCGATAAAAATTGAAGAAATCTGATCAAAATTGAGTTCAGATTTTAATCTTTTTAGTAGTTCACGATAAAGAAAATCATAATTTTCAACAGGTAAAAGAGGCAGAAATCTGAGTCAGACTCTGTAGCCTTTTTCTATAAGCGTTTTGATGGCAGAGATTCTCGCCTCTAGAGTTGCGGTTCCTTTCTCATATCTTTTGATAATGGATTCTGGATTGAGAGAAAATGAGAATTCTGTATTTTTAGGAGGAATCCCATTATTGCAGCTCAGGATTGAGGAAATATTTGGAGACTTAGTTCTAGTCTCCATCAATACGTTCTCAAATTGTTCAAAGAATGGAATAAAAACCTGATTGAAATCAGTTAAGCTATCGACTCCTTGGATATCTGAATAGTTGCTTGCATAAAAACTTATTGGTCATTGGTATTTTTCCATTTCTCTGAGAAAGTTGATTTTTTCACTAATCGCTGATTTTATCTCTTCATAATTGACAAAAAGCACGGAATACTTTGTTTTGAAGTTCCCTTTGAGGTAGCAATATTCACAGTCATAAACGCAATTAAGGCTTGTTTTAAAGAAGAAGGATTTTCCTGTTCGTCCGTAGTTTTCTGGGACTGGTAAAAGTGGGATATGTTCCTGTTTTGCAATGATGAAGGCTGGAGCGAGGTTTTGATCTCAGATATTTTTATCAAAAATATTTTTGTAGTGGTCTATTTCTAGGATTTGAGCGTTGGGGAATTTGCTCAGGATTTTCTGGGTTTGTGGATAGGATTTTGCTTTTTTTTCAAGATAGATGAGCATGAGAATGTATACAAAAGGAGATGAAAATTCAGATTTTTTGATTGTTATTAGGATAGTGATTTGCTTTATTGAATGCAAGGAGAAAAGTCTTGACATTTCTCTTAGAAGAGTTATATTGAGTGGGTTAAACATAAAAACTAAAAATTATGATCCAACAAGGTGCAATTTCGTCTGTGTTTGATCCGGTTCTGGGGCAAACGTTTATTTTTGGAGCGCGGGGAAAGGTCTCCTCCGATCAGCAAATTATTAGACAGAACAAACAGATTCCTGATGGAGTCGCTGTATTGAGGAATCAGCTTCGAGTTGAATCTCTTAAGGCGATTGAACTTCAAAAAAGAATGAAGTTTCTCCCTAAAGGCATTCGTAAATCGCAAATAATGCGAAATTCAAGGAGAGGTTAACTTCTCCTTTTTTTTGATCGGTTTTCCTCTTGTATTAGGCATCGAGTTTTGTAGAATAACTGGAGTTTTATTTGAGTAAGAAAAAAAATGATGGAGCCTATTATTATTTGTGTTCGTGCTGAGGAATTGATCCCTGAAAAAAAGTCGCCTGAAGCGATGTGTTGGGATGTTAAAGCAGATGAGAGTTTTACTCTGCAGCCTGGAGAGCTTAAATTAGTAAAAAGCTGAATTAAGACCTTTATTCCTACAGGATGGTGTGCTAAACTTCATGCGAGAAGTTCTCTTCCGTTTAAGAATGGGCTTTTGCTAGCAAATGGTGTTTGATTGATTGATTCAGACTATAGAGGAGAGTATTGGATGCAGTTGTATAATTTTACTCAAAATCCAGTAACTATTCAAAAATATACCAGACTTTGTCAACTAGAGTTTGCTCCACATCATTGGTGAGTAGCACAGTATGGAACTACTGAGATTCCTCAGGTTGAGATCAAGGTTGATAGTCAGCTTTTTGATACTTTTGATCAAGTATATAGTTCTGAGAGATGAACTGGTGGATTCGGTTCTACAGGTGCTCATTAAAGCGTCATCTTCCCATTTGTGTTTATTTTTTTGTGTTAAAAAATGATAAAAAATCTGATCAAAACTCCCGAACAAATCAGGAATATCACGGATTCTTGTAAATATCTCAATGAGCATCTCTACTATCTTAAGGAGCATACTAAGGCTGGAATGACGCTTTTGGAACTTGAGGAGTTGGCTCAGGCTTGGCTTGATGAAAGGAATTTGATTTGAGCATTTAAAGGATATGAAGGATTTCCTGCAAATCTTTGTCTGTCTGTAAATGACTGTGTGGTGCACGGAATCCCTGATCACACTATTTTGAAGAATGGAGATTTGCTTAAAATTGATGCTGGAATTATTTATAAAAAGTGAGTTTCTGATTCTGCTATTAGCTTGATTGTTGGTGATGCAAGTGCAAATCCTTTGGGTGCTCAACTTATTAAGGTTACTAAAGAAGCACTAGATCGTTGAGTTGCGACTATCAAGACTGGAGGTTTCGCGTACGACTATTCTAAAGCAGTCTATAATCATATTACTAATGAAGGATTTAGCGTCTTGAAAAGCTTGAGTGGACATGGGGTGTGAACAGATGTTCATGAGCAGCCTTATTTTATGAATCATCCTACTGCTGCTATGAAAAAAATCCAGTGGAAACCTGGTATGGTGGTGGCTTTGGAGCCTATCACAGCGGTAGAGTCTGATGATGTCGTTTATCATGAAAGTGATTGGAATCTTTATTGTAAAAAGGGAGATCTAGGAGCTCAGTGGGAGTATACGGTTTTGATTACTGAGAATGGACCTGAAATTTTGGCAGGAATCCAGGAAGATTGGTATTAATTTATTTTGTCTTGTGGAATGAAAATTATTTCTCGAAATGTTAATGGGATTAGAGCTGTGCTTCAAAAGGGTTTTCTTGATTTTATAAAGCAGGAAAATCCTGATATTCTCTGTCTGCAGGAGGTGAAAGCCTTTGAACATCAATTGCCAACTGAGGTGAGATTTGCGATGCAGGAGTATGAGTATGTTTGGCATCGTTCAGAGAGGCCTGGATATGCGTGAACTGCTATTTTTTATAGAAAGTCGTTTCCAATCTTGGTAAAGCATAATACTTTTGAAAATCCTGCATGTTTTAATGATGATGGGAGAGTAACTGCCGTTGAATGGTCAGATTTTTTGCTTTTGAATATTTATTTCCCCAATGGAGGAGATAGAGCGGATGGAACAGAGATGTTAACTTATAAGCTGAATTTTTACAAGCAGTATCAAGAGTTTGTGGCACAGAAAGTTAAAGAATGAAAAAAAGTAATCACAACTGGTGATTTTAATATCTGTCATCGTCCGATTGATATTGCGAGGCCAAAGGAAAATGAGAATTCAATCTGATTTCTACCAATTGAGAGAGCTGAGATGGATAAAATGGAAGAAAGCTGACTTATTGATGTTTTTAGGCTTCAGAATCCTGATTTAGGAGAGAAGTATACTTGGTGGAGCTATAGGGCTGGAGCGAGACCAAGAAATGTTTGATGGAGATTGGATTATTTTTGGGTAAGTGAAAATTGTTTAGATCAGATCTGAAAAATGGTGCATTACGATCAAGTTTTGGGTTCTGATCACTGTCCGATTGGAATTGAGATAGGGGAGGTTTAGTTCCAATCTTTTTTTCGAGAGATAGAAAGGATCGTAGTGTTTTTCTACATAAAAATCCCTCATTTGAGGGATTTTTGATTACAAGTATTTTTCTGAGATGATTTTTTGCAGTTGTGATTGAATTTCTTCAATTGAAAGATTTGCATTGATTGGTCCTCGAGATAGTTTTTGAGCCAATTTTTGATGAACAAGTCTTACTTTATTCATTAGTTCGTTATTTTGCTCATGTTGGTGGACTTTTTCAATTCCAGAGCTGAAGCGTTCTCCATCAAAGAAGAATGCAAGGTCTTCTTTGTGTAAGTGAGAGTTGATTTTTTCGAGGAAAGCTTGGTCTCATCAGGCTCCAGTTCCTCGTGCGATACCAGTTCCAGTGTAGTCTTCTGCGATGATCCAAATTCAGTTTTCTAACTTATTTTTTAATGTAGAATCGTATTGTGTGCGGTTGATGACTTGTAAAAGTTGAAATTCTGATGAAGAAAGCTGGTTTGGATTTCCTTCTCTGAGATAGGCGTTGAGTAGTGGTCAAGAGGGTGCTAAGTCATAAATCGGATATTTAAGATATTCAGCTTGAAGTCCTTTTTCTCTTAATCGGTCGATGAGGAGGTGGGCTTGTGTTGTTTTTCAGAGGTTATTGATACCGTAGAGGACGATGAGCTTTCCCTTTTGCATATTGTGGTTTTTGATATAAACTATTATAGTATACCATACTGATCTCTATGAGAAAAACAATCAAAAAAAATCAGATTTTTTTTAATTTTTCATTTCATCAAACCCTCTCTCAAAAGAGTGGAAAACTGTGAGTCTTTTGTCTTTGATGACTCGGAGGAGATCCGAGGTTGCTTCTAGAAAATCTCTATCATGGGAAACAATCAAGCTCACTCCATTAAAATCCGCAAGCATTGTTTTTATTGCTTCTTTTGAGCCAAGGTCCAGGTGGTTTGTTGGCTCATCCATTACAACAATATCTGGGTGTGCAAGTAGCATTTTTGCTAGTGCTACTTTTGATTTTTCTCCTCCTGAGAGACTTCAGATTTTTTGCTCAGCTTTTTCTGGATCGAGGAGTAAAGCTCAGAGGAAGCTCATTGCTTCTTTGAACGAAACTCCAGGTCAGACAAGTTCTTCTGTGACGGTTGCGTTAAAGTCTAGATCATCTGCAATCTGGGAGTAAAATCAGATTTTTACTTTTTCATGGATCCAAATATCTCAGTATTGAGGTTTTAATTCTCATAAGATTGTCTTTAAAAGCGTTGTTTTTCAGGCACCATTTTTTCCAATGATTCAGATCTTCATTGTTTTTGTGATTTCAAGGTTTTTTGGTAAAGAGACGAGTGGGTTTTCTCAGTATCCAACTTGAAGCTCTGAAATTCTGATCAGTGTCTCTGGGAGTCTTCGTGTGACCTGAAGTTTTGGTTTGTGAGCTGATGATTCTAGTTCTGGAGCCTCGATTTTATCCATTTTATCGAGCATTTTGATTCTGCTCTGGACTTGCGAGGCTTTACTGGATTTGTAGCGAAATCTTTCGATAAATCTTTCTTGCTGAGCGAGGTATTTTTGCTGAGCAGCATAGTTTTTGAGTTGAATCTCTTCTCTTTTTTCTTTTTCTAGCAAAAAATCTTCATATCAACAAAAATAGAGATTCAGTTTTTTATTTTTAATTTCTACAGTTTTATTGAAGGTAGAACCTAGGAACTTCCTATCGTGAGAAATACAGATTAGTGCCTTATTTCGCATTTGACAGAAAGCTTCAATAAAGAGAATTCCCTCAATGTCTAGGTGGTTTGTTGGTTCGTCAAGAATTAAGAGGTCGACATCCTGGAGTAAAAATTTGGCGATTTGGACTTTTGTTTGTTCTCCTCAAGAGAGTTGAGAAATCTTGAAACTCAGTTGTTCTTTGCTAAATCCGAAATATTTGAGAATCTCCTGTTGGAGGTCGTATTTTTGATAGGCTTCATTGAGGAGCATTCGCTCGATGATTTCATTTTGTTCCTCAATGAGTTCGATTGAGTTTTCTGCGTTTTTGTCTAAAAGTCTTTTTATTTCCTCGAGTCTTTGAACTTTTGCTGTGATCTCTGGAAATGTTGTTAGCATCTCGTCTGATACTGTTCTTTCTCTGGATTCTCGAAATAAATCTTGTGAGAGGAATCAGATTTTTGTATCTTTTAAAATATCAATCTCTCCGTGATCAGCGAGTTCTGGATTGAGAAGTATTTTGAGAAAAGTTGATTTTCCTGCGCCGTTTTTCCCAACAAGTGCGATTTTATCTTCAGGTTTGATTCTGAGTTCGGCGTCTTCAAAGAGGATTGTTGAGCCGAGCTGTTTACACAGACCTTTGATGGTTATGAGATAATCAGCAGATTTTTTGTTGGTGTAATTGAAAAGGTGTCTTGGGATAGAGGAGAATGAGTTCAGCTTTTCAGAGTTTTTTTCTGCTAAGTTTTCTCGCTCAACTCAAAATTCTTTTGTAAGATATTTTTTGAGGCTTTTTTCTTTCGTTTCTTCCTTGGTCTTTTCTGAAAATTGTGCTAGGTATTCATAGCAAACTTCTGCAATTTCATCAAAAGAAAAATCTGAATGGAGTTCTTGAACTTTATCGATGATTGCTGATAAATCCATTGAAAATAGTCTAAAATTAAACAATAGTGCTCAATAGTGTAGTGATTGACTAGGGATTTACAAGGGAAATAAAAAACTATCACTTCCTCTTGAAAATCAAAGTGAAAAAGATATAAAGCAAAGCGTCATCATATGTGGATGGGGAATCGTCTAATGGTAGGACACCGGACTTTGACTCCGTTTGTCCAGGTTCGAATCCTGGTTCCCCAGGGAGTGTGATTGCGGAGTAGAGAAACGGTATCTCGTCGGGCTCATAACCCGAAGATAGGTGGTTC
>CAUUID010000033.1:0-9301 GCA_963545225.1 uncultured bacterium
AATAGTATCCAGGACTAGTTTCTTTAATAGTGCTGTTGAGTAAGAGGAGGGTTATTTCTTGCAAGAGTGAAGAATACTCGAGCTGTGTACTTACCAATAACTCCTCAAAGGAGGCAGGAGTAGTATTGAGATGATTGTAAATTTTGAGTTGAGATGGAGTGAGTTCTGAGATAGTAGCTGCTGAAATACAAGAGGGCGAAAAATCAGATTTTTTTTGAAACTGCTCTGAGAGATGATAGTCAAAATCTGATATAAGTTCGATTTTATTTTCAGTCATTTTTTGGAAAATACCAGCACTAGAGGAACTGAAAAGTTGAGCAGGTACAGAGTAGACTTTTTTGTGATATTGGTGCGCGAAATCTGTTGTAATAAGGCTTCAAGATTTTTCTTTTGCCTCTGGCAGAAAGAGGATATCTGCAAGTTGAGCTAAAAGTTTATTTCTCTGTGGGAAACTTCGTTTTGTTGGTTCAAATCAGATTTTGAATTGTGAAATAATCAGTCCTCAGTTTTCTAGGATTTTTTCTAGAAATAGGCGATCCTTAGCTTTATGATAATGTTGAAATCCTCAGCCAAGTACTGCGATTGTTGGGAGTTTGTGTTTGAGGGAGAGTTCATGTGCTAATTGGTCTATTCCCCTAGCAAATCCAGAAATTGTAGCAATTTGGTATTTTTCTGCAGATTTGAAGAAAAAATCCATCACTTCTAGTGCATAGGAAGAGGGGAGTCTTGGTCACACGATTCAGAGTTTTTTTTCTTTGAGGAGATCGAGGTTCCCTTGGTAATAAAAAAGGTAGGGACTATCGCTATAATTTCTGAGTTGAGCAGGGTATCAGCTGTCTTTTTGCGTGAGTCCTAGAATATTGTGCTCTTGGCAGTAGTTAATCAGTTTTTGGTCTAAGTTTTGTATATCATAGTTGCCTTTTTTGAAGTCTGAGAGTTTGAGATCTGGTTGGCTACTGTAGGCGATGAGTTCTGAGTGCATGATGTATTTGTTTGATAAAAGTTATTTTCTTGTATTCTTTTCTTTTTGAAAATCAAGTAAAAATCTAATAATATTCTTTTGTCAAAAAAAAGTTTGATGGTTTTCTGGTTTTGTTTTTTGGGAGGATTTGGCATTTATCCGTTGCTTTTTAGGATGATTTCAGTACAAGTAAAGTCAGTTTTTTTTAGATTTTTTGGTATGATGGCAGAGCTTCGTCCAAGTGGATTTCCTGAGTATAGTCCAGCAGAGCAGCTGGTTTTTGATCAGATTGTGTGTATTATTCAGGCTCAGTATCAGCAATTTTGATATACTCATATTCATACTCCAGCAGTGGAAAAAAATGATGTTCTACTCGCAAAGAACTGAGAAGAAACAGGGAAACAGATTTTTTGACTGTATGGAATGGCTCAAGGAGCTGAAGATTTGAAAGAGTACGGTTTGCATTTTGATCTGACAGTACCGTTTGCAAGATATACGCTAGATTGGGAGCATCAGCTTACTTTCCCATTCAAGAGATATCAGATTCAACCTGTTTGGAGATGAGAAAGGGCACAGAAGGGGAGATTTAGAGAGTTCTTTCAGTGTGATATTGATGCTATCTGGAAGGGAGAAAAGGATTATTTTTATTATGATGCAGAAATTATTGCTGTATTAGGTAAGACTTTGACTGAGGTTTTAGCTGCAGTTAAGATCCAGGATTCAGTATGTTTTCATATCAATAATAAAAAGATTATTAGAGCTTTTTTGCAGGAAATTGCTTGAGATAAAGCTCAAGATCTATGAAATCTGATTGATAAATATGCAAAGATTGGTCAGGAGAAGTTTTTGGCAAGTTTGCAGGAGGATTTTTGATTTGATACAGAAAAACAGCAAAAAATTCTGAAGTTTATTCAGCTTTCTTCTGATAAAATTGAGGATTTGGATCAGCTTTTGTTTTTTTCTCAGAATGAGGATTTTTTGGTATGAATTGCTGAACTGAGATCAGTTTTGAATTTGATTCAGGATTTTCAAAAGAGTTTTTGATTAGTCTTTCACTGGGTATTTGATATGCAGATCATTAGAGGGCTAGACTATTATACTGGTACTATTTTTGAGGCGGTTTTTGAAAATGAACCGCAGCTTGGTTCAATTTGTTGAGGTGGAAGATATCAGAATCTAACTGGTTATATTGATCCAAAGAGAAATGAATATTGTGGGGTCTGAGGTAGTATCTGAATTAGTAGGATTCTTAGTAGGGTTTTCTCTGTTCAAGAGACAAGAAAACAGACTGTTGCGGATTACTTGATCCTACAGTTTGAGGGAGGAATGGCTGATTCGCTTGTGCTAGGAGCTAGATTTTTGGCAGAGAGGAAATTTTTTGAGGTTTATCCTTATGCAGAAAAGCTTTGAAAGCAGTTTGCCTATGCGGATAAAAAAGGAATTCCTTTTGTTGTTATTTATGGTGAATGAGAAAGGGAAAAGTGAATGTATAAGCTCAGAAATATGCAGAGCTGAGAAGAGCAAGAAGTTCCTTTACATTAGTATGTTGAGATAGTCAGTATTTTATTTATTTTGAACGTTGAGAAGAATGAATTATGATGATTTTTTGAAGGAGCAGTCTGCAAGTCCATGTTTTTTTTGTGGCTTCCCATCTGAACCTTTTATAGATGAAAATGAATATTGCTATGTGGTTTTGGCGAGGGCCCCTTATACGGCGGATCATTTGTTGGTAGTGCCAAAGGATCATGTGATTTTTCTCAATGAACTTAGTTCTGCTCAGTTGGATGCTGCGATGGCATTGATTACAAAATGGACTGCAAAACTTCATGAGACATATCCTTGATTGACGTTACTTTTGAGGGATGGATTGACTGGTTGAGAATTGGGGAAAAGTGTTAATCATCTTCATTTTCATTTGATCCCTAAAGTTGCAGTCACTGCTATTGGAAATAGAGATGATCGCGAGTATTTTGATAATGAGACTTTTAGCTTAAAGACTGAGGAATTTAAAGAGAAGTTTAAAGTTGAAAATTAGGCTTTCATGATAAAAAAAGAAAAACCTGAGTATATCAGGTTTTTTTTGATTTGAGGCTTATTTTCTCTTTGATTTTTTCTTATTTTTCTTTTTCTTTGCTTTAGATTTTTTTCATTGCGTTGGTTTTGTTCAGGAATTTTTCTCTAAAGCAGGTGGGTTAGGATTCTCGAGAGCTTCTCAGTTGAAGGCTTGATGATCTGCTAACCTTTGTCCATATCGAATTCAGAAGATGAGCATAAATGGATAGACGATCATTCTATCAACAAACGAATGAAGTACCATTCCCTCAATAGCGAGTCCGAAGAGTCCGAGTCCAAGTCCGATTGCTATGAGTATTTGAGTTAATTTTTTTTGATCAGCCTTTTTTCATTTTTTGACTTCTATTAGGTAGGTCCTGATTTCTTTGAGTCCTTGCCAGAGGAGTCGTCCAAAACAAAATATCCATGGAATGAAGCCGAGTATTCCATATTCCATAAAAATCTGGACATATTGGTTTTCTGGATTGAAGCCAGGAGTATCCATGCTATATTTTTGGTTGATTTCAGTGATAGTAGCGCATCTTGTGTCTGTAGTTGCGTTTAGGCAGAGCTGATGCGAGGCTGGTCCAGAGTATCCTGCTCCTCGTCCAAAGAGAGGCTTTTGTAATCCTAGTTCAATACCAGCTTCGAGTAGTTTAATATGTCCGGTATTGCTGTGTTCTCTGGCGAATGCTCCTCTAAAGTAGAAAAATGCTCAAAGTAAGAGGATAGAGACTGGAATTCAGATTTTTATAATAATTTTTTTTGCGTCTTTTCGGTGAAGAAGGAGGATAAGGACTGCTGTTTGAATAATCCATACTCAAATAGCGGCTCTTGAATAGGTTGAGAGGACGATTGCTCCTGTTGCGATAGTTCGTCAGATTTGAGTTCTTCTAGACTGTTTTCTAAGGTAGGTGAGAGCAAAAAGTGGCCAGAATGCGATCAACCAGAATCCAAAGCTGATAGGTCTCTCGAAGAGGAATTGATTTCTAGCGAGTCATTGGTTGATCTGTGTATAGTAGACGGCAGGAGGATTTCCAGTCAGCGTTCCCTCAAAACTATCGCGAGAATAACCAAAGAGTTTAAGAAAGCTCGGAAGTAGTCCAATGATTGCCCACCAAATTACTCCTCCATAAATTGCTCATTTAAAAAGATTTTCATATCGCTTGTGAAATTTTGTATTGATAGGGAGGGCTCGGGCGAGTAGTCCTCAGAGAATAAATATAAGAAATCAGATCAGGTCATACTTTGCTGAGAGAATATAGGTTGAGATACTGACTTTTTGAACAATGACTGCGAGGAATGCTGTAACTATGCAGAGGATTAGAAATCAACAAATAAATCTGAAAAAAGAGGTCTGCAAGAGCTGTTTTCGAGATGTTTTTTGAGTCTCCTCTCATGATAAAAGGTATTTTTGTACTAGGAGTCGCCCAGCAATCAGCATAAAGATGAAAATGAGTGCTTCTTTTCGTAGTCGGACTCGGTTTCGGATACCTTCGCTTCGTCAGAACTTGTAAGTGAAGAGGGTGTGGAGAAAAAATTGTAGAAAGAGTCCAATTAGGAAGACTTTGATTAAAATATTGACGATTTTTGTGAGATTTTTCATACAAAATTGACTAGAAATAAAGCTGGATATTTTGGATTAGATGAGTTTTTCATCTTTTTGTATGGTGGTTCGTATTTTTGTTGAGAAAAGGTTTTTGAAAGCTGGTGAGTATTCGCAAATTCATTTTGTGATTGGAGATTTATTGATCTCTAGGATATATCCATCAGCTAGCTCTCCCTCTGAGATGATATCAATTCAGAAGTATCTTGCTCAGAAAGCTGCTGCAATTTTCCTTAGAAATGTAGTATCACGGTCTGTGTGTTTGATCTCTCTGATTGTCCCTCAGGTTGCAATGTTTGCAGTTGGTAGGAGAGACAGTGCCTTGTTTTTTCCCAAGATAGCTTCTCTATTGATCCCTTGGGTTTCGAGGTAGTGTTCAACTTTTTTCTGGTTGATCGTTGGAAAGTCTTTTTCAATCAGGTTTTTAATTGTATTTTCTCCATCTCCTGTAATGGTTGGCGGTATTCTCTCGTAGGCAACCAGGATTTCTCCATCTAAATAGAGTACTCTATAATCTCTACCTGGAATGTAGGTTTGTAAGAGATACATACTTTTATTGCTTTGATTGAAATGAGAGAGTGTAGCTAATAACTGATTCTTATCAAATATCTTTGAAACTCAAGATCAGAGACTTCCATCATTTGGTTTGAAGATTAGTGGATATCCGTATTTTTCTGCAAATTGAATGCAGGCGGAAGTAGTATTGTCTGGATTGCTATATCTTGTATTTTCTCTAGTAACGAGCATATCTTCTGCGACTAAAAATCAGTTTTTTCTAAGAATTTTTGAGGTGTAGATTTTATCCTCAAAGATTCTTCTCAGTGATGAACTATCAAATCCATAGTCTGCATGATAAATGATCCTATTTTGTCCGTTTGGAAGATGGATAGTTAACATAAATCAGTATTCATCTATGGTATAAGGGGTTTGAGATTTTTCTATTTCATCAATTAAGATCCAAATCCCATGTTGGACTTGATATTCGCTTTTCATGAGGGATGATTTGTTCGTGAGATAGTTGAGCTGTGTTATTTTCTCCTTTTGAGTAGCTGTGATACTCGTGTAGCTATTTTCTGAGGTGATAATTCACATCTTAGGTATTCGAAAGCTAAAACCAAGCGATCTGATTTCAAAAAAAGAAAGAAATCAGATTTTTGATTTAGTTTTTTATTTTTATTCAACAGAAGCCATATCTTCAAAGAGATGCTGGAGCTCATCTGAATTTTGTTCTTCAGTTGGAGGTGTCTCTAGATAGGTATCTAAATGTGGCTTCTTTTTGAGAAGAGGATCTAGAGAGTCTATCAGCATAGCGTAATCTCAAGATTTCGGATAGACATAGGTGATTGGATCAAGCAATCCTGTTGGCCTAATGATCTGCTCAACAACCTGTTCAGAAAGCTCTAATTCATATTCAGCTGGAGTTGCTGAAAGAAAGATGGCCTTTGATCAGCTTTTTATTTTTTGTTTGAGGCTAGAGTAGTGATTTGCTTTTCTTGCCTCGTTTTTGATGATTGATGAGGTATCAAGTACCTGCTGATGAGCGGTTGAAACAAGCTCTAGGTCTTGAGTAGCTTGATCAAGTTTTACGGTATCTAGAGATTTTCGTCAAAGAGAAACCTCAAGTTCCTCAAATCTCAGTGGTCTATGATCAATTGCTGAGGGGAGGCGGAATCCGTAGCGGATAAGATTATTTTTTCTCGCTCTATCTCCTTCAGCCATTGCTCTGAGCTGAGGGATTGTCATATGAGACTCGTCTACAATCATCAAGAAATCATCTGGGAAATAATCAAAAATTGTATTTGGTGGTTCTCCAGGCAGTCTCTGGTCAAAGTAGAGAGAGTAGTTTTCGATTCCGTTGACAAATCAGGTTTCTCTGATCATTCTAATGTCATATTCTACTTTTTTCTTAATCCTTTCTGCCTCTAGAGCCATTCCCATTTTCTCAAATTCTTTAACTCTGAGTTCCTTTTCGGCATCCATTTGTTGGAGGATTTTTTCTAGGTCTGATACATCTTGAAGGTATTGTGTGGCTGGCCAGAGCATAGTTTTTTGGACTGGCTCTAGGAGCTCATAGCTTAATGAATCTCTCTTTTCTATCCTCTCAAGTGTCTCTTCATCAAAAAAGCAGCGGTAGAGGCATTTTTCTGTAGAGGAGAAAATATCAAGGATATCTCCTTTGATTTCAAACATTCCTGCTTCTATTTTCCCTTGGATAGGTTTGTATTGCATATGAAGGAGCTGTTTTTTGATCGCATCAAAGCTATATTTGTGGTTTACATAGAGCTGGAGACAGTTTTCTTCAAAGAATCTACTTTGTCCAAGTCCATACAGTGATGATGCAGATGCAACTACGATTACATCTGGTCTACTGAGAAGTGATGCCATAGTTGCGAGTCTATACATCTCGATTTCTTGGTTGATGGTAGCTTCTTTTTCAATGTAGGTCCCAGAGCTTGGAAGGTAGCTTTCTGGCTGGTAATAATCAAAGTAGGAAACAAAGTAATGTACTGCGTTATCAGGGAAAAATGATTTGAATTCGGTTGCGAGCTGAGCAGCTAGGGTTTTGTTGTGAGAAATCACTAGAGTCGGCTTTTGAACTTTTTGGATAATATTTGCCATGGTAAAGGTTTTACCTGTTCCTGTTGCTCATAATAGAGTCAGATGATGCTTCCCCTCATCAAAGGCGCGAGAAATCTGATCAATCGCTTTGGGTTGGTCTCCAGCAGGAAGGTAGCTCGCCTTGAGTTGAAACATCAGCTTGATAAGTAAATAAATCAGTTTCTGAGTATAAAAAAATGTTTTCAGATTTCAACTGATAATCAAAAAAATCCTCAAGTATTCTTGAGGATTTTGTCTGAAAACTACAAAAATCAAACATATGATCAATTACATACTACACAAGATAATGAAATCGGTACAAAAATCAAGTCAGGTTTATTTCTTTTTGAAGATGTCCTCATAAATTCACTCCTCAAACCATTTTTTCTGAAGCTTCATAAACTCTTCTGGTTCCGATCTATTCTCCTCTAGAGTTTGCTCTGGAAATTTTTCTCCGGTGAAGCCTTTGGTATAGTTTTTATCGTATTGAGCATAGGTTGGATCGAGGATTGTTTCTTTGTCTCAGTCTTTTTCTACTACAAAGCGGTGACCTTCCCCTTTTTCAATATATGAAAACTGAAGTCTGACCTCTTTCCCTTGAGTTTTAAGAATATCAAAAAGTTCTTTGCTTGCAACATTGCAGTAGTCTTCAGGAAAGCCTTTCTCTTTTGAGAATTTTTCGATAACTTGATGCATAATTTCTTCTGAACTCTGAGCTGTGTTTATCATGAGTATCCAAGCAAATAAAAGTTTACTTTAATTATATCGGTATTGCTTTTGTTTTGCAAGTTTTCAGGTTTAGAATTTTATTTTTTTAAATAAAGAAAAACTTCTCAAGAATACTTGAGAAGTTCAACTGTTTTTAATGTACTAATTTACTTAATTTATGTATGGATCATTGTGATGATAATATATGAAATTTCTTTTAAAAGTCAAGTAAAAAAATACTTGAATTTGATTTTATCTTTTTTGGACTGATTTGAAAAAAATCCTCAGTAGAAAACTGAGGATTCTCGTGAATAGGTAACTCTTTTAGAATGTTGTGATTAGAAAAAACTTCATTCCATTCCTATGGAATAAGGAATTGCTCTTAAATGTCAAGTGGAAGTGTGGTAAAAAAAACCTTCCTTGGAAAAAGAGGCTTATAAATCCTCTTTCTTGTTAATCGTCTACCTTCAATTTTAGATATACCATTCCGAAGGGAATGAGAGCCACTCCAACAGTGAGGTATCCTTCAATTAATAAATCAAATACATTTATCCTTCCCTGAAAGCATGCTACTACCCTCATGATGAGTACTATAAGGCATAGTATGGCTATTGAGAGGAGCTCTCTTTTTAGTGCTCCAAGCTTGAGATTGACGGTTGGAGTAAGGGATATGAGGATCATTTGGACTACAGCGCAAATAGATACGGTATAGAGTCCAATTTTAGTGAATCTTGCATCCTTTAAGAGGAAGATTGCGAGTAGAGCGGCTCCCTGTATTGCAAGTGATAGCCACAAAAGTTTTTTAATTGTTGACATTTTTTTATTATTTTTATTTTATAATCTATATATAGTGTAATTACTCTAAATGTCAAGATATTTTTTGCCCTTGATTTATTGAGAGGAAATAGTAGACTGAAATTCAGAATTTTTATCTTTTTTTCTTGCAGAATGAGGCAAATTGTATTTATTCACGGGTGAAATTTGATAAAAGATAATGATGAACTTCTAAAAGTCATGCAAACTTGGGAGGTGAATCCTTTTGAAGAAAAAAAGAGGCGAAGACTGGTTTTACAGGAAAGGTTGCCTGAGTTTGTCGTTATAAAACCTGAAATGCCAAATAAAGATATGGCACGTTATAGCACTTGGAAGCTTTGGTTTGAGAAGTATTTTCAGTTTTTGGATGATGAAGAGCTAATTTTGATTGGGCATTCGCTTGGGGCGATGTTTTTGGTCAAATATTTTGCTGAAAATCAGTTTCCAAAAAAGGTCGCTCAGTTGCATTTAGTGGCTCCTGTGCTGGATGCTGAGGGATTGCCAGAGGGAGATAATTATTTATGAGACTTCGCTTATGATTTTGCTGCCGTGAAAAATATCTC
>CAUUID010000034.1:0-8841 GCA_963545225.1 uncultured bacterium
TTTCACATTTTCTATGAATTTATAAATTTCACTATTTCACTAAATTTGTAAATTACGGCTTCTAAATTATAAACATTTTTCTTTTTTTGTCAAAAATTCTTTTCACATTTTTAGTGAATTTTTTCACATTTTCTATGAATTTATAAATTTCACTATTTCACTAAATTTGTAAATTATTTAAAAAAATAAGATTTATTAAAAAAATCTAACTATCTCTAGTCAGACTTTATTTTCTCTTTTTTAAGAATTTACACTTAGACCGATTGAAAAAAGTTGTAAATTACCATCGTACCTTTCTTTCTTTTTACCGTATATTGCATCACCAAGAATAGGATATCCTATAGATGAAAAATGACTCCTGATCTGATGACGAATTCATTTCTGAATACTTACAAGTACTATGGCTCTATTACTCTGTTTATCATAGCTATAGTCCTCTATTTTTGTTTCCACCTCATGAGAAGCTCATTTTATTTTACTTTTAAGATCATTAGTTAATAATACCACCATGCGATCATCCTGAAATTTATGATGCGCTATAGGAAAATCGATACTATTCCCGTATTTTTTTATCCAATATCCTATATCTCACCATATCTCTAACAGATAATATTTATAAACTCTTCCCTGCTTCTGTAAATCTTTATATTCTTGTTTTATCTGAGGAGTTTTCGCAAAATAGAGTAATCCTGTTGTTGGTGTATCCAATCTATTAAGCAGTCAATATTCTTCCTTTTCTGTAAAATTCTTCTTTAGATTATCCATCATCTTAATAACATAAGAATCATCTTTCTGATCTCTTAACTCTTCTAAAAATGAATACGATGCTCAGAACGTGGATGGCTTATTAGCAGGTTTCCGAATATAATAACAGTATTTATCTTCATAATGAGTATATTCCATTACCTTTTTCTTAAATAAACAGAAGTAACTATAGGAGAATAAAGAGGAAAATCAAGAAAAAAACCTGAACTTGATTCAGGTTTTTCCTATTTTTTAAACTCTTATTTCTTAGACTTCTTAAGAAGGAGATAAGCGGTTGGAACCGCAATAAAGATACTACAAAGAGCTGATGCAATAACTCAAACTCACACTGTAAATGCAAAGTTTGCAACTACTCCTGTAGCAAAAACAAACATTCAAATTAACACAAGGATGGTTGAAAGTGAGGTTCCAACTGATCTTTTCATAGTTTGCCAAATACTTTCCTCAAAGATCATCAACATATTTGCATCTTTTCTTTCTCATTCTTTAATAATATTTTCTCTTACCCTATCAAAGATAATAATCACATCATTAATTCCATACCCAATAATCGTTAAGATTGCAATAATAAATACTGTATCAATCTGAATTGTTGAGTTTGTTGCCATTCGGATTCCGTATGCTCCTGCAGGAATACTAATACTCAAAATAGTACTCAATACTACTACTACTGCAAGAATAGATGGATTAATATATTTTCTTACAGATCCAAATGAGAAGATCATATAGATTGCCATTGCAATGATACCGAAGATCAAAGCCTGAGATGCTCTTGTTTGCATGTAATTTCCGACACTTGGCCCAATAATTGCTGACTCAACTATTTCGTTTTGAGAAGAAATATAATTTTCTGTCTGAAGATAGTCTGAAATAGCTTTTGAAAGCTGAACTACTTTAGCATCATCTTCCAATTTTGCATTGATTTTTACTTTTACCTCTCCGTCTCAATCTTCAAGGTTTACTTTCAAATTAGTAAATCATTCTTGACCAAGAGTAGTCGTTAATCCATCAATAAATTCAGTCTTTTGAACATTCCCCTTAAATGTCACGTTTACACCTCCAGTAAATTCCTCAGAGAATTGTGCATTACTAATAAAGAGAATCCAAGAAAGAACCGTTGCAACTACTCCCACAAAGAGCCAAATATAAGCTCTTTTAACAATATTAAATGGTCTTTTCATTATCATATAAAAAATAAAATCTTGATCGCATTTTATGTTTTTACTCTCATTTTTCAAGGAAAAGTCAAGAGCTATATATTTTTATCTGGATTTGTAGTCTCATAATAATTTTTAGCTGCATCTTCTTGAGCCTTTTTCTTATTTGTCCCTGTTCACGTTGCGAGAAGCTTATCTTCTACCATAATTTTAGCTGAATAAAGGAGAACATTTCACTTTTCATCAGTTTTTTCTTCTATATTCTCATAAGTCGGAAGCACTTTATAAAGTTTTTGGACTTGCTCCTGAGCCATAGTTTTATAGGATTTCACAGGTGCTTTTGAAAGAACTTTGATTTCTGGATAAATGTATTTAAGCACAAAATTTTCGGCAACTTCATATCAAAAATCTAGGAAAACATATCAAATCAATGCTTCTAAAGCATCAGAAATAATTGAAGCTTTTAAACGCCCATGATTTTTTTCCTCCCCTTTACTGATAAATATATGGATATTTAACTTGATATTTTGAGCAACCTTAGCAAGTGTTTCTTCTCTAACAAGTCCTATCTTATAAAGTGTCATATTTGATTCTTGCATTGTTGGGAAATTGAGAAAAAGTGCTTTGGCTATCACTGAGCCAAGCACTGCATCCCCTACAAATTCTAGTCTTTCATTATGATTATAGTCCTCCTTAAAATCAGAGGCATAAGATTTATGAACAAAAGCGCACAAAAGCATATCAGTATCCTTTATTTTTTCTACTGGAATTTCAAGAGACTCAAGAAAACTGATCAGATTTTTTTGTTGTTCTTTTACTCATGGAGGTAATATAATCATTCTCCTTTTTCTATGTAAATAAAACTAATCACGATACTGAATATTTAAGGTTTCTGGCAAAGGATATTTAAATCCTGAAAGGTAATTATTCCCAAGCTTAATCTCTACATCACTTCAAGTGAAAACAACTACTTCATTACCATAATCATCAATAATACTCTTTATCACTCATGTATTATACACTACTTGGTCAATAGGAAGAAAATTTTTAATAGCATTCACTGTTCCCTCAAACCCTTGAGCTTCTTCACCTGGAACATTAATAACAATCTGAGTCAACTCTTGTGGATCAGTGTTTGATACTTCCTTTACCTCTAATCCATATCTTTTCATTTTTGCCGCTAAAATACTTGCAATCTTAGTATTTTGAAGTTTTTTTGTACGAAGTTGCTCTTTATCAATTCCATTTACAATTTCTATTGTTGGTTTCTCAACTAGAAATTTTTGAAGATGAGAAACGAAGTCTACATATTCATGAATCATTGAGTATTGATCTAGATTAACTATGCTTCCTCAATACGGAACAAGCACTGATGCTCCTCCAACAAGATCTCTTGGTGGATTATAGACAAACGCTCATTTCTGCATTGTCTGAAAATTTGTAGGCGTATAAGAGTTATTGATTCCAAATGAGAAGGTTTTTAATCCATCAAGGAATTGGACAGTTCGTAGCATTTCATCTAACTTTACATTTGTTGTTATCATCTCTGTTAAATTATTATAGAGCTGGGTTGCTCTATCTAGAGATACTCATGAAGCGACAAGTTTATTTTTAAGAGCGTCAATAACTAGTTGTTGTCTTAGAGAGCGATCAAAATCTGATGCATGTCCAGCTGCATGTCTTGATCTTGCATATTTGAGAGCTAAAGCTCAGTCCATTGTCTGCCATCAAGCTTCTACATGTAGAGGGTCATATCCTCTCAGATGCTCATCAGGATATTGGTAATCATGAAGTGCAGATGGTACATTAACTTCAATACCTCAAAGCGTATCAATAACTTTTTTAAATCCAGAGAAATCAATAGTTGCATAATAATTAATCTCGAGACCTGTAACTTTTTCTAACATCTTTAAAAAATCTTGTGCTGCTAGATGAAGATCTCTCTTGTGATGAGAATAAAGCTGAGTAAATACAGCATTAATTCTTGAAGCTCCTCAGAGTGGATTTTTTACATATAAATCTCTAGGAATGGAAATCATTGAAACAGCTCATTTTTCAGGATTTCGAGAAGCTACGATCATAGTATCCGAAAGGTATCCTCCACCGTGAGTACTTCCTCCATATCAAATCAATGCAACATTTACATTTCAGTATGAATCTTTTTTCATTTCTGTCCCCACAGTTTTACTTACAACTTTTACCACATTTTTCCCAGCAGAACTAAAAAAGCTTTTAATATGATCAGCATAGGGATGAATTAAAGCAAAAACTCAGATAATACACAAAATAGCAATACCCCATTTTCGCACTAGTAGTCAACTCTTTTTTCTAGGTTTAAACGATTCTCAAACTTTCCTTGTTTGCATATAAGAATTATTATCAATAAATAAAGCAATTGAAAAATGAGTATATGAATCTTATGTCGAAATTCAAAGGGAACATTCAGTATTTTTTTCTGTTTATTAAGTACTAGTTATAAGCTCTATTTTCTTTTTATTGAGCCATATTTATTCGGTTTTTGTAGGATTTTTGATATACATCAACTAGTTTTGGACTGATCATTTGCAGGATTATTTCTTTCCCAGTATCAAGGATCGTCCTCTCCTGAAGAACTTGGTAAATTTTAGAAAAATCTTTTCGCTCATAATTTTGAAATCAAATACGAGTCTGTGTTTTTCAGTCTTTAAGATCAGTTTTCGCCTTTTTCAATAGATCAAAAATCTGATATATCTCTGTTTGATAATACAATGCCGTATAGTCTTTTTTTAACATTTCCTCAAAAACCTTTAATGCCCCTTCAACGGTTTGCCGTTTAGCCTTAAGAAGTGGATCAATTCTTGTTTTTTGTGCATTGAGACACTTTACCTCTTCTCACTCATATATCATACAGTAGCGGTTATTTTTTCTCTTGAGCTGGATTTTTTTTAATAGTTCTGGAGATTTCTCGTTTAATCACTTAAGAATTTGATTATTTTGAGCAATAATACTTCATTCTTTATGCTGAGAATAGCAGAATGTATCTAAAGTCTCTGATCAATGAAGTAGTGAGACGCAAGCCTGAGTATTTGGTAGAGAGAAAGATCAGAATATTTTAGTAGGCTCAAATGGAGCAATAGATCAAGTAAGTTTTTTCTTTGTTTTTCAGTTGATAAGGAGAGAAAAATTCTGAGATAAATCAATAGTATTATCTCCTGAATAGAGAAGCTCTAGAAATTCATTAGAAGCATCTTTCCCTTTTGGATTTGGCAAGAGAGATAAAATCTTTATTTCTCAAGAAAAAGCACTTCAATTAGATTTTTCTTTTTGATCTTCTTTTGTATTATCATCTCCAATTTTATAACAGCTAATATCAAAAATATGCTCTCTCTGAACAAGAGCTATGCATGTTGATTTTTTATTTGGTAGTCAAAAATCTCATTTTAATCTTAACTTTTTTTGTAGTGGCTGTATTCCTAAAAATCAAATATCTTTAAATTTCCCTGTTCAAAATGAGAAATCATCGAAAGAAATCAGATTTTCTCATGTTGTATCTTCGAAAAGATATATTCAAAATTGGTTTGAGAAATCAATGTGTTGTATTTCTCAGCTTTTATCATAGATTGAAAGTTCTATTTCTTCATTTCACTTATCAGTCCCCTTAGGATCAAAGAGAATATTTGTTATCTTTATTACTAAATTTTGTGTAGTTTGCTGAAGCTTTTCGTATTCTTCATGTGTATTCTCACAGATAGATGGATTCCGCATTCAGAGTTTTTTTTGTTTTGCTTGAGTAGCTGCTTGTCTAAACTCTGTCTGCTTTGAGTAATCTGATTTATAGGTATATTCTCTAGCATATCCTTTTTCTAGAAGATCTTGGTTGACTAATACTCCGTCTAGATAGACATAAGCAACTTGCCTTCCATATCTATCCGTTGTTTGCTGGGTTGGATCAAATACTATTTCCACTTGCTTTCCTTTGATAAGTTGAGAGAGATAATCTTTAGCCTCTTTTCAGTAGCATTCAGTTTTTTTATATCTTGTTGTATTGCTCTCTGGTGCATCTACTCCTAGCAGACGAACTGACTGGAGTTTTCAAGATTCATCTCTATATCTAAAAGTATCTCAATCTAATACTGAAAATACCTTATATCATTCAGCCTTTTTAGACTTTTCTTTTGTCTGCTGAAGGGACTCCTCAAAACTATAATAGTAGGTATCAAAAATATGATCTCAAAACTTTAGCTGAACTGGGATAGTTTTTTGATCCTTACTTGAATTGGGAAATCAGAAATTTCCTATAAAAGTTTGAGGAACTCATTCTACAAGATGTCCACTCATTTTTTTATTTTTTCATCCAATATTTAGAGTAATATTCTCTAAATCCAATTCTCATCAATTTATGAGGAAAAGTGTTATAGATTCCTTATTTTTGTCTGCTCATGGAGGATCATAGACAATATCCTCAATTTTAATCTCGTATTTTAAAGGATCAAAATCAGAATTTTTAATCTTCTTATCTGAACTTTTAGTGTTTTCTTTATTTTTCGATTGAGTTTTTACTTCATTAGACTTTCCTAAAGAAGTGTCTTTTGTTTCTCAACACAGATCTGCCTTTGTTGGACAACTGTAAGAACCTCAACCTCAGCTTGTATAAATATACTGAATTTGTGGAGATGTTGTATTAAAAAGAAATGAGAATCTCCTTTCTAAGGCTGGAGTTGTAGGTTCTGTCTCGTCAAAATTTCTAATACAATTCTGATTTCTTCCGGAATAATAGTGAGCTTTTTTATTGTCTAGACTTGTCAAGGAAATCATGTCTAAAACTTGTCGACTAGTTCAATCAAATCACTCTAAAATCAGTTTTCAACTACTATTTTTTATCTCTAAATTTGGAGCAATTATTGTGTCTATTCCATTGTCTCAAAAAAATGATGTCTTAGTAATCAGAAATAATGTATTCTTTTCAAAATCAGAAAATTCATCTCATTCAAAGGTTAGAGCTTCATTTAAAAGGTCCCCTGTAAATCTAATCTTTTGATAGGGTATATCAAAGTCATACTTTAACTCAATATAGGCTGGAAGAGAAGAATTTCCAGCAAAAACTTCCTGAATTTCTAAACCTGCTGAATTTTCTGAGAAACAAGTCTGGTTATTTCATGACTGTTGAGGATTTTGCGGTTGCTGTGGTTGAGAGGGATTTAATGGTTGCTTTTTTGGTTTTGTCGCATCTTTTGCATTTTCTGCTGAAGTAGAATATACTCCAGGATTTGCAGAGAAATTTCCAGAAATATTCTGCTTTCTATCAGGTCTAGTCATTGTTGTTAGTCGAGATCCGTTAATCAATACCTTTTCAAAAGAGGCTTCTGCATCTTTGATATCGGCAACTCGATCTTTGTGAAGCTCAAAAGTATCTAATATTCAACTTTGATCAGAAAGAGAAATCTGGAGTCAGGTTTTCTGGTCGATAGTATAATTATCCCTTGTAATAATCTTTTGAACAGTATCAGATAATAATTCTTTACTCTTTGCGAAAACGACAGACTTCTGAGCCGGAATCCTCACATCATATTTTAGCTCTTTTTTTGCAATTGCTCAAGCAAATCCAGTCAAAGAAATACTTCAACTGTATTCCTGATCTCAGAGATTTGTAATTTCAATAAAACTATTCTTTGAGTGATAGAAATATTCTGTAATAAAGAGTTTGGCTTGCTGTTGTCAGGTTTGGGTAGTTCCTGTATTTGTATCTAAAGTATTTTGGGCTAACTGGAGAATTCCAGAGCCAAATGCTCATGATAATCAGTGACTCTCCTCATATCCGGTTCAAAAAAAGAGATTATCTAGAAGAGCTCAGGTTGTTGATTCGGTATCCGAACTCCTAAGAGAAGTTTCTTGGGACATATTAGGTTCAGATTCTTCTGTCTGAGCAGTTCAAGAAGTGTTGAGTGATATCTGAGAATCATCCTCTTGTTCTGATTGATCTTTATTATCATGAGGAGTCTCCTCTATAGTTGCCTCCTGGAGACTTTCTTTGGTATCAGGAGTAGTTGAGACGGATCAGTTTTCTAGTCCTGCTATCATCACATCATCTCAATAAACAACTAGTGTATTTTGTATTAAGATAAAAAAAATAAGAAGGGTGGCAAAAAATCTCTTCATATCTTTTCCTTAATAAGAAAATAAAAGGGGTTGGTAACTAGATAATAGGAAATTGTCGAGATGTGTCAAGTGAATTTTAATTAATAAAAAAAATCTCCATTTCTGGAAATCCTTATTAATCATTTGATATTAAAGACTACCTAGAGCGGGACTTGAACCCGCACGGCCGTGAAGCCACCAGATTTTGAGTCTAGCATGTCTACCAATTCCATCACCTAGGCTTAAATGACTTTCACAGTATATGAAAGTCCTGAAGAAAATCAATGATTTTTTTTATAATTTATACCTCAATAATCTCCAAATCTTTTTCTTCCTTCTGTTTTTTAATATTTTTTGTGAAAAGTAATCCAGTTGGTCAGAGAATAAGCGTTACTACTCAAAATACACAAGCAATATCTCAAAAATAAACTCCTTCTAGACCATTATTTGCAAGCATAGTTTTTCCTAGAATAATAGCTGCAAGTCCTATTACAAAGAGAATCGCTCTACTGAATTTAATATGTTTTGGGTAAATACCATAATACACTGCAATGTAAAGAGTAAACAGAATAAAAATTCCGTAAAAAAGATAATTAAGGTTTGCATATTCTGCTGTAACTATTGGTTTTCAAAGAATGAGTGTATAGAGGAGATATCCCGTAAAAAGTCAAAAAAAACTAATAATTAATAATCTTTTTATAGTATCTTTCATTTTATTTGATCAAAAGTTAAAAGATAGAATACTTTGGAGTGTAGGAAAATGGTTATCAATTTCAAGAGAAAGAATTTTAGCACTCTGTTTTCA
>CAUUID010000035.1:0-8220 GCA_963545225.1 uncultured bacterium
CCAGGATTCGCTCAGACTTGAGCGACTAAAAAAAGAGAACAGCATTTAGAATCTCTTTCAGGTTATTTTTACGGAATAAATCCAAACTTAAATATTAGTACAGGAAAACAAGAGTTTGTAGATACTTCTCTAGTTTTGCAGGAAGTGCCTTTTGCTGAGACAGAAAAGAGCACCTATAAAAACCTATGAGCATTAAATACCAATCAAATTATGAAAGTAAGCTGATTTGATAAACTTTTTAGTTGAGATATTACCCAAAAGAGAGCAGATTCAGAATCTATGTTTTCATGTCAGAAGAAAAAGGAAGATTTTTGATATGGAGAACCGTGTATGTGGGTAAGGTATTTTTTTGATAAATTTTCATTTGTGTTTAGTGTAGGAGATAAGTATCCTGAGTTAAAGGTTCGCAATTGAAAACGAGAGTTAGCACAGCCTTGAAAAAAAGCTATACTTGAATTTTCAAGGTATAAGCTCCCAGAAGATATTAGTTTTGAGGAGTTCGTTGCTACTTATAATCGACCTCAAGAAGGACTTTGTCTTCCTAATCGATCAGTAAGCCGCACTTTTGCTTACTGAGAAGATAATCCTGAATATGTAGTTTATCGTGGTGATGCGAATTCGTGATATTATTTTAATCAAAAAGATGAGAGGATTCTTTATACAGGGAAATGGTATCAATGGAGCGATAACTTCTGATATAAATTTAATCATTTACTAGCGAATAATAAAGCTCAAGCTTATATTCTCAGTCCAGTCCTTGATGCACCAAACTTGATGAGAACTTGTAATGGAATTGATATAGGAGTAATTTTCCATATTGATGGTGATCAGTATTTCTACATAGCTAAGTCTTTAACTAATGAGTCGCTTTCGCTTTCTGATGGTGATGGAGTCTCTAATTTCTTTATTGATATTGAAGAGTAAATCAAAAAAAGAGAAGCATTCAGACTTCTCTTTTTTATTAATATTTTTATCCATTTAGAAAGACAAATACGTTTCTTTCTTATTTTCACTCTGGTAAGAAGCCGAGTTTCCCCACCAATTCAGCAAATACTTCTTCAATAGATTGGTTCGCATTAACAGTAATAAGTTTATTGAGACTGTTTAGCTTTTGAATCACTGGAAGTGTCTCCTGCTCGAAAAGGTCCAATCTTTTATTTACCGTTTCCATATTGAGGTCGTCTTCACGATTTTGTTCCTTAGCTCTAATCTGAATCCTCTCAACTGCCAAGTCTCTAGAAAGATCAAAATACACAGCAACAAAATCTCTCTGATGTCTCTCTTGATAGCTCAAGAAGAATTCTAACTGCTGAGCATTTCTAGGGAATCCGTCAATCAAGAAAGCTTCCTCTGGCTCAAGGAGATGCGAACAAAGTTTAAAAAGATCAAAAACCAGACTATCACTCACCATTTTTCCTTTTTTGATAGAATCCTTTACGTATTCAGAAATTAGATTAGTATTAGAGTTAAGCGCTCTAAAAATATTCCCTGGCTCTAGGTATTTATAATGTTCAAATGCTTTAAGGATATTACTCGCTTGTGTTCATTTTCAAGAACCTTGGATTCAAAATAAGACGATATCTTTTTGCATATAGATTTAATTGGACAGATAAAAATAATTCTCAGCAAAGAGCACACCTAAAAAAAGCCCGTTTATTTCGGGCTTTATATATGAAAAAATAATTATCTCTTTGACCAAGTTGGAGCTTTTCTCGCTTTCTTCAAACCAGGCTTCTTTCTTTCTTTCACTCTTGGATCTCTCTTAAGCAATCCGTGAGGTTTTAGAGATACTCTAAGGTCAGAATTCCATTCTACCAATGCTCTTGCAAATGCAAGTCTAATAGCATCAGCCTGTCCTGCAACTCCTCCTCCTACAACTTTGATCTCTGCATCAAACTTCTTCAATACATCTACTCCAAGTGTAGAAAATGGAGAAGTAGCGATCTGAAGGAGATATTGATTTCCTCCAAAATAATCAGCAAGCGTGTATTCCTTTCCAGAAGCTGTTTTCAAAAGATAATTTCATGCTCCCTTAGCATACAACTTTACAGTTGCAGTAGTTTCCTTTCTTCTTCCAACTGCATAATTATACTCTCTATTTGCCATTATTTATACAAGTTAATAGGTTTAAAATTATCGTATTTTGTAGTAGTTCCCTTAATAAGCTTCATTCTCTTAATTCTAGGGTCTCTAAGCTTATTTTTTGGAAGCATACCTCTTACTGCATACCATAAGGCTTTCCCAGGATTCTTCTTAAGCAATTCTCCAAGAGTAATACTTTTCAAATTTCCCTTGTATCCACTGTATGAATAGTATACCTTATCTGTTAACTTCTTTCCAGTTACAGCAATTTTTTCAACATTTTCAACGATAACAAAACTTCCTGCATCTCGGAAATCTGAATAATATGCTCTATCTTTTCCCATCAATTTTTTAGCAATATCTACAGCCAATCTTCCCAAAGTCTTTCCTGTAGCATCTACACGATACCATCTTCTATTTTTTTCTTGGTCTGTTTGCTTAATCCAGATGGTTTTATTCAAATCCTTTTTAGTAAACTCCATTGTATCTCAATACGATAACTAAAATAAATTATTCACACTCAGTATTATGCTAATTTCAACATAATTTTTGGTGAAGCATCTCCAACTCTATATCCAAGTCTATATTCAGAAGTGAATCCAGACTTTCTTCCTTCTTCTTTGTATTTTGGAACGAAAGTATCAATTACCTTCTTACCTTCTGCCTCTCCATATACTGTAGCTTTCACATATCTAATAGCTTCTCTCTGAGCAGTTTTCTCATCATTTTTTGCATAAATAGTAAGCAAAGTTGAGAAAAAATGATCAGCATAGGCTTTCAATACTTTTGCTCTCTTTGGAGTTGTTGTCAATTTTCCAGCTCTCAAAAGACTAGAAAGTTGCATTCTCATAAATACTGATTTACTTTTAGCTCCTGTATTTACCTCTAAGAGCCTGTTATGCTTGTGTCTCATCTTAACATAGATAATAAATGATAAATTCCCTACTTTAGCTATCCGATTAATACTTTACCGATATTTGCGAGTGAAGAAGTAATCTCATCAATAGCTTTTCTTCCAACTCATTTCATTACTAATAATTCAGATTTCTTTTTCTTTTCCAAATCCTCAACATAGAGAATATTATTTTTAATCAATGCGTTTCTTGTTCTTTCACTCAATGGAAGCGCATCAATTGGCATTGTCTTTACTGATCCTGACTCTTCTGGCAAAGCTTCTTCAGCTTCAGAAAGGTCATCATACTCTACAAGTACTGATTTGTCAATATATACATTATCAAATACGAAGAGTTTTGCATAGCTTGTTAGTACTTCTCCAGCGAACATAATAATTTCCTTTGGAGAGATATTGTCATATTTTACCTTAATTTCAATATTAAGTGCATCCTTTGTACTTCCGCTAAAGTCTTCAATAACCTCCTCTACATCATATCTTACATAGTCAACAAGAGAAAAGTCGTTATCAACTAGAAGAAGTCCAACTTCTTCCGTATCTTTTTCTTTTTTATCTCTCTGTCTAAGGTACTCTAGACTATAGTATCCATATCCTTTTTCAACTCTTAGTTCCAAATTGATCTCTGTAGAACTATCAGTTATTTCAAATAGGAATTCATCTCCATTAAGAAGCTGTACTCCTGATGGGAACTTAAGATCACTTGCTGTATATCTTCCGATCCCCTTAAATCTCTGAGCAATTCGTTGAAGTGATTCAGCATTTTCATCAATTTTGAAGCGAAGCTTCTTGAAATTCAATAGAATACTGATTACATTTTCCTTTACTCCTGTAATAACATCATATTCATGTGGCACCCCTTTAATCTTCAACCCTGTTACAGCTCCTCAAAGGTTGTAAGCAAGGATAATCCTTCTCAATGCATTTCAAAGAGTGTGTCAAAATCATCTTGGGACATATTTCAATTCAAACCTTGTAGCCCCATCATCCAACTGACTGAAGCTAATCTTAGGAACTCCAATAAAGTGTTGTATATTCAACATAGAAGTAGAAATATGATATAAAGTTTTTGTTGATTTTTTACCCTCTTACTAAGCTCTCGCGTAGAATTCGATAACCTTTAGTAGATCTCCTAATGGTTCAATTTCTCCTTTCTGAGGCATTGCAAGTACTTCAATTGCATAAGCATTTTTATCAACCTTTAACCAAGAAGGTACCTTTGCTGGAGTAGCCTTAGATGCATTAGCATAAAGTGGTGAGTTCTTCAACTTCTCTTTTACAGAGATCTTATCACCAACTTCTACAAAAGTTGAAGGAATATTATGCTTCTTTCCATTTAGTTGGAAATGTCCATGAGTAACCATTTGTCTTGCTTGCATAATTGTGTTTGCAAGTCCAGATCTAAGAACGATTACATCAAGTCTTCTTTCCAAGAATTGAAACAATGCAAAGTCGTGACTCATCTTATTATTCTTTGCATACTTAGCGGCAGTCTTCTTTACAATAGTTGAAAACTGTTTTTCTGATAGAAGGTAACTTCTCTTTACTACTTGTTTATTTCTTAGCAATTTCCCATATTCAGAATTTCTCTGCATAGAAGCTCCATGTTGTCCTGGCAAATCCTTTCTCTTTTTAAGATTGTACTTTTGTGGACCAAAGAGATTCAACTGTTCTCTTCTACAGAGTCTAAATTTTGCTCAAGTATATCTCATAATTCACTATGAAAATAGATAAATAAATTTGAAAAATCTGATTTCCTTTTTTTAATCAAAAAGACTAATTTCTCTTTGGTCTTTCTCCCTTACAACCTCCGAACTGGATTCCAGTTTGTTCCTTGATATAAGCAATATCAATCACTCCAACTTCATTGATTGCCTTAAAAACTCCTTCTCTAGCCATACCAATTCCCTTGAACACGATACCAATTTCCTTCAATCCATATCCTTGTCCATCCTTTAAGATCTGCTTTGTCAATACCTCAGCAGCATAAGGAGTACTTTTCTTTGAACCTTTGTATCCAACTTTTCCAGTACCTCCACCGAGAATCTTATTTCCCTCCTGATCAATTAATGTAATCAAAGTATTATTTGAAGTAGTATGTACATGGAGCACTCCACTAACTACTTTAATATCCTTCTTTTTTGCCTTTGTAACAGCCATTTGCTATAGAAAAAACTATATAAAATTACTTCTTCAATACTGGTCTCACCTTTGATCTTCCAAGAAGTTTTTTTGCAGTTCTTGCATTCTTTCTTGTAAGTTGTCCTCTTACTGGCAAACCAAGATTATGTCTCATTCCTCTGTAGCATTTAATTTCCTTCAATCTTTTGATCGCAGCAGCTACTTCTCTTTTAAGATCATTTTCCAATACATATTTTTTCAACTCATCAGAGATCATCTTTTGTTCTTCTTCTGAGATATCTTTTACCTTTTTCATAATCTCAATATTGAGTGCAGCCAGAATTTTCTTAGATCTTTCTCTACCAATTCCGTAAATATTTGTTAGCGCAATCCAAATAGATTTCTCTTCTGGAAGGACATGCCCCATCAATCTAAACATCGTTCAAAAAATACAATAAATAAAAACTATCCTTGCCTAGCTTTATGTCTAGGGTTTCTCTTACAAGTCACATACAATCTACCCTTTCTTTTTACAATTTGGCAATACATACATCTCTTCTTAAGAGAATTTACAACTTTCATCGTAATTAAACATATTATGTAAATAAGCACACTAATGCTGCGGACTATTTGTCACGACATTATATCTATACACTATCCTTCCTTGTTTCATATCATATTGGTTCACTTCAACCTTTACATGATCTCACTCAATCACTGAGATATGAGATTGTTTCATCTTACCTGCTTTATAACAATTAATAACCATATCTGTATCTTTCAATTTTACAGTATATTTTCCAGCAGGAAGGACTTCTAAAATCTCTCCATCTCGCTCTAAGACTCCAGCCTTAGCCATTAGCAAGAAATCTTTTTAGCAACTAAAGTTGTTTGAAGTGGTCTAAATCCTTTCAACCTTGCGTATCTTGTTTTTCTCTTAAACTTAAGTACGCTTACTTTTTCACCCTTTTGAGTAACTCCAACTTCAAATTCAACACTAGCACCATCTACTACAGGTTTCCCAACCTTTACATCATTACCTGCTTCATCAAAGATAGCCAAAACTTTATTTGCTACAAACTTTTCTGATTGATTTACCCCAAGATTATCCACAATAATTTCTGCTCATTCTGAGACAATATATTGATGTCCTTGTAGTTCTACAACTGCATACATTCTTATACAAAATATCAAAATAAATTTTACACAATCTTTCCAAGTTGTGCCAAAGTATTATACTTTCTCTTTGTCTTTCTATAAGCATTAGAAACGATTGCTCTCATTCTCTTATATCTTCTAGAAGATGGAAAATCATAGCTCACAAACTTTCTATACCACTTAGTACCATAATGCACTTGCTTTTTTGCTTTATCCAAAATATGAGAAGACCAAAGTTCCTTTTTGTAGAAAGAAATAATCCTTTCGTTTGTATTCAAATCTCCTGTTCTTCGAACGGTAAATCACATAACAATAGCAAATAACAATTAAAAACATTAAGTTGCCGAGGACCGGAATCGAACCGGCACGGGATTATAAGTCCCAAAGGATTTTAAGTCCTTCGTGTCTACCAATTCCACCACCTCGGCCCGAAGAAGAACCTGACACAAAGTCAGATTTTCTTTTTTTATTTTACAACTTCATCGTAAATTTTATCAAATACTGATGGGAAAGCGACTGCAATATTAGAAAGAACTTTTCTATCCAACTTGATATCCTTTGTATTCATAAGATTAACAAATACTGAATATCTATTCCCCTTTTCTCTAATCACAGCTGAAAGTCTTTCGATCCAAAGTTTTCTGAAATCTCTCTTCTTAAGCCTTCTACTTACATAAGCATGCTGACCTTGTTTTACAAGAGCCAATCTTACCTGTTTATAGAGATTTTTTCTTCCAAGTCTAAACCCTTTAGCTTGATTGATAAATTTTTTATGTCTTCTTTGTCTTCCAAGACCATTAGTAACTCTTACCATTTTATCAACTATTTATAAGGAAGTAAATTTTTTAGCATCTTTGCTGTTGCACCAAGAATCTCTTTTCCATAAGCGAACTTCTTATTTGTCTTTCCCTTATTTGTCAAGAGATGATTATTACAAGACTTACAAGCAACTACTTTCTTAGATTTTGTAATCTTAAATCTCTTTGCTGCTCCTGAATGAGACTTCATCTTATTTGCCATCTGTTGTGACACTATTTACTAAATAAAATAATACTATATCCATTAGCCTCTTTTTTTGGTGTATCATATTGAGACTTTCCATAACTTTGCAAAGCCTCTTGGATAATCTTTAACTTTTGCACCGTCTTATCTTCATACATTTTCTCTCTTCACTTTAACCTAATTGAGAACTTCACATTATCTCATCACTGAAGAATTTCCTGTGCTTTCTTTATTTTTAGCTGAAGATCATTATCTCCAATTGCATAGCTAATTTTAAGCTCTTTTGTATCTTTTCATTTCTGAGCCTTCCTTCTCTCCTTGTCTTCTTTACCTTTTTGATACATATACTTTCCATAATCAGTAAGCCTCACTGTTGAGAGCATCTTCTCTGGATCATATACAAGCTGAACTAGATCAAGTCACTTTTCAGCAGCCATCTCTAAGGCAACCCTTCTTGGGAAAGTTCAAAGATTATTTTTATCATCATCTATTATCATAATATTAGGAGCCTTAATCTGATCATTTATAAAGATCATTTTCGCCTTAAAATTCCCAGCCATATTTTTTTCTGATTTATTTTGTCCAGAAAACTCTTTTTTCTGTACTCAAAATTTTGAATTTGTTGTTGCTGGCTTAAAGCTTTTTTGCTCCATACACAAGACAATAATAATAAACACTCGCTCCCGGAGGGACTCGAACCCTCGATTTCCACCGTGAGAGGGTGGCGTCCTAAACCACTAGACCACGAGAGCATAAAAAAATACAACCTATCCCCGCTAGGGATCGAACCTAGATCCACAGCTTAGAAGGCTGTTGTTCTATCCATTGAACTACGGGGACATATCCTCCATCGTCAAATTAGCCTGGGGAGAGTAGGATTTGAACCTACGTAGCCGTGAGGCGTCAGATTTACAGTCTGATGCAATTGACCGCTCTGCCATCTCCCC
>CAUUID010000036.1:0-8216 GCA_963545225.1 uncultured bacterium
ACATGATGCCTCGCATTTTAGCTCGTTTTTTTATCTACAAAAGTAGAAATCTTATATAACTTCTAAACAGACTTGTCGGCATGTAGGCTTCCCCATCTACAAAAGTAGAAATCTTATATAACTTCTAAACTCCCATCAGAGATCTTCAGAGTACTTTTATCTACAAAAGTAGAAATCTTATATAACTTCTAAACCCTATGAATAGTTTGATTAAACAAACTAATATCTACAAAAGTAGAAATCTTATATAACTTCTAAACATTAAACTCCTTTTACAAACTGACAACTTATCTACAAAAGTAGAAATCTTATATAACTTCTAAACTCCACTTTTGGCTTATCTAAGCCATTTTAGAGCTATTGAGTTTTTTACCCAACAGCTCCAAACCCGCTTGAGACCATCTTCCATTTTTATGAAGACGATAGGTTTACATCTTTTAGAATCTATATCATGATTTTTACTTGTATAGTTTTATCCTATAATGTACTATTTTTAATGAACACATCTGAAGCTTATATCAACATATCTCTATCTGTGAAAATAGATATCTCACATACTACGTATATAAGGATACTCTTTAATTTTTCAACCTTTTTTCTTGAATGAAAACTATTCTTCTATTTCTTGTGTTTCCTCATCTATAATAGTTTCCATACTACTCAACGCTTCATCATCGAGTACTTTTTTCCCCATTCTCATATCCTTAATTTTATTTTGAATCTCAGTTTCTAGCTGTTGTCTTACTTTTTCTTGAGATTCAAGATATTTTGAAAGTTTCTCCTTTCACTGGAGTTTTTCAGCTCCAACAGTATAGAATGCTCCTGCTTTAGAAATCAATTTTAAAATTAAAGCAGCCTCAATAATATCAGTAATCTTATCATATCCAACCTGCCACTTGATAGGAAGCTCAGCAGTCTTAAATGGAGCGAAGATCTTATTTTTTGCGATTTTGATCTTTGCAAAATATCAAACCTGTTCCTTATCTTCCATGATTTTATCTCCTTTTCTGATTTCAATTCTCTGAGAAGCAAAGAACTTAAGAGCATTTCCTCCAGTTGTTGTCTCAGGATTTCCAAACATAATTCAGATTTTCATTCTAATCTGATTGATAAAGATACACATAGTACCTGTTTTTGCTAGTACCGAAGTAAGCTTTCTGAGTCCTTGAGACATCATACGAGCTTGAAGCCCCATATACGAATCTCCCATATCTCCTTCAACCTCTGCTCTTGGCACAAGTGCAGCTACTGAGTCAATAACGATAAGCTTTACAGCTCCTGTTTTTGCAAGTTCTTCAGCGATCTGTAGTGCTTGCTCTCCGTAATCTGGCTGAGATAGGATCAATTCATCGGTATTTACTCCTAGCGTTCTTGCATAATGAGGATCAAGTGCATGCTCGGCATCAATAAAGGCTGCGGTCTCACCTCTTTTTTGCATTTCTGCAATTGCATGAAGCGCAATAGTAGTTTTTCCAGATGATTCTGGTCCATAAATTTCAATCACTCTTCCCTCTGGATATCCACCTCCAAGGATCAGATCCAAAACATAAGATCCACTGTGCGAAGTGTTAACTAATCCAACATTAGCATTGTCTCACATTTTCATAATTGCTCCTTTTCAAAACTGTTTTTCAATGTTCATAAATGCTTCTTTGAGTGCTTGATTGTTTGTGTTTGCCATAATACTATGTGATATAGAGTATAAAACATTATGAGAAATTCAGGTTTTTCTGAATTTTTTTAGTTGTCTGCTCCAGCAGAAATTTTTTCTGCCAGAGCGACGATTGTGATATGTAATGAAAAGAAACAAAAAATAAAGAGAATTTTTACAATTTTTATTTGACATTATTCTTTTGTCAAAAAAAATATTGATTTTGTCAAAAAAGATTTGACATTGTCAAAGAAATCTGTATATTGCAATCAGAATTTTGTTTTTTACTAGAGAATTTATTCATTTGATCCAAAGATATCATGACAAAACTTGATGAATTACAAAAAAGATTGATCGCATTTTTTAAGCAAAATACTGAACAGGAAGGGCTTACCCTCAGAGAAATCGCAAATGAAGTCTGAGCTTCTCATCCTCAAACTGTTTTAAATAAGCTCAATCAGCTTGTTTTTAAGGGATATTTTATTAAAGATGAGCATGGATATAGACTCCTAAGAGAAGAAGTCTGAAATAAATTTGATGATATCGTTCAGCTTCCAATCTATGGTTTTGCACAGTGTGGGAATAAGGGAAAGCAAATCATCGATGAATATTCTCAGGAAAAGATGCCCGTTACGGTTGCCTTTGTTGGGACCAGTGATTTGGAGAATTGTTTTTTTGTAAGGGCAAAGGGGAATAGCATGGAACCAAAGATTCAAGATGGGGACCTGGTTTTAATTCGCCAACAGCCTAGTTATGATGAATCAGATTTTGTTTTCGTAGTACATAATCAGCTTCCTAAGCTCAAAAAAATCATTAAACAGGAAAATAAATTTATGCTTGAGTCTATCAATCGTTTCTTTAATAAAGTTGAGATCAGTCCTTATGATGAAACAAAGGTAATTTGAGTTGTCAAAAAAATCATCAAAAGTATGTAGTTTCTACTTAGGATATTTCATTGTTTCTTGGAGACATTTCGGGAAGAAAAAGGAAAAAAGTCAGACTTTTTTGACTTTTTTTTTATTTTATTTATACTTGGAATAAGGAATTTTATCTCCTCTGCTATAAAAAATGCCAGAAACAGATGTAAATAAGCAAGCTGAAGCTCAAACTCCTAAAATTGAGGAAGCTAACAAATCTGAGCAAGCAATGTCTGAAACAAAAAATGACGTACATGCATTGCAGCAGAATGTGGAAACTACAGGTCAAATCGCAGGGCAAACCGATGCTTTGAAATTCTCTGTATTTTTGAATCTTGATTTAAGTAAGCAGGAACATTTTGATCAGGTGACTACTATGCTTTTGAAATACTTTAAACAGATCAAGAAAGATAGCAATTTTTGGCAAAGAAATTTCTGAAAAGTCAGATATACTCCTGATGCAAAAGATGCACTTATCAATCTAAGAAAAGGAGCTAAAGATCGTATCAGACTTCTTGAGAATTATAGAGCAACAATTGAGAAAAAGCAAGGACTTGTAGATGAGGTAATCCCACAAACATATGTTATTGAGGTGACAAAAATGCTCAAGGATGTTCAGGCTTTTCATGAGGTTTCCTGAAAGGCTGCGAGCTGAATGAATGCCTCAGAGATGATCAGAAATGCAGATCACTCCTATGCTGGGGTTGTTTCTAATATTTCTCGTCAAAAAAAACATCAAGAATATCAAAATAAAATCAATAAAAAGCTATTTGAAGATGTCGTTCGCACCTTAGACTCTAGGGATCAAGCTGATATGATGAACTATTTGATTGCTGTGGAAGAAGGACAGATCAACAATCCAAGTATGGTTCAGTATTACCAACAACATAAAGCTGATATTTTGTACCTTTGTTGTCTAAATTCTCAAATTTCATCTAAAGTTTGTAGACATTACAACATTCAATGCGTGAGCCGCCAACAGCTTGGCAGACATTGGAATAAGCTTCCAGCTGGTATTCAGCAACAATTTGCTCCTGATGGAATGTACTACTTTATCAATCCTGAAGTGGTAAATAGTATTGGTGCTCAGCAACTTTGAGGAGCCAGAAAGCTGCTCAGGGACGGTATTGAGGCAATCACTCCAAAGATGACTCCTCGCCAGAGAGAAATGTGGGCTCAAGGAGCTGAACTCGCAATTGCTGGGGTTGCTATTTGGCAGCTAGGAAAGTGGCTTTTCGGAAAAAAAGATGGGAAATCTGATTTTTGGTGAAAAGCTGCAACTTTAGCACTTGTTGGAGTTGGAGGAAGTTTTGCTTCACAGGCGTTTTTGGGTAAAGATCTGAAGTCAGTTTTTTGATGACTCTTGAATGGAGGTAAAGACTGGGAAGATATCAAGCAGACACTTGGTTTTGGGAATAAGGAATTTATTGAGCAAGCGGTACAAAAACCACTTGATGGACTCTATCTCTTTGGTGGGATGACCGTTGCTGAGGTTCAGAATCTCTTGAAATTAAATCCAAAATCTGAAATATATTTTGCACTTGAGAGAAAATTCTCTGGAGACAACTCTCCAAACGGAGTAGAAGCAATGAGAATTTTGAGGCAGTTAGATAAAAATGATCCAAGTCCTCAGCTCCAGGCATATTTTAATGCGATTACTGGGAATCCGTACACCGGAGATCCAAATGCAAAAATGGAGTCGCTTGCTGATATCAATGCTGTGAATTTGAATAAAATAAAGACCTTGCTTGAGAAATATCCAGCTCTTGAACAAGATGAAAGTAAACAAAATGAGCTTATGAATAGGTTAAAAACTGATAAAGACTTTTTATCTGGGAATATTGAAAGTATTTTAGCATCAGGCTTCTTTAAACTGAAAGAAGACTATCAAACAAAATTCTGATCTCAGATTGATGGGCTTCCGATCAGCTTTGAGGAAAAGCTCGCACTCCGTCAAGAGCTTCATAGGATTGAAAATACAGTTAATGTAAATATCCAAGGATTCGAGCTAGAAACTCATGGAGAAGAAATCGTACTAAAAGCAGGTGGCAATAGAGAGGTAAAACTCAATATTAAAAATAAGACCTTAGATGGACTCGTTAATACTGTTGGTAGCGAGATTCCTTTTGAGACGGCAGAAGAGGCACTCAGGGTAGGATTCCTCATCTTAACCTTAAAATGAAAGATTATTAGTCAGGAACTTCATTCAGATAAATTAAAGAAAGAAGATTTCGGCTGGCCGTTCGATCTTTCCGATGGGATAAGCCAGATTTGGAATGGAATTTGAAGCATTGTCTTTAAAGAAGCTGGCGGTACTCAAAGGGTTGTAATGGGAGACTTGATTCCTTTTTGGTCAACTATGGATAGAAAATATCCAACCATTGAAAAGGGGGACAATAGAAAGTTTCTTATTGCTCACCTCAATAAGATCTGGGAATTAGAAGCACCCAATAACTAAAAAAATCTGATTTTATACTGTTATAGACTACGAAAATGGCAATCACAAAGATTAATTGGAAAGAAACTGGGAAAAAATTTAGCGAAGCGATGAATAAAATCAAAACTTCAACAAAAACTACAGCTACGGCAATTGCACTTGCACTCTGAACAGCTAGCTGCGATTGGCATCCAATGACCGTTTCTTTTTTTAGCGGTGCTCAGTGAGATTACGAATCAGGAGCAACCGAAAGAGCGATCACAGCACAAGAACAACAAGTTAATGCAAAAAAACAAGCATTTAACGCCTATCTTGACCAATATAACGATCTACAGAAAAAATTGGTAGACGACAACTCAAGAGGAGATAAGCAGGCTGCAAAACAGACAAATAAAAGCTTGGCTAAACTCGCTGGAGTGCTTGCTGATCTTGAACAAGAAATCAATGCTGAAGAGGGAAAGCTCGCAGACTATAGAGAATACTATACTAGAGGAGAGCAAAAATACAACGAAGAATATCCAGCTCAAACTCAGAATACTAGACAATATAAGAAATATAACTAGTTTCTCCTAACTCGCATACCATCTCCGAAACTATAAAAGTAATATCATTTTTCTATAGCCTCTTGATACGTATTCAAGAGGTTTTTTCTTCCCATAAACGCTGAAATCAGCATCATCAATGATGATTTTGGCAGGTGAAAATTAGTAATTAACTCATCTGTGAGATAAAAAGGGATTCCTGGCCTAATAAATAATCTTGTTTGGATTATCATTTGTGATACTCAGTGGATATTTTCTGAGGGAAGAGGCTCTTGGTCTGGGATAAATTCCTCAACAAGTTTTGGATCAATATCTTTCGTCAGATGGTCTCGCCACTTTTCTGTTTCATGATCCAGTGATGGAGTCAGATTTTTTGATTTCAAAAATCTCCAAATATATGGTAAAGACTCTAGAAACCTGATCATTGTCGTTCCAATGGGTAGAAAGATTTTTCCTTGCTGTTTTGCCTCAGAGAGGTTTTTTCGGATATTCGTTGGTAGAATTAAGGGCTCAAAATGGAGTTTTTGATTGGAGATAACTTCCTCAGAAACAGGCTTGAATGTTCAAAGACCGACATGTAAGCAGTGAAACTGCATTCAAATTTTTTTTTCTTTTAATTTCTCGATAAGCTCTGGTGTAAAATGAAGTGAGGCGGTTGGAGCTGCTGCAGAACCGATCTCCTGTGCAAAAAAAGCCTGATACCACTGCTCTTTTTCCTTTTCGTATTTGATATAAGGAGGAAGCGGCATCTGGGCGTATTTTTCAAGAAAAGATAAAAGTTTGTCTCAATGAATCTGAAATTTAATCCCATTTTCAGTAAATTCCTGGCTTTCTAAGAAAATAGTATCAGAAATCTCAACTTTGCTGCCAGGTTTGAAATTTTTACTATCTGAAACAAGACACTCAAAAGTATTTTCTGAGAGCAGCTGATAGACAAAAACTTCTCCTTGCTCCAAAATAAGCTCTTTGCCTGAGGCTCTGATAATTTTTACATTTTGAAGCGGAATTCTTGCTTTAAAGACCTTTGTTTCATTGAAAAAAAGGAGATATTCCTGACTAAGATGATTTGGAAGATCAAAAAAAGTTGTATGGTGAAAATCGTAGCTATTATGTGAAGCGTCTGGCGTTACTATGAGAAGTTTTGCATTATGAGCAGGAGAAGCTGGAAGCTGAGCAATATGTGAGGACGGAATGTCATAGTCGTAGCTGGAGAGGAGGAGATCTGAACTGGTCATTTTTGAGAGAAAGGTAAAAAAGACTTTATAAGAAAAAGAAGCCTATTTTAAAGTAGAAATCTTATATAACTTCTAAACACCCATAGCACCCCCTAAAAAAGGGGGAAATCTACAAAAGTAGAAATCTTATATAACTTCTAAACTACAATGACGCTATCACAAGCAATCAAAATCTACAAAAGTAGAAATCTTATATAACTTCTAAACACTACCAGTCTACAGCTTACCAATCTCTATCTACAAAAGTAGAAATCTTATATAACTTCTAAACTTGGGAAATTTGGAAAGGGAATTGAGTCAAATCTACAAAAGTAGAAATCTTATATAACTTCTAAACATTGACTGAAAAGTTCTCAACCCATCAATCTACAAAAGTAGAAATCTTATATAACTTCTAAACGCTAGGCAAAATATGTGAGTCTACCTAATCTACAAAAGTAGAAATCTTATATAACTTCTAAACTGAAGGAGTTGAGATAAAAAGGCGAGAATCTACAAAAGTAGAAATCTTATATAACTTCTAAACACACTTACTCTTGATGAAAATATGGAGAATCTACAAAAGTAGAAATCTTATATAACTTCTAAACTATTTTAACACAGTGTAGAAAGAGAAATAATCTACAAAAGTAGAAATCTTATATAACTTCTAAACCCTGCAAGCATTTTCGTTCCAAGGAAACTTGATCTACAAAAGTAGAAATCTTATATAACTTCTAAACTCCACTTTTTGCTTAGATAAGCCATTTTAAAGCTATTGAGTTTTTTACCCAACAGCTCCAAATCCGCTTAGGACCATCTTCCAATTTTATGAAGACAGTAGGTTTACATCTTTTAGAATCTATATCATGATTTTTACTTTCTGAATAATCAGATTTCTATCTTTTTATTTTGTTAATGATCAAGCTGCTACATAAAGACAAGTTCTTCCTCTTCATGCACCGCATATCCGTACCTGTGAATTTTCTTTTTACATCATTCACACACCTCAAATATAAGAATACTGTCAGTATTTTCAAATCTTTTTGCAAATTTTTTCTCAATTTCTAGCAAGACGATTGCCAAGATACGATCTGAATTTTTGAGCTCTCGGACAGAATACTGGAGTCTACGACCGTATTTTTCCAAAAATTTAGAAAATCTGAATCTGAGCTTGTTTGAGGAAATATCGTAGGATACAATCAGCATTTTTTAATTTTATGTATAAAATTGAATAACGAGAAACGATATTTTTTATTTTTCTGTAAAGGTAAAAATCGGAAATTCTCTACTTGTTTCCATGCAATACCTATAATACTCTTTAACATAGGAAAAGACCTGCATTTTCTGCTCTAATAAAGCAGACAAAAAATTCTGAATATATTTCTTCTGTTTTTCCCATTCAATCGTGTATTCTCCGTTTTTGAACTTAAAATCCTGCTCATTGATTTGCCC
>CAUUID010000037.1:0-7819 GCA_963545225.1 uncultured bacterium
AAATCACGATGTGAAGATGGCATAGTATTGCAGCGAGAAAGGCATCATGAGATGCTGCAAAATCTAGAATTTATAGTATTATTGGAAAAAAGATTCAGATGGCGGCTAAAAACTGAGCTGATCCAAAAATGAATCCTTCGTTGGAAATGATTCTAGAAAAGGCAAGATATAACGGTCTCCCAAAGGATGTTATTGAAAGAGCAATTCTTAAAGGATCTGGACAACTTGAAGGAGAGGAAATGAAGGAAGTATTCTATGAAGGATACGGACCAAATGGTTCAGCCTTCTTGATCAAGACTGTAACTTCAAATACCAATAGAACATCTCAAGCAGTGAGAACAGCACTTCAAAAGGCTGGAGGTTCTATGGCAGAAATTGGAGCTGTTGCTTGGCAGTTTAAAGAGCAGGGGCTAATCCTAATAGATGGGAAGTCTGAGATGGTAGAAGATAAAGGAAGACAATTGGAAAAGATTACTCCTTTTGATCCTGAAGAGTTGGAAATGCAGGTTATGGAGCTTCCTATTGAAGATGAGAGTATTGAGGAAGGTTCAGCTGAGGTATATACTTCAAAGGCTGATTTCATAACTGTGAGAAAAACCATAGCAGAACTTGGTTATCATATTACAGAAGCAGATATCCATTTCTTCGCTGAAAATCAGATTAGTTTGACAGGGGAGGATGTTGAGATATTTGAACGCATTCTCGAAGCCTTAAATGATGATGAAGATGTTGATCAGGTATATCACAATGTAAGCTTATAAAACAATGAAAATAAAAAATCTGACTTCAAAAGTCAGGTTTTTTTGATATTTTCTTCTGATAGTTTTTCGTTGTTACTAAATCTCTTAATTTACTCAATGTGATAGCTCCATCTTTTATCTCTGTATAAGTATGGAAACAGGGATTCAACATCGTCTCTAGTGACCTGCTGATATTTTGCTAGGAATTGGTCAAGAGTCTTAATCTCTCCATAGGTCAAATACTGATGTTCAAGGAAATCTGCCATCTCATCTGAACTTTCAATTCCCATTTGAATTCCTCCAATGAGATAATTTTTCGCATTTTCAAATTCTTCATCGCTGAATCCTTTTTCAAGGAAGGTATTTATTTCTTCGTGAATTTTTTCTACTCAAAAGTTAAATTTCTCCTTGTCTAATCATGCCCTTATACTAAATATTCAAAATTCTTTAGTTTGAGCATGATTTGCTCTGATATAATAGCAGAGTCCTAGTTTCTCTCTAATGTTTTGAAAAAGTCTTGAAGACATATTCCCTCAAAGGATTGTGCAAAGAACACTTGCAGCATATTTCTTTTCTTCCAGTCCATTTAAACCTGGCATTGAGATGATGAGATGATTTTGTTCAGTTCACTTTTTGAAAAAATCTGATTTTTCTAATGGTAGATTTCGTGAAAAATCAGGTTTTCACCTTTCTTTTTTCTCAGGTAGAGGAGAAAAGAGTTGAGAAATCATAGACTCAAGTTGCTCCTGATCGAGAATTTTTCCAGCGATGGTGATAACCAGATTATCCTTTGTATATAACGCCTTCTTATAGTCAAAAAGGGCTTGTGCATTAAATCAATTAATTGTCGCCTCATATCAGATGATTGGTCTTCCATAATTTCCTTCTCAGAAAAAAAAGCGTTGCCATTTTTCATCGCACACATGAATAGGCTGGTCTTCATACATTTTTAGTTCTTGGATGACGACTCCCTTTTCTCTTTCAAGTTCAGCTTCTGGAAATTGTGCATCAACCATCATATCTGCGAGGAGCTCTAGTCCTTGTGTTGCAAAATGAGGAGCAGATTTTACATAGTAGCTGGTGCTGTGTTTACCTGTGCTAGCATTAAATTCAGCTCCAATCTTGTCCATTGCTGTGGCAACAGCTTTTGGAGTCGTCCATTTCTTCCCTCATTTAAAAAACATGTGTTCCAAAAAATGAGAAATTCCGGCTTCTTCTGCTGTTTCATAGACAGAACCTGCTTTTATTCAGATTTGAATAGTGATTGAATTGCTCTCCTGCATAGGAGCAAAGATGCAGGTAATCCCGCTTAGTATTTTTATTTCATACTTCATTAGTATTTAGAAAAAAAGGAATAAAAAACTGACACAAAGGTCAGATTTTTTTATTATTGAAAGAGTTTAATTTCTTACTCTTCTTTATTTACAAAGTTCCATGCATCCTGAATCCCCTCTAGAATAGATTTCTTAGCTTCCCATCAAAGAATCTGCTTTGCTTTTGATGCATTTGCTACGGAGATAGCTACATCTCAATCTCTTCTATCAACGATTTCATAGTTAATCTCATCGCCTATGATCTGTTGCGTCATCATGATCATTTCAAGTACAGAAGTTCCAGCCCCAGTTCCAATATTAAAGACCTCAAAAAAACTGACTTCATCTTCAGATTTTTGCTTCTTCTCAAGTAACCATTCAAAACTTCTCAAATGAGCTTCAGCTAAGTCCTCAATATGAATATAATCCCTAATACAAGTTCCATCAGGGGTCTGATAATCATTCCCAAATACGCTAATTTTTTCGATCTCTTTTTTTGCAACTCTCAGGAGATAAGGAAGCAAATTAGTCGGAATTCCTTTTGGATTCTCTCCTAATTTTCAACTATGATGTGCTCAAATCGGATTGAAATATCTGAGAGAAACTGCAGAAAATCATTTATGAGCTACCATATCTTTGAGTAAAAACTCAGTTACAAGCTTCGTTGTTCCGTAGGGGTTTATTGCACTGAGACGGTCTGTTTCAGTAAAAGGTGGAATATTTCTATCAATATCGTATACCGTCGCACTAGAAGAAAAAATCAGATTTTTTACCTTGTGAGTATTCATAACCTCAAGGAGATTCAAGGTTCAGTTAATATTATTCTCATAGTATAGAAAAGGATCATGGCAACTCTCAGAAACGGCTTTCTTTGCTGCGAAGTGAATTACCCCAATGAATTCATGTTCCTCAAAAAGCTTCTCAAGAAACTCACTATCTCTCACGTCTCCCTCAAGAAAAGGTAATTCATACCCTAAGATTTCCTTGATGCCATCTAGAACAGTAGTTTTGTGTGCATTTGAGAGATTATCAATCAAAATTGGCTCATATCCAGCCTGCGCAAAAAGTACCGCCGTATGCGAACCGATATACCCAAGACCTCAGGTAATCAGTATTTTTTTTGATTCCATTTTATGCAAAAAAGAATAAAAATTTGCAATTTTTCTCTTTACTATACAGATAAAACATATCAAAGTCAAGAAGATATTTCGCTCTTTTGAATTCACTTCTTTTTATTATAGAAAAAATAAGACAAAAACTGATTTCCCTTCTTATTTTTCCTTTGATTCAGGGACTTTTCGTTCTCACTCTTTTAAATCTCCTAAAGTATAGTCTCCAATACGGATTCTTTTTAGATCTATAACTTCATAGCCAAGTGACTTAAAAATTCTTCTAATATGTCTTTTCTTCCCCTCATTCAAGACAATATTTAGCTTTCAACTCTTGGCTTGTTGTAGTGAAAGTGTTCTTAAAAATTCCCCTCCTTCCCAAATCCCAGCTAAAACTTTCTTCTTTAGCTCCCGATTAAATGGGCGATTAAGAGTAATAAGGTATTCTTTTGTAATTTTAGAGCTCGGATGTTCAAATTCATGCACAGTTCATGGATTCTTTGCTAGCAAAATTAGTCCGCGACTTTCTTTATCAAGTCTCCCGATATAGTAGTAATTTTTGAATGCTTCTGGCAATAAGCTATAAAAAATCTGATTATGAGGATCTGCTTTTGAACAGGTATATCCCTTAGGTTTATTGAAAAGAATAAAAGCTGGTTTTTTATTTTCTGTATTTGATGAATCCGATAAAATATATTCTTTAATTCTCAGGTCTGGAATTTCAAGGAGGTCTTTCTCAAGCAGTTCAGCTTTATAGTTATTTACTTTCTCTTTGTTAATAAAAATTTTCCCATTATCAATGAGCAGCGTTATTTTTCTCCTTGGGAGTTGATGTTTTGTCTGTAGGTATGCTCTAAGTAGCATATTTTTTTGAGGAATAAAAAAAGAACACCCTTTATAGATGTTCTCCTTTATACTTGCTTGCTTTGAGATTACAAGCGTTTTATAGTGCTAAACTATTTAGTAGCGTTAAGAGCAGCTTGTTGAGCAGCTTGAACAGCAGCAACATCAACACCAGCATTCTTAAGAGCTTCTTGTTGAGCAGCTAGAGCAGCATTAGCAGCTTCCATAGCAGCTTGAGCATCTTCTCCAGTGTAGATAGCTACTCCAGAGTTTGCTTCAACTACTTCAGATGGTTGTTCTACAACAGCATTAGTTGTTTCAGTATCTCCGCTAGTAGCATCAATTACGATGTCTTCAACAGTTCCTGTTGTGATCTCAGCATTTGCTCCTGAGTCAAGGATAATTTCTGGAGTTTCAGTCTTTCCACATCCAGCCAAAATAGCAACAGCAGTTAGAGCTACAGCAGAAGCCAACATTTTCTTTGTCATTTTTCCTAATTCATAATAATATAAAAATATGAATGCCCCTTATATACGAAAATGCTTCCTTATTGCAAGTTTTTTTTTATTTTTTTCCTCTTGCAAGAAAAAAACAAATAACTATCCTTGAAAACAATACTAAGAAATCAGATTTTTTATTTTTTTTCTCCAAATTCTATTATGAATATAGATCAGATTTCTATTGATCCATCTTGGAAGCAGGTACTTCTCTCAGAGTTTCAAAAGCCTTACTTCGCTGGTATAAAGGACTTCCTCCTCAAAGAATTTCAAGCATGATATACTGTATTCCCAGTTGGAAAAGATATCTTTAGAGCTTTTAATGAGACTCCTTTTGACGAGGTAAAGGTAGTAATCTTGGGGCAAGATCCCTATCATGGAGTAGGAGAGGCACATGGATTGAGTTTTTCTGTGCCTGAAGGAGTAAAAATTCCTCCTTCCCTGAGAAATATTTATAAAGAGCTAAAAACTGACTTAGGAATTGAGCCTGCTTCTAGTGGGAATCTTGAAAAACGAGCACATCAAGGCGTATTCCTCCTGAATGCAGGTTTAACAGTGAGAAAAGATACTCCAAATTCTCACAAAGATGCAGGTTGGCACCAATTTACTGATGCAGTTATCAAGATTCTTTCCGATCAAAAGGAGTGATTAGTTTTTATTCTTCGGGGAGCCTTTGCTCAAAAAAAAGCTGAACTCATTGATACCGATAAACATTTCATTCTAAGCTCGCCTCATCCTTCGCCATTCTCGGCCGATAGAGGATTCTTTGGTTCTAAACCTTTTAGTAAGTGTAATGAGATCTTAGACAGTATCTGAAAAAAACAGATTGATCGAGATCTTAGTCATTAGAACGATGTTTAAAAAAATAAAAAATCAGATTTTTTTCTTTATTCTTCTCTAAATATTATAGTATGTTCAATTTTGGAATCCTTGGTATGAATGCCAGAAATCTCCAATATATCAAAAAACAAAACCCTAGAAAAGCAGTCCGCCTCGCTGATAATAAGCTACAAACCAAAAAATTCCTTGGAGAGAGAGGAATCCCTTTTGCTGAGACCTATGCCGTGATCAGATCTCGTAAACAGCTCGTAAACTTTGATTTTTCTACTTTGCCTGCTAAGAATTTTGTCCTAAAGCCAAACCATGGGAGTAAGGGAAGGGGAGTTTGTATCCTTAAAAAGTTATGAAAGGGACCACTTCTAGAGGAGAAAAAATCGTTTTTTTGAAGATGGTTTTCTTTTTCAAAAAAGAAAGAAAATTCTGAAGAAGTTCAGCTTTTTGGACTCCAGTGAGCTACCATATCTGAGGAGGAACTCAAAAGAAGAGTCATTGATACCCTAGATGGGAAATACTCTATGACGCTTACTGATGAGGCAATTTTAGAGGAGAAACTTGTCCCTTGAGAAGGATTTAAAGAGTTTTGCGAATTTTGACTTGCTGATCTGAGGATTATTGTATTCAAACTCGTTCCTGTTGCTGCAATGATCAGAATTCCTACGCTCAAATCTGGTGGAAAAGCGAATCTAAATGCCTGAGGAATCGGTTGCTGAATAGATATTTGAAGTGGAAAAATTACTTCAATGCTCTATAAAAATAGGATTTATACAACAAAATTCCCAGATGAATATGCTCATTTTCAGGGGAAGAAAATTCCTTTCCGAAATGATATTTTGCTCTATTCTTCAAAAGTGCAGTACTTTGTGAATCTTGGATATCTAGCACTTGATCGAGTGATTACAAATACTGGACCAAAACTGCTGGAAATTAATGCTAGAGCTGGGTTAGAAGTGCAAAAGATTGCAGATATCAGACTTAAAAGTGTGTTACAAAAACTCTGAGATTTGAGAATTCAAGATCCAGAAAAGTGAGTTGATATCGCGAAGACCTTGTTCTCAAGGGAGGCTTCTCAGGAACTCAAGATGAGTAAAATCCTCTATCTTTCTCAGTCAGCGAAACTCAAATTGTATGCAGAAGGGCAGGAGGAAACCCATTCAATCCTTTTGGAAGTAGATTTAGATAGTAAAAAAAATCTGATTTCTCCTGATTTATCCCAGAGAATAAGCGATTTTTGAGCAAAACAGATTTTTATTGATGCCCCAGATACTGATGTGCTAATTAAAAATCTTAAATACGAACTATGAACCTGAGAAAATAGAGTAGTGATCTGACAAAAAACTGCTTCAAAATTTCTTATCAAGCCTCTAAAAAAACAGGAGCTTTCTGTAAATATTCTCAATCCAAAAAAGATTATCGCAATGGAGACGGCACAATTGCATCTTATTGATGATAAAGTTGAGAAACTCTCTAAAAGACTCAACCTAACTGCAAGGCTAAGACCAGTGAATTATTTTTGAGAGCTAGACCGCTTTATCTCAGAAAAGTGAAATTATAATCCAGTTTTTGATTATAAGTTTCCATCTTTAGACTTACAGGAAAAATGGACTTCAGAATTGTATGCTTTCCGTGATCAGCTAAACAAGAGCTATTTGAAAAGTCCATTTTTGCAGCTCTTTAAGGAGAAGCTTGGGGAACTCGACCATAGGACAAAACTTCTAAAGGCATATACTAATCAGGATTTTTCTCTCATTGAAAAAGAAAATATAGCATTGTTCTGAGCTTTTGATCCAGAACTTCTCAAAATAAGCAAGGAAAAGCTTTTTGCTGCTTGAGGAAAAAATAAAGAAAACTGATCTCCACTATCTTCTCAGCAAGTTCGTGAGTATATTGAAAAATATCTGACAGAAAGAGGAATTTTCTGAGTAGAAATCGTTGAAAGTTCCACAACTTTCTCGAGAATGTCAATTAGTATCTGAAAAATTGCCAAGATCAATATTTCTAAAAATATTCGCTTTACTGAAAATGAGCTTAAGCTCATTCTTGCTCATGAAGTAGATATTCATCTGACAAGATATTTGAATGGATTAAAATCTGGACGAAATATTTTTAAGTCTTGAACTGCTTATTATCTCAAAGACGAGGAGTGACTTGCTGTATGGAATGCTCGTCAGCTTGTTGATGATGAAGAGGAAAGCTTGGCTCTCTATAGAAAGTATTATCTCCTTGCTGAGGCAAGATCGCTTTCTTTCGCAAAGATGACCGAATTAATGTATCTTCTAAATCCTAATAGAACATTAGAATGAGTGTTTAAGAGTATTTTAAGAGTAAAAAAAGGTCAAATTCTGACCGAGACTCCTACTAATACCTGTATTTGGATGAAGGATAAGGTGTATTTAGATGGATTTACGAAAATCAGTAGGGCTAATCTATCCGAGTTAGAGCTACAAAAACTCAAAAAAGGAAAGATAAAGCTGGAAGAT
>CAUUID010000038.1:0-7593 GCA_963545225.1 uncultured bacterium
ACCAATATTACTTGATATGATCCCTATCATGAATATCTTAGAGACTATGATAGAGAAGAACTTAATCTCACACCAGAAGAGATACTTACTGCACTTTCTAATGAAAAGAAATACGATGCCGTCATTTATGCTCAAAATCATAAGGAATTTGAACGCCTTGATATCAAAAGTCTTCTAAAAGAGGATTGAGTACTTTTTGATATAAAAGGGAAGTTGAGAGGGCAAGGCTTTAAACACTACAAATGTCTATAAAAAAATGAGAAAATGATCTGTTTTCCGCCTTTTATGAGATAGTCATAGATAATGCATAGAAAAACAAAAAAAGCTGGTTATATCTTTCGTATCGATGATGTCACACCTTGAATGAATCGAGATAATTTTTTGAGGTTAGAAAAAATCTTTGATACATACGCTATCAAACCAATCATTGGACTTGTACCAGATAATCAAGATAGACAATTATGACTCGCAGAATACACAGAAGAATTTTGGGAGAAAATGAGAAGTTTAGCGGAAAAATGACGAATCATTGCACAGCATGGATATCAGCACCTCTACACAACCCACAACACTGGAATCATAGGACTGAATAACTATAGTGAATTTGCATGACTCCCTTACAAGGAACAATATGAAAAAATTAAGAAAGGGAAAGAAATTCTAGAAACACACTTAAAAAAGAAGATTACGTGGCGGATGGCTCCCGCTCATAGCTTTGATACGAATACCTGTAAAGCACTAACAAAGTTAGACTTTGAATATGTCACAGATGGAATAGCACTTTTCCCATTTTCAAGAGAAGGACTCAAATGGCTCCCTCAACAACTGCGAAAGCCAATACAAAAAAGAAATGGAATTCGAACAATTTGCCTCCATCCCAACAGCTATAGTCCAACTTTCATCGATAATATAGAAGCATTCTGTCAAGCTGAATCTAAACACTTCATCAATGATATTGAAGATTTAGATTATAGTCCTCAACGAAAAAAATCTGTTTTTTTCTACAGGTTTTATACTGAACAAAAACTCTATCGTTGACTACTTCAAATCAAAAACCTAATTACCTTTCCTTATAGAAAAAGTAAAGAATGCGGAAGCTTTTGGACACGACTGAGGGGGGGGGCAAGATACTTTAGACATTACCTCGCCTATAAAAAATATCACTTTGATAGATGGCATATTTTGCCAGCTGAATGGAGACCCTATGTAGCATATGTTGTAGAAACAATCAACAGTGATGATAAAGGCAAAAAAGGCACCATCCTAGAAATCTGATGCTGATTGGGAGAAATTCTCTCAAAGATTAAATCTCCAAATAAATATGGATTTGATACTGCACTAGAAGTGATCAATGCAGCAAAGAAACTGTATCCATCTAGCAATTATTCAGTAGGATCATTTGATACGATTAAGGGATATGAAATAGACTATCTAATCACTGTTAATTTTATCCATGCCATCCCACCAGAAGAGCTGAAAAGCCACTATGCCACCTTATGCAAAGATAATACCATAAAGACGATTATCGTTGATGAACTCCACAACAATGACAACTATCGCTTTAATCATAACTTTTCAGAAATTCTTCCATCGGATTATATCTGTATAAATAGCTCTCCATACTTTGTTGGAAATAGAAAAATAGTAGTGTTTAGGAAAAGAGAAAAGTAAAATGATTTTTTTAGTTCCATAAAACTAAGAAGTAAAAGATGAAAAATATCGTAATCATTATTCCTTCACTTCAGTTTTGATGAGGAGCCGAAAAAGTAGCCTCAATTCTTGGCACAAAACTTCATGAAGACTGATACCATATTTCCTACCTCACTTTCTATGATAGCAAAGAAAAATATCCATTCAAATGAAGTTATTATACCCTTAATGAAGAACAGACTTCTTCCTTTTTTGACAAAATAAAAAAACTATTTACCAGAGCTTTCAAAATCAAAAAGTTTTGCAAAGAACATAAGATCGAGACTATCATTTCCCTTATGGAAGATGCAAACATCCCTACAATCATCAGTCGCTTTTTTGGCAATAGTTCAAAAATCATCGTATCAATCCATCATAGTATTGTAGCATATGGAAAGGGATTCTACTACCTATGCATTAGATATCTATATAGATTCGCAGATACCATTACCGTACTTACCAGTTATGAAAAACAGCAGCTCACACAAAGTTTCAAAATCCCTGCACAAAAAGTGCAAATAATCCCCAACGGACTCAACCTAGATGAAATAAAAGAGAAGCAAAAAGCAGAGCTTCCTGTAGAATACACTCCTCTCTTTGAAAATAAAAAATTTACATTTATCAGCGTTGGTCGTCTCAATCCTATCAAGAATCAATCACTCATGATCCAGAGTTTTATTGAGCTCAATAAGAAATATCCAGATACCCAGCTTATTATTCTAGGAGAAGGAGAATTAAGGACCCAATTAGAAAAAGAAATCTGATGTAATCCCAATATTTACCTTTTAGGAAACCAACAGAATATCTTCCCTTTCCTAATGAAAAGTGATTGTTTTCTCTTAAGTAGCTTATCTGAATCTTTTTCTCTAGCAATCCTTGAAGCAATGGCGTCTTGACTTCCAATTATTAGCACTAAAACACAGTGACCTAAAGACATTTTATGAAAAAATACCTATGGAATAATAATTCCGAACAACGACAAAATAGCCTTTTCATCAACAATGGAACTATTATTGAACGATAAAGAATACTACAATTCATATAAAGAACAATGAATGAAAAGATATACAGATTTTTCGAGAGAAAAAATCATAGAAAAACGAAAATCAGTTTTAGAAAATTAACTATTTCTTTTTAAGAGAATATTTTTTTGAGGATAGGTATTTTCTTCAGTCAAAATTATAGGGGCAAAACCATGATCAACATCAAATGCACTAAATCAAAGTTCATAAATAAAATCTATAAACTGAAGTGTATAGTCCTTGCCAAATTCTTGATAATATTCCGGAGAAAACTCGAGCATAATTTCCAATGCTTTATTTTCTTGCAATAAGTTCTTCATTCACCTCAAAACTTCAAATTCATATCCTTCGACATCTATTTTTATAAACTGCACCTTTGATTTATCAAAATCTAAGTCTAAATCATCAAATCTCTTTATTTGAATTTGTTCAACCTCTCACTGATAATCAACCATAATTGAGCTTTTCCCTGAGTCTGAGTCTATTAAATGAATTTTTGAAACTTCTTCTTTGTTTCACAATCAAAAATTAAATGCTGAGACATTTTTAATGCTATTTATCTCAATATTTTCCAATAAGGACTCATAATTCTTCTTTACAGGCTCAAATGCTATAACTCTTCACTCTCATCAAACTTTCTTTGATGCAATTAAAGAATAATAACCTATATTCGCACCAATATCGAGAAAAACACTTCATTTTTTTATATTATCACAAAAATAGGAAGAAGTGCCCTTTTCATAGTATCATTTAATCGCAACTTCTTTAGCAAGGAAGGAATTGGTAACATCAGCTATTATCTTTAAATCTACTCAACCAATAGTAATTAAATACTGTCTATTTCATTTATACTTTTTTTTAAACCATCTGTCATGAAGATAATACATTTGTTTAAATGGAGGATATTTTCATATTCCAGTTCCATACATTTTCTTAATTAATGACTTTATCATTTCTAGTAATTCAAAAAATAAATATTTCTCGTAAAAATCTCACTTCTTACCTCCAAATAGATTCTGCCAAAAAAACTACCCACAAATATAACCAAGAATTTCTCTCATTACGTGCAGATATGAATATTCATTTTTGGCTCTAAGATAAGCTGCTTCAGCTATTTCTATTCTTTCCTTCTCATTTTTCAAGTAATACTCAATCTTCTCAATCGCCTCATCAATCGTCTCATAACAAACAATCTCTTTTCCATCTTCAAATACCCTCGACATTCAGAGCTTATTATCACAAACCTGCATCACGCCATTGCTCGCTAATTCATACATTCTACTATTACTTGGTCATTTATAGGGAACCAAATGAAGATTAAATCAGATTTTTGTTCTCCTATAGACCTCCAAAAGCTCATCTTCAGTTAATTTTTGAATATATCAAAGCCTAAATAGCTTATTACAAATCTTATAAAAGATTCACTTTAATGATTTCCAATCTCCATTTCCTTGTGCTCAATAGAGTTTTAACCTATCACCAAAATGCCTTTTGAGCTTTGAAATTCTAAAGAATTTCGGAGGATTCATATTACCTATATAACAAAGCTCAATATCTCTATTATCAAAACGAATATCTTGATTGATATGATCGGCTCTAGCTCACAAAGGAACCCATATTGGATTTCATCAATACTCTTTGAGGACATCAGCAATTGTTTTCCCCTCCTTATCATACATCACCCCAACATGAAAGTGATAATCGTAATACTTAGTATAAGGCAAAGAGCAATATTGAATAGCATCAGTATCATCATCTGCTGTAGACAAAGCAATAGTTATCCCTTCCTTTTTTAATAACTGTAAGAAATCTGGATGCCAATATTGTCCTGTACTCGTAAAAATACAAGCGTTTATTTTCTCTTCTCTACAAAAGGCCAATAATGATTGATAATAGTCTTTTAAATCAGGATTTTTTTTGTAGGTTTTATCCAAATCAGAAAACGAAACTCTATTCAAAAGATCATGAGAAAATAGAGAGGTAAATTGCCCTCTCTCCAAAAAATAAAAAGTATACTCTCCTGTCTTTACCAACTCATCAAACTCTTGTTTATAATAGAGTAGCATCTCAATATCAAAGAGTATCTTCTTGTCTCCCTTCCCCAAAACACTATGCTTAATCTGCATTTTAAGACTTCTCAGCTACTAAATACACCTCCCAGAGAAAAGACCTAAATGGAGGCAATCTAAGCCATTTCTGAGCACTTTGAGGGAAAAATCTCGTATTAGAATATTTAGATTCAATCACTCTTAGACCAGCATCCTTTGCTAAATGTTCTAGCGAACCATGAGTCGAAGGCCTCTGATGCGTAGGATCATCCCAAAAATACCAAGTGTAAGGCGTCGGCGTAAAGAGCATCAATTTCCCTCCTTTTTTTAAAACCCTCGACATTTCTCAAAAGAGTGCAATTTGCTCATTACTCAAAATATGCTCTAAAACATGCGAACAGTAAATAAAATCAAAGGTTTCATCAGGGTAATCCAGTTTCCCTTTGGAAATATCTCATTCCTTAACCTGTAATCATTTTTCATTACAAAATTTTACCAGATCTGGATTATAATCTACGCCATGAAAATCAATTTTCTTATGCTTTCGCTTATCATAAAAACCACCGACCACACATCAAATATCTAGCACCACATCTCATTTTTTCAGCAAAAGATCAACCTTCTCATCTTTCCAACCTAAAGATTTAGAAGCACTTTTATTTCCTTCTATGTATCTTTTTGCATAATAAGGTAATTTCATCAATAATGAAGAACAATATAAAAATTCTGACTTTACATCTACTTTCCTATCAATTTCACTATCTCAAGAAATTGAACTCAATAATGATTGGCATCTAATAGATATCAGTGTCTTCCCTTATAGGGATATCTGAGAACTTTTCAAATCATATTTGTATCCTCTCCCAAGATAACCTCTCTCGCTCAACTCTTAAAATCAGTAGTAATAATTGGGAGCTCCAAAAATCTTGCCTCCAATAAGACATTTGGAAATCCCTCTACAGAGGAAGCATAAAGGAATAAATCTGATTTTGCAAGATATTTAAAGATATTTTTTTGCTGACCAAGGAAGAAAACCTGATCCTCCAGTCCATATTCCTGAGCTTTCCCCTCTAAGAAACTCCTCTCTGGTCCATCTCAGACAACAAGCCATATCCAATCTTTATTCTTCAAACAAGATAATGCATCCACAATGATTTCATGATGTTTTTCTTTGATAAGTCTACCGACCGTAATATAGACACGCTTATTTCTAATTTTTTTCTGAAGTTCATCCTCCAGAGCCTCTCTAGAGAGAGACATTATTTTTTCCTCATCGATAGTATTATAGACAACTTCGATTTTTTGCTCTGGGATACCTAAATAAGCAGCAAGATCGTGTCTATTTTCTCTAGAGTTTACAATAATTTTAGCAGCTCTCGGATAAAGAATTTTTATAAAGAGTCTTTGAAGCCATCAAAAAAAACCTGTAAAAAAATTTATATGTGTTCTAAAAGAAATCTTCGCTTCACGCCTAGCCAAAATATGAATAAAATTAGAAATTTCCAAGAAACTGATCCCATCATCCAATCAATATTTCTTTCTAAGAGACTGAAAACGATATATAAACCAAGGCAAAGCCAAAAATAAACAAAAATTGTTTTTGATAGGAGAGAGAGGAATATGGATGACTCATTTTGGAAGCCCGTATCAACAAGCAGACTTTAAAGTAAAAATATAAACCTGAACTCCTTTCTTGATCAATTCATTCGCCTTATTGATAACTACCCTTTCAGCACCTCCTACTTCCAAAGAATTGATTAAAAAATAGTATTTCCTATCCGTCTCAGATTTTACTTTTTTCATACCAATTTCTCGTAAATTTCTAAATACTTCTCAACTCCCCTCTTCCAGTCGAATCTTTCTCTCACTTGCTCATAAGAAGCTCAATGTGCTTTTCAAACAAGATCTAAAGCCTGATTTAAAGTTCCTTTTAAAGCCTCAGCACTTCAGGGTTCAACGACAATAAAATCCTCTCCATCAGCGATTTCCCCCGTTCCACCAACGTCCGTAGCAACGGTGATACACTGGGCAAATAAAGCCTCAATAACTGTTGTCGGTAATCCTTCCTGAAGACTTGGATTTACAAAGATATCAATATGAGGCAAGAAATCTGAATATACCTTCTCTGGACTTTGATATCAGAGAAAGCTTATCTTGTCTCATAGCCCGAGTACTTCAACCTGTTTTTCCAAAGCGAATCTTTCTTCTCCGTCTCAAATAATCTGAAGTCTAAGGTTTCTATGTGCTTCTTCAAGCTGGGCAAAGGCCTTGATCAAAAGATCAACTCCCTTTAATTTCACTAATCTCCCAACAAAACCAATCAAAATCTGATCAGGTTTTTCTCTTTTTCCTCTCAGGATAGGAGAGAGATTAAATCCTCTATAAATCACAGTGATTTTTTTACGCGTAAACTGTTGAATGAAAGGCAGATTTCCGTGAGAAATAGCAACTAAACTGTCTGCAAGCCTAAAGATCAATCTTCAAAAAATCTGATCATAGCATCGAGCAAAAGCTGTCTTTCGCCAAGATAAACCTTTTACGAAGCCAGAACCATGTTCGATATGAATTCGTTTTATCTTTCGAAGTTTAGCGAGCAATCATCAGAGAAAACTTGAAAGGAAAAACCTAGTATGCGTCTGAATAATATCAGCTTTTTCTACTTTCATTTTTTGTATTTGAGACCAGAAGGTAGGACTCCGAATTTTTGGGACAGGAAAATTAGAAATCAATTCGAATGCTGGAAGTATCATTACTGTATATCCATCCTGCTCATAAGAAGTGAGATTTTCAGGTTGACCAGGAGAAAAAACAACATTAATCAGCTTTCATTTTTT
>CAUUID010000039.1:0-7450 GCA_963545225.1 uncultured bacterium
GCTGAACTTTCTGACTTCTTGAAAGTGAGTTTAATACTCTCTTTTTTAGTTCTAAAGTTTGAGAAAACACTTTCTCAAGCTCGGTTAATTGTTCATTGATTTTTGTAACTTCTTGGTTGTATTTGAGCTGATCAAGCTCAGAAAAACGCTGAATCCTCTCTTCTAAATCTCCCAAAAGGACCTCTGGTAGAATTTTTTCAGAAGAAGAATGTTCAGTATTTTCTAGTTTTTCTTGGTGTTCTTTTTGTGACCTTAAAACATCAGTTTCAAGCTGTTTGAGTGTGTTTATGCGTTCTTGAAGCTGTTTCTGCTGTTCTTGTCTTTCGTTATTAGAATGCTGATGCTCCTTTTCTGGAGAGTTCAAACTCATCTTATCATCCAAGTGATTCTAAAACTTTTTTGAGAATAGTGATGTTTTTTTTGTAATTAACCCTCAGCGGACCTACAATACTTAGTACCATATCATATCCATCTAGACTGATTTTTACATACACACAGGAAATTAAAGTATCTTGATCATTGACAAAAGTATAGTATACCTCTCTTTGTTTGAGGATCTTTTTATCAATAAAAGCAACGATCTTTTTCTCCTCAATAAAACGGACAATCGTTCTAGTTGCCGAATATTCATCAATCATATCATCACGAAGCAAGTTATTAATTCCAAGATAGTAGTACTCATCGTTTCTGATAAATCCAACCACTACTCCATCTGCCACCTCTCCTAAAGTTTCTACTAAAGATTTGAGTTCCTGTCTAGCAGAATCTAGATGCAAATCAATATCATCAGGTTTCTGAGCTAAAGTTGAATCTAGATAGGCGGAGAGTCACTGGAGTGTTGGAATTCTCCCAGAGGAATTGTAAGGTTGATATACCATCCCTTGCTTTTCTAGGATATTGAGATATTTTCTGAGTGTAGAAGGTGCATAATCCACCACTTCCAAAGAATTGAGAAATTTAGAACCTACTGGTTCCCCTTTGTCTAGATAGCATTCTATCACAGTATCCAAAAGTGCTAGTAATTTAGTATTTGTAGTCATTTTGATAACTAGCATATAAAACTTCTCAAGAAAACTCCAAAAAATCTCCACACTTTCCAAAAAGAAATTCACACTTTTTCAGTATACGAAAAGTAGTCCTCATTTTCAAGAGATAAAAATCAGACTTTTCTTATTTTTTTCTCTAAGCTTAGATATACCTCTTGCAATCCTAAAAAAAATCTGTATTTTATGGATACGATTTACTCATTAATACTATATTGATTATGCTTAGTATAAAAAATCTTTCAGTACAGGTAGAAGAGAAAAAAATCCTAAATCAGATTTCTTTTGATTTTAAAGATGGGAAAAATTATTGTATCCTCGGGAAAAATTGATCAGGAAAATCATCTCTGGCTATGGCAATTACTGGAAATCCTAAATATGAGATTTCAGGTGGAGAAATTCTTTTGGATGGACAACTCCTCAATGATATGAGTCCAGATGAGAGAAGCAAAGCTGGAATCTTCCTTACCTTCCAAAATATTCCAGAGATTCCTGGGGTAAAACTTTTTGACTTTCTTAAGTCTATTTATGATAGTAGACAAGAAGCTCCAACAACATTTATTGGATTCAAAAAGATTATAGAGCCGTTAATGCAGGAGCTAGAAATCAGCAAAGATTTTCTTTGGAGAGATCTGAATGTTGGGTTCTCAGGAGGAGAAAAAAGGAAAATCGAAGTTCTTCAGATCAAACTTCTTAAGCCAAAATACATTATTCTTGATGAGATAGATAGTGGACTAGATGTAAACGCTGTAAGGCAAGTTGCTGAGCTTCTTCAAACGACTGATACTGAAGAAAATAGTTTTATCATCATTACTCATCTCTTTGAGATGCTTCAAAACTTGCCACTTGAGCAAATTGTTATCTTGGATCATGGAGAGATTAGAGAAATCGGAGGGCAAGAACTAATAGAAAAAGTAAGAAAAGACTGATTTTAGTCTTTGTAGATATAGAAAAAAGTCTTGAGAGATACTCACAAGACTTCTTTTGTTTTCTTACTACTTCTTCTCTCTAAAATACAAAGAGTGGCTCAAAACCGTACTTAGATACCCTTTTTGTTTTACTACTAGAGGTAGAGCGCTCAGTTTTTTTCTTCACTATGTGATTTTTTGCAATAGTCGCAAGTGAAAGGTGAAACTCTTCTTCTGTAAAGAGATACCCAAATCGACTGAGCACTACTAGAGCACATTTAGGTTTTAGACCAGAGAAAAGTCCTTGTCGCTCCATTTTATCTGGGTACTGAGAAGTATAAGAAGATTTGTCTGATTTCCCAAAGAAATCATCAACAAATCGCTTAAGATTAGTAATTCCTGCTACTTCCATATTATTTATATTTTTATATTTATCTACCACCAATATAGATATTTTAATTAAAAAGTCAAGTATTCATTTTTAAAGACTTATTGTATGATGAAAAAAAGAACAAAAAAGGAATTAGATCAGATTTTTGGATTTATGATGGAGAAATTTCCTAATGCAGATACTGAACTGATTTATCATAATGGCTTCCAGTTGCTCGTTGCGGTCATACTTTCTGCACAGACAACCGATAAACAGGTTAATAAGGTTACTGACAAACTCTGGAAAACAATCAAAAAACCTGAAGATATCTTGGCTCTCGGATTTGAATCTTTTGAAAAATCTATTAGATCAATTGGACTTTATAGATCAAAAGCAAAGCATATTCGAGCGACAAGTCAGATTTTAGCTCAGAACTGATGTCATATCCCAGCTACTCAGCAAGAACTTATGCAGCTTCCCTGAGTTTGAGAAAAAACAGCTAAGGTAATTTTATACGTACTTTATGAGCAGCCAGTTGTTGCGGTAGATACTCACGTTCATAGGATATGTAATAGGCTTGGGATCGTTGAAACTACTACCCCACTACAAACCTCAAAACTCCTTGAAACTCGCATCCCAAATGAATATAAACAGAAGGCACATCATTGCATGATTCTTTTTTGAAGATATATCTGTACAGCAAGAAACCCTAAATGCGAAGAGTGTAAACTTCAAAATCTCTGCAACTACTTTATTTCTCAACAGAAAAAATAATGTTTAAAATCCTGATGAATGAACCTCAGTGGGGATATGACTTTCTCAAATTTCTTGTAGCACAACAGAACGAACATCCATGGCTTACGCAGTTTTATGCCGTAGGAGCTGATGTATTTGTCTTTGTGTATCCTATTTTCCTGAGCTTTTGGTATATTAAAGGAATTGTAAAAAAGGAGCTTGAAACCAAAAAAGAAGCACTTTTTGTCTTTTTCTCTTGCCTTTTTACTGTAGCATTCAATATTTTAATTCAGCAGTTTTTTGACAAGCAGAGACCAATTTATGAATTCTGAATTCAAAGTGTAGATAATGAAACACTACTTCATAGCTGGCTTCCAACAACTTCATTTCCATCAGATCACGCAGTTGTAACCTTCTCAATCGCAATTGCAACACTGTTGATTGGGATCAAATATCACAAGCGTTCACTCAAAATTTGGTCAGTATTTTTGTTTATTTTTGCTATTTTGACTGGAATTTGCAGAATAGGAACGACAGTTCACTGGACGACAGATATTATCGCTGGGACAATCGTTGGATTATTGATCCCCATTATTCTTGTCCTACCAGTTTGCTATTCAAGACTTGAAAAATGGATTTTTGAACCAGTGATTAGATTAGAAGAGCGAATCATTTCAAAGCTTTTTTGAGCAAGAAAAACACTTGGATAGTACGATTTTATAGTATTTAAAAGAGAAAAAATCAGATTTTTTATCTCTAGTATATAAAAATGAAAAAACAGTTAGGGATTCTATTGGCTTTCATAGGACTATTTGGAGGTTGGAGTTTGGCAAACGAGTATGATGACGCCATAAAACGAATGCATCAAGAGTGACTCACAATCCACTCAACCACTCAGGCTTATAAGCTTGATGGGGATTTAAGAAGAGATGAAGCTGCAAAGCTCTTTGTTAAGTTTTTATCGCTACAGACTGGTGCAAAGCTTGAGAATGGATTTATAGTTCCAGAGTCTTGTGAGTTTCAGGATCTAGATAAAGCACGATCAGATCTTAAAGATTCCATAAAATCTGCCTGTTTTCAGTGAATTATCTTGTGAAAGAATGGAAAGTTTTCTCCAGATCAAACGCTAACAAAAGCGCAAGGAATCACGATTTTGATGAGAATTCTAGAGGGGAAACAATCCGAACCAAATCCGAAAGAATGGTGGCTTAATTATTATAAACTCGCAAGAAAAAAGAAACTTTTGACTACAGAGCAGAGAAATAATCCTACCGCCCCAATGAAAAGAGGTGAGCTTGCCCTTTTGCTGTATAAGGCTTGGAATCTTCAGTGAAGATGAGCACAATCCCTAAGCAGTAACGTCAAGCCACAGCTTTTAACAGGAGAAACTAACAATCAGAATCCTCTCTCTTTGACCTGAAAGTCGCTCCTAGTAAATACTTGTTCTGAGCTACCAAAAAGTCTTAATACTTGTTCTCAATATGCATGTGAGACAAATGATAAAGGTCTCGGCATGAAAATGCATTTCTCTGTCTCGCCACTCAGTACTTGAAAATGCTCATTTTCTGAAGAGCTACCAGAACCTTCTCTCTCAGCAAAAATTGATTGTATCTTAGATGAGAAACAACAAAAACAGCTAGCGCTCTACTGGGAAAAATATCTGAAATCAAGCTGAAACTTCTCTACTTCAGCTACAGTAAGTACTTCTGGGACACATATTAGTGAAACTATTGATGAGGAGCTCGTTGAAAATCCAATGAACATGTGGATATCAAATCAGGTATGTCAATATACGTTTACTGGTAGTGATATAGAGCGTTCAAACACAAAAACCTCAGATAATGTTCCTTTTTGTAATGAGATCACAGATCAAATGACACAATGTAAACAAAGATAAAAAAATCTGTTTTTTTATTCTCTTAATTACCTCAAAAATGTCAATTTTTTCTCGCATTATCGCTGGTGAAATCCCTTGCTACAAGATTTATGAAAATGAGAAGGTTTTTGCTTTTTTGGATATTCATCCGCTTACCAAAGGGCATACCTTACTTATTCCCAAGATTGAAGTTGATTATTTTGCTCAAGTTCCTGCTGATTATGCGCAAGAACTCTTCCTTATTGCTCAAAAGATTGCACTCGCTTTGGATAGATCAATGTGAAGCAAGAGAACTCAACTGGTAATCGCAGGTTGGGATGTTCCGCATACGCATTTGCATCTCGTGCCTTCTGAAAGCATGGAAGATATTAGAAAAACTCAGACTCTAGAACTCAGTGAGAGCGAAATGCTAGAAATTCAGCAGAAAATCCTCGCAGAGCTTGAGAGATAAAGAGTGGGAAATAGAGAAACAAGAGAGAAATCTGACTTATCTCTTTTTTTGTAAAAATATGTAATAGACTTGATTTTACTAGAAGGATAGCTAGACTTGAAGATGGTCTTTTAGAGATATAAAGAGGTCTTCTAAAAGTCGAAAAAGAGGTATCACCTCATCTATTTATTCTTTTTTATGCATAGTATATGACAGTAACACACATTAGTTCAAAAGCTGAATTTGATCAGATTTTATCTAGTTTTTCAGGAGTTATTCTTGCTGATTTCTTTGCTACTTGGTGTGGACCTTGCAAGATGCTTTCTCCTATTATGGAAGAGTTGGCAGCTGAGGTAAATCCAGAGCAAGTCAAAATTCTTAAAATTGATATTGATGAAGTGGGAGAACTCGCTCAGGAATACGCTATCACTTCAGTTCCTACAGTTTTTGTTGGTGTAAATCATGAAATTAAAGAAGGATTCCTTGGAGCGAACCAAAAGGAATTTTACCAAGAAAAAATCAATCAATACCTTGGAGAAATTGCTTAGTTGGTAAGTTATTAATGAAAATAAGAAATCTGATCAAGAATACTGATCAGATTTTTCTTCTTGACATTTTTTTGAAAAAAAATATATTATCACTTGTAATACAAAAATCACATAACAATGAAAAAGTGTAAAAAAGAAAAGCTTGAGCTACTTTCCTATGCTCAAAATGTAAACATGTATGCTGAATCATTTTCCACTCTCTACAAAGAAATAGAAAAAGATCCAAATACGGATTTGGAGATTCAAGCCAAAAATAAAGTTCGAGCTAACGCCTATTTAGACTACTGCATGTATCCTGATGATCCTCTCACTAGGCTTCGTGGATTATGTAAATTCTTTGAAGCGGGTCCTCATTTAATGAGAAGGATAAATGAAATAAAGCAAGCTCAGGACTTTGATATCTTTGTAAATGAGACTGAAAGCTCAGTTTTTCAGAGAGAAATTTCAGCAACTTTGAAAGCAATAAGACGTTATGTTTAACTGTTGCCATAAGAGAACTCAGAGTAATTTTACTCTGAGTTTTTTGATATTTCCTTTTTTTGAGGATAAGAAGGGAATAAAACGATTATTATATTAATAGAGCTCTGACAGCTCTCAAAAGAATCTTATAAGAAAAGTCCTAGATAAACTAGGACCTCCTGAATAAAGATAATTAGACACGTTAGCATTCTACTAATGGAATCCGACCAACTTTTAATCCCTCGAGAAAGCAATCATAAGAAGAATATTTCCTACCTACATTAATCTTACTATACTCAACTAGAAGTTCAAAATAACTTCTGATCAAAGTAAGGTCATTTGTAATACTAAGGTTAGAAAATCTACACTCATCTGCTACTCTGCAGGCAATAAAGCTGAAATTTTTGCTAAAAGAGGTTTCTCTAATGGTTAGCTGTTTTTTAAACGAGCAACGACGAAGGGTGATATCTTGTTGAAAGATAGTATCTTCAATAACTAGATCATCTAGGAAGATAATATCTTCTAGATACATAGCCTTATCCAGATTTGTTGGAAGATAAACTTCGCCAGCAACTACAATATTCATCTTGATCCGACTTGATGTTGTTGAAGTATCACGCAAATCAAAGTCATTTTGCTCTAAAATCTGAAGGAATTCGTCAGCCTGACAAGAAAGATAGCCGTCTACAAAATTTTTTTCCATATAAAATATTTTTTTATTTATATGTCAAGTAGTATATTTATCTAGTCAAAGAAATCAAGGGAAAAGATAGTTTGTTTTTTATGGAAGGAATGATGAAGTTTCCTGTTTCAAAAAAGGAAATCCCTGAGAAAAACTCAGGGATTTACGACAAACCATAAATGCACAAAGGACTAATTATGCATACGGCTTCTATGATACATAAATCCTACAGAAATACAAGTACAAATCAAAAAACTTCTCTAGAGAAAACGATAGAGAAGTTTTATAATAATTAATTTTACCATGAAACTATAGCTTTAGCATACCTATTTCAGTCAAGGAATCAATCAAAACACCTATTGACATTTTTCTCTGAATAAGTAATATCTTATTATCAAT
>CAUUID010000040.1:0-6512 GCA_963545225.1 uncultured bacterium
GAAGTCCTATTGGTAAAAAGTTTATCTATAATAAAAAGGAATTTACTATTGTTTGAGTACTTGCTAAAGAAGAATTTTCTCGATGAATTCAGGCTTATATGCCTGATACGACCGTTACTGATAGAGTGACTCATAAAAATGCTGTGAATTCCTTTGATGTTCTCCTTTCTCCAGACGATGATAATAAACTATGGCAGAATAGATTGAGTTATCTTCTTCTCAAAAGATATAATAAAACTTCAATGAGCAATGCTTGATTCAGAATAGAAAGTTTTGCTGATATGGTTGAGCAGATGAAAAAATCACTTCAAGGAATGAAAATGTTTCTATTGGCTATGGGTGCAATCTCCCTTTTGGTTTGAGGAATTGGAGTGATGAATATTATGATCGTATCGGTAACAGAAAGAACGAGGGAAATCTGAATTAGAAAAGCGATCGGTGCTCTGAATAGTGATATTACACTTCAATTCTTGGTTGAGTCAGTTGTGATTACTCTGATTTGATGATTTATAGCTTTCTTACTCAGTTATGGAATTGTATATCTCGTAAATACGACGCTTAGTGGTGGAGATATGGGACTTTCAGCTGAAATTGATCAGAATATTGTCCTTACAACCTTTGTTATTACTACTTGTACAGGAATTATCTTTGGTATTCTTCCAGCGAGAAAGGCCGCTAAACTTAAGCCGATTGATGCTCTTAGATTTGAATAATTAAACAAGAAATCTGATTTCAGCTATTGGGATCAGATTTTTCCTTTTTGAAAAAAACTCCCTAGATATAGGGAGTTTTGAATTTTACTTATCTGAAGGGCGCAAAGAGAATAGCCTTTCATAGTCTTCAGAGAGTACCATCCAGAGACACTTGTTCTCTAGGATGATCTTTGAAAAACTAGTAAACCAATCGCAATTTATCTTATCAATAGTATATGTTTTCTTTTTGAAGAGGTAAATTTTGTTGCCTGATGTGTAAATGAATTGATCATCTTCAAGCTCTTTAGGTTTTTCAGCGATTTGTTCATAGCTGTAGGTTTGAATTTCAGTATCCTGAATATCAAGTTTACAGCCTCTTTTGAAGATTTCTACTTCTTCATCGTACTCCTTTTGGAGTGTTTGTTGCTTGTCTTTTTCTTGTCTAATTGCCATGAGAAGTGGAACGGTATTACTGCTTACTTTGAAGCCTCCGTTATTCTTTTCAGATTCTCCTAATTGTTCATTGAGATCTGCAATTTTCTCATTAAGGTTCTCAAGTCTCTTATTGAGAATCTTTTTTTGATTGACAAAGTACAGAGACTTTTCAATTTCATCAAGGTGAAAATCTGATTTTAACCTTTCAATAAATGTTTTGATTTCTTCTAACATAAAAACTGATTTTTTTGTTTACCTGCGTACTATATCCTTTTCCTTTTAAAAGTCAAGTTATCTATTTTAGTATTCTTGAATCCCCTTTTCAAGATAGACAAGTTCTATCCCTGCGTTTTTAAGTATCTCTTCGCTAAGTGCGGCATCATGATATCTTTTTTCGCAGACTACCCTCTTTATTCCACAACTAACAATTAGGTGTACGCATCTTCTGACATAGCAAGGTGTCATCTTGGTATAGAGCGTAGCTCCTTTGAGATTGTCCTCCTGGTGGGTGGCATTTGCTATGGCATTGAGCTCAGCACAACAGTTTCTCATACAGTGTTGGCTTGTTTCTCAGTTTTCTTTTGTAATTGTCCATATTTGATGTCAGACTTCATCGCATTTGGGGCTTCAAAGTGGAGCGTCTACATAACCAGTTGAGATGATTTGTTCATCTTTGACGATGACGCATCCGCTTCTTCCGCGGTCGCAAGTACCTTTTTCTCCTACTACACGACAAATATCCATAAAGTAGACATCTTCTGGAATTTCATGTGGTTTAAGGTGTCCGTGGTCTTTTAGCGTTCAGTTTTCGTGATTTTCTAGTGTCATGCTCTATTTTGTTTTATTTTATATAAATAGTTTAAGTATAGTTATTTTCTTTTTTTTAGCAAAAAAAGAGTGGAAAAACAGATTTTTTATTCTCTTGACTTTTTTTGTGAAAATGTTATAATATTTTTACTCTATTATAAGTTAACCATTCTTTGATAGAGAAGATGTTATGAAGGGACTTACAAAAAGAGAATTGAGAAAGGTAAAGAGAGAATTGAGAAAATTGAAAAGGGATGCAGATAAAGCTGAAAAAGTTTTTCAAATCGTACTCATCATTCTATGTTTAGTTGTGTTGCTGTCGCTCTTGCTTGATGGTTATTGAGATGTTTGGTTTTAGATTTATCTCTGAATAACTCTTTGACTCTAATTTATAAGCTAGTCTGATATTTGCAGACTAGCTTATTTTAAATAATACTTTCGGCATTTCGATTGATTTTGAATCCTTTTTTATTGAGCTGGAGTTTGGAGTAAACAATATCCATAAAGTTTCTTACTTCCTTGCCTTTTATCACGATATTGTATCTGTATTTTCAAAATATTTTATAGACAAGTGGAGGAGTTGTATAGATTTCTAGCTCTTTGAGCTGGTATTTTTCTTGTAGATAGAGGAGCTCTTTATAGAGCTGATCTACTTTATTGAAGAGTTTTTGTTCAATCTCATCTTTGTAGAGAATAAGGCAGAGCTCTCAAAAAGGTGGATAATTATATTGTTTACGAAATTCATATTCTTTAGCAAAAAAATCTGATTTATTGAGTTTGCAGGCATTACGAATGCTATGATGGTCTGGGTTCATTGTTTGTACAAGGAAACTTTTGCATTGGTGTTTTAGAAAAGCTTCGTAGAGAAAATAAAAATTTTTCTCGCTTGCATTGAAATCTGGTAGGTTAAGTCCAATGTCTGCATTTACAAAAATTAGAAGGTCAAATTTTCGGTCTTTGATTGGGGTGGTTAAAAGTGAAGTTCAGATAATAATTGGTTTTTTTTCAGTATTTTGATATTTTTGGAGTTCAAGAGAAAGTTTTTCAATTTTTTTTGGCGAACGAACGGATTCTGATTCAACGATAAGACTTTCAGTTCAAAAGGTTTCTTTGATGAGTTCAGCAAGTTTTTGCGTTCCCATACCGTATTCCTGGATTTTTGAGCTATTACATTGTTCACAGGATTTTGGAAATTGGTATTGTTTTTTACAGATGTGGCACATTCAGACTTTTTCTCAGTTTGGAAGCAGGTAATAGTGGATCGCTACTGAGCAGCGATCACATTGTGGGATATGGCCGCAGGTTTTACAGATCGTTCCTCATGTGTGTCATTTTTTATTGATGAGGATTCAGATTTTTTTGCCTGCTTGGAGATAATTTCTGACTCCTTTTTCAAATAATTCAGAAAAAATCTGATGGTCTTCTTTGAGCATATTGATCAGATAGATTTTTTTTTCTCAATGGTCAAAAAGTTCATAATTCATTGGCTATGAGAGTACTGTTTTCTGGTTCGAAAGCAAGGGGAGTTGTTTTTGTTTATTTGAAAGTCCTTATATCTTAATCATATAGAGGTTTATACTTTAAACCTTTTAACTGATAAATCATCACGTAGCTGTGGATCAGGATCGAACTGGCTATACCTTACTGTCTAATGCTGTTAATGATGAATGACCAGATTTCACAGATGCATCACTAGGAGCTGGTATCTGAGGGGCATTTCCTGTAGTCTGAAAAATGCTCTGATGGTTAGGAGGTAAAGCTAAAAATCTGATTTGAAAGACGACAAGTAGGCTTGAACTCAGTGGGAATCTCAATCCTGCAAAACTCGAAGCAGTACAAAAACAGCTCATCGAAGAAGGAGCAACCCTACCAGGTAAAGCTACACCTGAAGAAGTAGGGAAGTGGATGCTTGAAAGAGGGTTTAAGTGAAGTAAGGGTGACCTGATTGCTCAGCTCAATACCCATGTTCAGAAATCTAAAGCTATGGTAGATGAGCTTCTTTCTTTATCTAACTCAACTCATAAAGTAGAGGAGGTCAATCAGGCACTCCAAATGTTAGCAAAAGATTATTCAACTACACCATGACTCACAAAAAAAGCTGATGAAATTCTAGGATTGATGAAAAATGAATATACCCTCTCTGAAATGAATCAGGTTAAGAGGTATATGGATGAAGCTTATAATATGTTTAAGCAAAATGTATGAGAAGTTGCAGGACTGAAGGCTGAGGGACTGAGAACTATCAGAAAAGAAATCAAAACTACAATAGAAAATGTCGCTGAACAAGAAGGGCTCTGAAATATTAGAATGCTTAATAATGAGACACAAGTTGCGAGAGGACTTGCTGAGGGTATTGCTAAAAAAGAAGATGCAGCAACAGTAAGAGAAATCCTATCTCCATTTTCTAGTGCAAGAAATGGAGTGATTCTAGGGGGAATTGGCGGTGCTTCTGATCCTCGTGACAGCTTCCCTGAAAGGTTGCTAAAAATAGTGTGAGGTGCGGTTGTTGGAGGGCTTATTGGCTCTACTCAAGTAAAAACAACAGTTGCAAATATGCTTAAAAAGCTTTGAGGAGTTGAGAGAAAAGAGTTAGAGCAATGGGTAGCGACTGAAGGAAAATCTCAGCTTTCTCAGGCGAGTCAGTCTGCATTGACAAAAATTGCTAATGAAATAAACTCCTCAAACCTTAAAGGAGCAGAAAACGAACTTTACGATAAATCGATAATCAACAATACAGTTATAAATTGAGGCACGCAAAAATCTCAGGTGATAAAAATTCCAGAAATTAGATGCGAGAGCTTCTTTTGGAAAAAAAGAAATAAACTATCTCATAAAATGAATGGGGACGACGCAGAATAAAAGGGTTATTGTCTCCGATGTCTCAAATGATGTCCTTGAAAAACTAAAAAATGCAGGAATAAATGAACAACCTAAAATAAATGTCATAAATAGCAATGAGTTACAACATGCAATTAAAAGACATTGAGTCGCATCAAAAACACTGTCAAGTAATGAGGTCCCATTAACGAAAGCGGATTTCAAATATATCCCAGAGATAATTAAAAATCCTGATAGTATACATATTAGTCCGAAACCAAATAGAAGATGAAATACTGTAGTAATATACAAAAAAAGAATATGAAATTTGTTCTATTATCTGGAGCAAGTAAGTAAAAAGGAGTGAATATTAGAGACACAAACTATGTTCAAAAACATTTAATTAAACGAAAAGTGGGTAAACTCAGCACCCACTCTTATTAGTATGGAGTCAATCTATAAGCCTGACTATTACGTCCTAAACGAATCCCATACTAACTTACAGTGAGATTATACTCAAAAAATCAGGAAATGCAAGAGAATCTGATTTTAACTTGAATGATAAAAAATGAAGACAGGATATTACAAATTATGAATACCAGCTTTTTGATTTTGTCTTACCGTGTTTGTCCAGCCTTATCCTCCAAAAATCATCACTGATGAAGATGAGAATGCTCACAATAAAGCCGGAATTGCAATGCACAAAGATGAATACTACGTATTACGAATAAAAGAGAAAAATTTAACACTACTGGTTCACGAACTCTCTCATATTGTAGATTTTCTTGAGAAACACCTTCAGATTGAGGATAGTTCTTGAGAATTTAAGGCATATATTCTTGATTGGCTTTTTGATGAGATAAGTAAAAAATTCAAGGGCAAAAAAAAGCTACCCATTAGAAGGTAGCTTATTTTGACCATATACTTTGAGGTAGTTATTTGTTCTTTTTCTTTATAACTTCTCTGTTAATATACTTTTCTGGATTTTTATCAGCAGTGGTTCTTTTAACGAATTGCCCACTTTTTGGATCTCTTGAACGGATTGTTGTTTTAGCCATTGTTTTTAGTATTTAATAGTTAAAATGATATAGTAGTCGGATATTAACTATTAAATAGTCTTGATTTTTTGGTCTGTTTTTTTACTATGTATATGGTCTGTTGTGATTATTAGTAGTCCTCTATCCGACTACTTTTTTCTTTATAGTGAAATCTCAAAGAAAAGCAATAGTTTAAAAGGTTTATTTTTTATGTCAAAACAATCTTGACTTTATCAAAAATAAGTATAATAAGTCGGATTTCTTTTCTTTTTTTAATCAAAAAAAACCGCAGCTAGTATGTGAGCCACGGGTACAAAGTGATTGTAAGTGTAGGGATTATTGTGAGGATTGCAAGAGGAGACCTGTTATAGGGAATAGATGATTTCATACATGATACTCTCCCTTCTTGAGTTCTTTTTTCTTGATTTTCAGGAGTAGTACATAAATTGCTATTTGCAGCAGAAAAAATCTAACTCAATAGTCAGATTTATCTCGATCTTTAGGTTTCTTCTAGTCACTTTTTTCTAAGAGATATAGTTTTTTCTTGTTCTTTAACTCTCAAGTAACCCTCGTTTTGAAAGCCTCATTCAAATTTGGATCAACTTTTTCAAGTACATAGCAAATAAAAGAATAAGTAATAAAGAAACTGTGGTGTTTTTTTATAGTGTCCTGAATAGATTCATTAGATGGAGACTGAATAGATTCATTAGATGGAGACTGAATA
>CAUUID010000041.1:0-5958 GCA_963545225.1 uncultured bacterium
TGAGAAGAATTTGGCTGAAGAGTATACTCTTTACCATCAAGAGTAAAGGTAATTGCTTGATCAGTTGGATTGTCAATAGTAGTTTTACCAGCATTGAACCAATTCCATCCAATCCATGCTCCTACGATCACAGCGATAATTAGAATTCGCATTAAAGCCTTTCCAAGGGATTCCTTAACCATTGCAATAAGATCTCACATTTGTATATGAAATAAGAAGATAAAAAACAGAGCAAAACAACTCTATTGAACTTGAGAGTATGTATCTTCTAGAGAAAGTCAAGAGATTTTTATCCGATAGAGATGCAATCTCCTTTTACAAGCCGATTTTTTGCCTATAGGGGGGGGTAAATATGGCTTTAGGACTACATTTTATCGACTTTCTAAGTCAGAATTTTATTTTTCTTCAACAACAATCTCAAGTCCTAGTTCATTGAGCAGTGAATCATCAATATCACTTGGTGCATTAAGCATAAGATCACGATATTTTTGATTTTTTGGGAAAATAATTACCTCACGAATACTGCTTCTATTTTGCAGGAGCATCACTACCCTATCTAGTCAGAATGCGCATCCTCCATGTGGTGGAACCCCGTATTGAAAACATTTAAGCAGGTGTCAAAATCTGACTTCAATCTGTTGCTCTGTCAGTCCAAGAAGGGTAAAAATTGCATGCTGAAGTTCAGCATCATGAATTCTAATGCTTCCTCCTCAAAGTTCATATCCATTGAGGACAATATCATAGGTATCAGACTTAATTTCAAGAAGCTGTGTTCTCTCCTCAGATGATAATTCTTCACCTCTAGCAACCTTCTCAGCGAGCTGCTTTACAAATGGGATATCTTCATCCCTTGGTTTTGTAAATGGATGATGAGTAGCCCCAAGTGCTCCATCATCTCACTCCTCAAATAGTGGCATATCAACCACAAAACAAAATGCCAACTCCTCTTCTTTCCCCTTAAGGAGCTCAAGTTCTTTAATTGCTTCGTTTCTGAGCATTCCCATATACTCACTAGCCTTAAGCCAGGAATCAGCTTGGAAAATCACTGTATTCCCCTCAGTCGCTCAAGTAAGGTTTTTAAGCTCTTGGATTGCTTCTTCTGAGAAGAATTTTGCAATACTTCACTTTACTCATTCAGACTCAGTTAATGCAAGCCAAGGCATTCCTTTTGATCCTTTAGATTTGATAAAGGATTCATATTTTTTCTCAACTTCAGATCTTCCCATCTCTTTTGGCAGAACGAGTGCCTTAATACAAGGTGCAGATTGGAAAACAGCGAAATCTGACTTTTTTGCCCAAGTAGTCACATCTTTCATCTCAAAGTTGAGAACTCTGAGTTCAGGTTTATCTATTCCATATTTATCCATTGCTTCTTTCCAGCTTAGAACTGGGAAAGGAGAGTGCTGTATTTGCTTTTGAGGATAATATTTTGATACAATATGCATAAAATATTCCTCAATAAGTGCCAAAATATCTTTTTGCTCAACGAAAGAAAGTTCAAAATCTATCTGCGTAAACTCAGGCTGACGATCTCCTCTAGGATCCTCATCACGATAGCACCTAGCTATCTGAAAATACTTGTCAAATCCAGCAACCATGAGCATTTGCTTGTGCTGCTGTGGAGACTGAGGAAGGACGAAAAATTTCCCTGGTTCAAACCTCGCAGGAACAACATATTCTCTCGATCCTTCTGGGGTATTTTTGACGAAAGTTGGAGTTTCCAAGTGAATAAAATCCCTTTCATCAAAAAAATTCATTGATTCTAGGTAAATTTTATGTCTCATGATTGCATTTTCTTTCATAGACTTTCTTCTAAGGTCTAGATAACGATATTCAAGTCTAAGATCTTCCCCTACTGGATTTTCATGATCAATAGAAAATGGCAGCTCTTTACACGTCGAAAGCACCTCCAGTTCAATCGGCTCAACTTCAATTTCTCCAGTCGCCATCTCTGCATTTATCATAGAATCAGGTCTTGGGATTACTGTTCCTGTGATACGAATCACATACTCAGGCTTCAGCTCTGGGAGCTGAAAAGTATTTTTTGAAGGATCAATAGTAAGTTGAGTAATTCCGTATCTATCTCTGAGATCAATAAAAACCATGCCTCCTAAATTTCTAATTTTATTGATCCAACCAGCCAATTGCACTTGCTGACCGAGATTTGCCTTGTTTAAGGCTCAACAGGTATGAGAACGATACATCCTAATAGACAAAAAGATAAAAATCTGATTTTTCCTTTTTTTCAAAGAAAAACAAATATAAAAAAAATAAGGAAAATACCTCATTTTTCAAGACTAAGATTTGGATTTTTTAAGCAGCGAGCAGATAGCTCTCAAGTCCATTTTGAGACAACAGTGCTATTGTCTGCTCAGGATCTCACATTTCTCACTCCTCATAAGCAAAATATATTGAACTCAGTATTCAATTTTTGAGATCTGAAATACTGGGTTCTAAGATACCTTTGAGCAAGGCATCAAGCTGCTTTGCCTGAGCATAGATATAGATCCAATCAGCAATCGGATCTTTGTGGGTATCAAAAACGATATGAGCATCTGGATTTTTCGCAAGAGTAGAAAATACTGATTCTATCTGAATCTGTAAATTTGGCGTTAAGCTCGCTTTCTCGCATCTGAGCATAACTTCTCCTCTACCAGAACAAGTTGTATGTGGCAAAATCTGCGTAATAATTGGTATCATAGATGAGATGAGAATCAATAATTATAAAATATATTCGGACTGCCTCATTTTAATCAGATGAGGACTGCGGAGCAAGTCTACAGTAGGTATTTTGAAGAGAAAAACTAGCTTCATTTCAGCCTTTTGGCTTTATGGTAAAAAAGAGGCTTTTGTATTGAGAATTTGATGCACCTTGAGAAGAAATCTTGCATGAAGTCTGGAATGGCATGAGTTTTACTATAACTGGAGAATCAAGTTTCTCATCTGTCCCGTTGATTGTTGTTCCAGAGAGGAATGTGAGTTCATATTTTTCCCCAAGTGGAGTCCAAGTTTCCTCAAGATTTTGCTCTGAAGAATCCTGATCGGAAAGCATGCGGTATTTTATTGGCATATCAGACTGAGAAATCTGGTCTACTCCAGCTAAGTCAGAAGCTTTCGGAGTAATTACGAGTTCTAGTGCGGAATACGGTTTAGAGATCCATGGTCAATCAAGATTATTTGGATCCTTTGCCTGATGAGAAGAAGAGTTTAAAATTTGAAGAAAAATTTCATCAAAACTTGTGTGAACCTCCTCAACAACTGTTGCTGCTTTGAGCTGTGCGAGCTGATTTCGATTGAGTCAAAGTCAGATCAACATTAAAATTCCAACTATCACAACGACAATCAGCATTTCAACTAATGTAAACCCTTTTTTCATTGACATCAAAATCAAAATTAACTATTAAACTCAGACATTTTCCATTACTGAGAAGACGACTCCAAAAATTCCACTCGCTACAAAAGCTACAATCACTCCCATAAAAATCAAGATTACTGGCTCAAGGACTTTTGAGAACTGAGTAATCGAAGTATCAAGTTCTTCCTGATACATACTAATGATATTTTCCATTGCTTCCTCCAGATGTGCGGTCTCTTCTCAAACCTTAATCATCACGGCGACATTTGGATAAATAATATGTGTTTGATCCTTGATCGCATCATAGATGGTTTTTCCAAGCTGGAGTCCAGCGATCACGCTATCTATCATCTCTCTATATAGCGGAATATCCAATACTCACCTCAGCAATCTAAAGGTTTGAAGATAATCTAATCCTGAACCGATCATCAGTTTAGTATATCTGACCCATTTGATAAGGTAATAGGTCTTGGTCATAGCTCCAATCATCGGCAGTCATATCAGTACTTTTGAGAGTCTGTTTTTCCCGACTTCTGTACTCGCATAAATCATCAAAACAATCAAACCTGTAATCGCACAAACGATAATCTCTCTCCAATATCAGACAAAAAAATCTGAAACTGACTTGAGAATCAAGGTAATCTGTGGAAGTTGCTGATCTCCTGCTACCATCTCTAAAATAGAAGGAAGCACACTTGAAAACAAAAATATCACAGCACCAAATGCCATAATAATCAAAATGATCGGATAAGTCAAGGCTGATTTATATCTATTTTTGATAGAACCAAGATAGGTATATTCGTTTGCAAGTTCCTGAAGAACAACATCAAGAGTTCCAGTATTTTCTCCTGTTTTTACAATCGCAGCATCTGATTCATCAAAATATTCTGGCAATCTAGAAAGCGCATACGAAAAGCTCTTTCCCTCATTGAGATAAAAGATAATACTCGTTGTAACCTTTTTGAGTGCATAGTTATTGGTCGTTCTCTTGAGGGTATCTACGGCTTGGAGGATAGAGACACCTCCTTTGAGCATATAGACAAGCTGCTTATAAAAAAGAATTTTATCCTTTTCAGAAAAAGTCTGTGTATCTACAGCTTGCATGATACCCATCAGCATTCTTTCAATGAAGTTTGGTTGATGCTTTTCGTTCATTTATGTATCAATAGAGATAAAAAGGATAAAAGTCTGATTTTTATTTTCTAATGTGATAGTATTCTCTCTACTTAAAATAGTAGGCACTGAGTTTAATTTCTATAGTTTGTTCCTCATCATATGCCATCATATCATAGGAAACTTGATCAATGTGATAGAGAATACGGTCATTCTCTGATGGGATAATATATTGTTCAATATTATCTACAAAAGAAATGAGATCATCCTTGTTTTCAAAGGTCATCTTGAGCTCAATAGGCAACTGATAGAATCCAGATTTTTCATCTGCGAGCTTTGGATCACCGATTTTAATCGCTTCAACTTTTCCATTTTTGAGAGAGCTCGCCTCTGATGGATCGTTTTTTGTAAGGAACTGATCTAGATTTCTCAAGATCTTCTTTTCATCAACCTGCATTTTTGGTGCATTCAAATCTCCAAGTTGTAAGTAAGCAGTAATCATTCTCAACTGAGAACGCAATGCTGGAGGCAATTTTTCACAGTTAGTTGCATCATTTACACAGCCAATGATTTGCTCTTTTGTAGAGGTAATGGCTTTCCAAACAGTCTTTTTTGTTTTGTATTCTTGGATTTGAGTATCAAGCTGCTGGATTTTTGTTTGTTTTTGCTCAAAATTTTCTTGAGATTTTTGAAAATCTGACCAAGCTCTCGGTAAAAACTTTGTCCCTAAAATCACAGATAAAATCAGCAAGATAATCACATATACCTTATACTTAGCAGTCACAACCCTAGAAATCGAGATTTGAGATTCTGAGGAATCTTGAGCAGACTGCTGTGCATACGCTGATGAATTTTGCTGTTCAAGTAGGCTATTAATGAGCTGTTGATCCTGTTGTTGCATTGGTTTGAACTTTAGCAGATAAAGTAAATTTAAACGAACGCTGACCTTCTTCAGCTTTTTCATAATTTTTGATCGAAATATCAGTCAAGAAGTCAAGTTGATTAAAACTATCAATAAGTCCTCATGATCACTGCCTATTTCCATAGAGGATTCTCAAATTACTCACTACACCATTTAGAGAGAGCTCGTTGAGATCCACCTTGAAGTCTGAGAGTTCCACTCCTCCTCTACCAGATTCTACAGATTTGATACTCTCTAGGATTTCTAGAATCTTATGGATATATTGGCTCCATGGGATCTGAGTTTTTTGAGATTCTAAGGCTTGTACCTGTAAATATTGCTGAAAAGTCTTATCCTCTAATATCTTTTGAATTTCTGAATTTTTTGAGGAAATTTGTGTATCTAGAGCCAAGGACTGCTTGTCCAAATACCACTTATATCCCCAAAGTCCGGCTCGTGCCCCTCCCCCAAGAATTATCAAAATCAAAAGTAAACGATAGTATCATTTTCGCGATTGAGTTTCTCTAGAAAGTCCCATCTCGACAATCATCATAATATAAAAACATAGCTTAATTATAGCCAATTTTCA
>CAUUID010000042.1:0-5422 GCA_963545225.1 uncultured bacterium
TAGCAGGGAGCATTTTTCATTCATCAGGAACAAGGGAAACTAATGGAGTGTTCTAGTTTTCTGGAGTAAGTTTGAGGATATCTGGATTGCTTCGCTGTCGCTCGCAATGACGGTTTGCCATCGCGAGGCGAATGAATATGAGCCGTGGAGATTGAGATTAAGATAAAAATAGGATTGCCTTAAACCTCGCTTACAAAGAACTGACTTCCTTTCTCAGCGAAAATTTGTTCTAAAAAAACTCCCAAAGGGAGTTTTCAATTAGAAATTAAAGATTTGACTCGCTTCATTCAGATCAGATGCTGAGAGTCATCCAGAAGACTTTTTATTTGTAGATGATTTTGCATTATCTGTAGTCTTTGAATCAGATTTCTTGTCTTTTTTTGGATTTGACTCAATAACATCATAACTACCATCATCCTCGTCTTCCTCAATAACTGAATTATCTCTCTTTTCTACAAGGATATTTCCATCAGCATTCATTGAAACCTTATAATCCTTTGCTGAGAAGACATACTTGTCTTTTTCTGCAGTTGGCTGAATCAAACCTGATATTGATACACTACTATTTGAAGTGTTTTCAGTTGTTGTTTGTGAGTTTACGTTGTTAGTAGTTGTATTTACTCTTGAAGCATCAGTGGTATTAGCAATGATCTCAGCATCTAGCTGATCAAGTGTTAGCTGGTCGTTTTGAATAGTATTAGATTGTGAACCGTTATTTCAAGTTTGTAGTTCTCAAGTGAGAAGCACTACACCAGACATAGATCAGATTTCTTGATTATTTTGCCCAGTTGTTGAAGCATCTTTTGAGAATCGATTATTGATTGCTCTAATAGTTGTGGTAGGTAGAGAGACGATTCCATCAAAGATTCCTCTGGCACCAGCTGGATTAATAAGCCAATAAATTCCATATAACAAAAGTACAAATACACAGATAATAATTACTCTACCAAGATATTTCTTGAGGAGATAAAATAAAAAGATCAATAGTCAAATCACGATAATCCAAAAGAATACAAGTATTAATGTTGGCATTCTGTACAAAAATCAAAATAAAATTTTTTTCTTTATATATAAAACCAGATATAAGTCAATAGAAAAAATCTGATGATAACCTTAGGTCTGAATTATGATAAGGATTTTGATTTGAAAATAAAAAGTGATTCACTAGTATATGGGACGAGAAATCAGCTGATTTTGCCCTTATTAAGACAACGAAGCTTTTCGTATCATGGGAAGTAAGAACTACTAAAGGAAAGCAATCAGCATTTTATCTTTTAGACTATCGATGAAAGCACCTCAACATATCGCTTTTATCCCTGATGGGAACAGGACTTGGGCTAAGCAGAGAGGATTAGATCAATTTATTGGGCATTTGGAGGGTTTTAGGAGAATGATGGACCTAGCGATTCATATTTTTACAAAAAGTGAAACGAAAGTCTTCACACTCTGGGGACTTAGTACTGAGAACCTCAAAAATAGAAGTCAGGAAGAATTAGAATATCTTTTTGTTTTGTATGAAGAAATCACTCAGCAACTCTATGATACCCTTCACAAAGAGCAAGTGAATTTTTGAGTAGCTGGAGATATCGATCAGCTGCCAGAACATCTAAAAAATCGACTCCTCGCAAAACAGAAAGAATATCGTTATCCAACTGACCGCTGGTTTGTATTAGCAATCAACTATTGAGGTCAGGACGAAATTTTAAGAGGAATAAAAAGTCTGATTTCATCTGGTGAATCTCTTACTCAAGATAACCTAGAGAAGCATATGGATTTTGGACATTTACCTAAAGTAGATCTCGTTATCAGAACTAAGCAACAGTATGCCAAGAGATTATCTGGATTTATGCTTTGGTGGATTGGGTATGCACAACTGTATTTTAGCGATCTTTTTTGTCCTGATTTTACAATTGAAGAACTAGAAAAAGCAATCGCTTGGTATAATGACTCTCTAGCAACTCAGAACTTTGGGAAATAATCAAGATCAAAACATCTTTAATAATAGCAGGTTCTTATTTTCAAAAAAATCCCCTCAATGAGGGGATTTTTAGTACTTCAATTTTTATCATGCTCAAGTAGAACTATTGAAATAATGGTGATGATAAATCCATATCAATCAGACTAAATGCCTTATTGGTAATAAATGAGCTTCCTTTGTCCGTACCAATACATAGAGTTCCATCACTTCCAGTACCGGTCACACTATTACAAGACCACTTGAAAACCTGATCTAAACCGATAAATTTTAGTCTTTCTTCCTGTAGATTTCCTCTACCATCAGAGTCTAGAATACCTTTAATCACTTGTTTTTTATTATCATCTGGTGTAGTATACGTATTATAAGAAGCAACTTTCCCATGAATAACAAGCTTATTTTTTATCGGAGTAAACTGACTAGCATCAGATTTCATTCCAATAATAAGTCCATTCACAATAAAGTTTCCCCTCAAGAAGTTACCATATGAAATTCATGGATTTGAAGTATCCTGTGTCTGATATCCATTTTGATCAAACTTTTGAAGATGAGATTTATCTCTCGCTTCATCAAGTAGGAAGAGATCTCCCTTATCAATAAATAGATTTGTTATTGCAGCATTATTTTGAGTTTCTTGATAGTTAGGCAAGAATACATCAGCATTTTTAACGATAAGAGCTGCAACTTTATCATACCCCTTGACTCTTAAAATCCTAGAACTTCTATCTTTACTTCCATCATAACAGAGTACCTGTCAGGCTTTATTATTCAAATCCTGCTCACTACCTAGTACTTCCTTCCACTTATTCCTACAGAGCTCTTCTGCTCTTTGACGAGCAAGATTTATAACACCTGCGATTGAGTTATCAGTATTGAGAAGGAGTGAAGTTCCTGCTTGATTCCCTTCAATACTTCCTCTACTATTATTACTAAGCTCGCTTGAAAGTCAGATAATACCTCTAATTCCAAGCTTAAAAAGTGTTGTCTGTGCAGAACCAAATCCGAAATCAAGTAGTCTATCAAGCTCATCAGAACTATAATTAGGAATAGAACCGTCATTATAACGAGGATTTTGTCCATCATGATCAAAGATATCAGAGACACACTTTCAGTTTTCTAACTGTCCAAGATATCCCTTATGAAATAAATGAATATCTCTATACGCATCAGCATCTCACTTTGTCGCGCGTTTCATTAGATTAGACTTAATACTTGCCCCTAGGATACCGATTCCCCCTGCTGAATCATAGATATATCCGAATGGAATTGCATTATTCAATCTCTGGAAATTACATCTCAGAGCTGGTGGTGTTGTAACTTTATTTTCTGCTACATTGTAGGAAACTCCAGCGATCAAATCATAGGATTTATCCTTGTAAGTATGAGTAATTTTTCCATAGATATTATTTTCATTTCCTTGACATCTTGTGTATCGTCCTCACTTCATTGCAAGATCTCCATAGTTGGTATTCAGATTGCTTAGTTGGCTCTTAGATTCTTCATCTAGTGGCCAAAGTCTCTCTCCTCTCTGAGAACTATAGTAGAATCCCTTTACTCTACCATAACATTCAACATTTCCTGTACCATTTGCACTAATAGTAACTGGTGTTTCAAGATCTTCTACCTCTCTCCAGAAGAAACCTCCTCCAATATCATTTCCTCAGAGACTATAGTGTACAGCTGAGAAATATTGTGCAAGATATTTTCCCTTGAGCTCAAAGGTAAGCCCAGTTCCAAACATTGTCTTTCCTGTAAGCACCTTACTATCAGGATTATTTGGATCTTGTAGTTTGTTTGGGTCATTCTCATCTTGGAAATCCTTTGCTGGTATGAGTTTTACAGAAAGCATAGGCTCATTTCAGAGTTCTGTTTGAATATTTAGTGTAGATACAAATCCATGAGTGAGTGAAACATCAAATCCAAACTGACTTCTTTTCTCAACATTCACATGAGATCCTGGCTGTTGAACAGCTCTAAGCCCTAGTCTATCATTAAATGGTCTCACAGCTCCTCCATCAACACTTGTAAGCTCCTGTTTTTGTACAGCAATATGAACTTTAGCATCAGATTTCATATCCTTAATCTCAGGAAGTGGCTTATTACGCCAGTTAGTTGCTACAAGCTTAAACTGAGCATATGATGAATCCAGATTTCTAAACTTTTGCTTAAATCTTTTATAATTTCCTTCACTAAAAAGCGTATCAATATAGTTTTCCTTAAACTCGATCTGCGTCCCAGGTTTAAAGTTTGCATCCCAATCTGGGAATGGTCCAGTGATATAATTCTGAGCAAAATCAATTTTCACAGGCTGAGAAGTCAGATTTTTAACCCATGGTGGAAGTTTTCCAGTAAGTTGATTATTTTTTAGATTGATTTCTTTGATCGTTGCAGTCGCAGGCAAGCTCGCGGGGATCGATCCTCTAAGCTTTGCATCATGAACGATCAACTTCTCTAGTTTTGGACGATCAAACAATGGTTTTATATTACCAACTCCTGAAAGTAGTCCATAACTGAGGTTAATCTCCTTAAGATTTGCCAAATGAGTAAATGGAAACTCTGTCAGAGTCAACTTCTGAGCATCGAGCTTCTCTAGACTTTCTGGGAGATTATTCAGATTTTTTGTATTTGTATATGAGAGATTGATTTCCTTTAGATTTGTGAGAGAAGTCTTGAATTCTGATTTAAACTCAGCATTGAAGTTTAGATTCTCTGAGAGATTAAGAACTTCGAGATTCTTGAGCTTAACAAATGATCCTGTAAATGTCTTTTGTAGATTATTATTTGAAAGATTTAATCAAATAAGCTTATTATTTTGACAACTAATTCCATACCAAGAACAAATAGGAGGTACGGTCTCATTATACCACTTTCTATTTTGATTCCTATCAGATCCGAGTCTCCATCCGTTAGAATTCTTCCAGAGTGCATTTGTTGATGATGATTCTCTATAAAAATCAAGCAATGCCTGACACTCATCAACTGAAACCCCTTGAGCGAGATTCTTATTTTTTGCCATCTGACAAAACTTATACTCTCAATCAAGAGTTGGCTTAAATCCAGATGGAACAAGTCTGAATCCGACTGTTCTACCAGGTTTTTGAGCTCCTCCAACAGTATAAAAAGTATCAATATAGGTATTTTTATATGCCTGATCATCATCAAAGGTTGGAGCTTGGAAAACTACATTTATAATAGGACGATCAGTCGCTGCAAAAGTAGGTATCGTAATTTTTAGCAAAGTTGCATGTGCCTCTTGCGTTTCTGTATACATAGCTCCTGTAGCACCAAGAATCTCTACCGATTTAATTGTAGGTTTCCACTCATTTTTTGTAGCGTCTGTATTTGTGGTATTTACATTTGGAATTCTGAAGGTATAGGTATAATTATTAACTGTTGCACCTGCATTCCAAAGTGTCGTCTGCAAAAGTCCTGTTCCTCCTGATTTAT
>CAUUID010000043.1:0-4996 GCA_963545225.1 uncultured bacterium
CGATATCAGTTAAAGGCTTCCAGCCGAAAAAATGGATCTGTGGGCATTCACGAGTGAGCTCTAAAAGTCCTTCCTCATACTTCCCAGCTCAAAAAATATAAAAATCAACCTCTAGATCTTTTAGATCTTGACTGCGAATCCACTCTAAAAGTATTCAAAATCCTTTTTCTTCCTCAAGTCTCCCTAGATATAATAGTCCAAGCCTCTTACTCATGTTGATAGCAATAGATTAAAATCTGATTTCTTTGAATAATAATGATGAGTTGCTGATTTTCAATTCTTTTTGTACTGATGCGATTTTTTTATAAAAGGTCTTGACATTTTCATCCAGAAACATATATTGTATCCCGCAAATACAAAAAAGAAGGAGATGAAAGAAAGGATGAAGAGGCGGAATTGTATTCGTGCATTGAATAAAGGTCCCCCAAAGCTAAGTTTAAAGTAGCTTGTATCGTGTAGAACTTATTTGAGTTCTATATTGATCTTAAAAAAACTACAAAAAACTTGTCACTTATTTCTACTGCCTTACCCAACAGTAGAAAGATTAGAATGAACCTGACTGATTTAGTCAGGTTCTTTTTCTTTTTATCAAAAAAGATGTCAGAGGTTGTGAAACAAAAAAAAGAAAAAACTGATCCAAAGTTACTTTGGACCAGTTCAAATCGCCATTATCCTAAGCTCTTAAAAGAGCTTTAGGAAATTCTTCCACCAGCTTCAGAAGCTGCTCTAAGGACTCGACGGGCTTCTTTCTTTGAAGTATCGATCACTCTTCGTTCTAGGAAGGCTTCCTTTCTATCAAAAGCAGATTTTTTTTCTTTCTTTTGACGATTACTTCTGACTTTAGAGGCAAATGAGTTGTTGGTTTCCGGATCGTAACCAAATGCATCTGGCAGCGAGTTTATAAGCTCGACTTTTGCTTGTTGTGCTAGTTTTTTGTTTGACATAAAGATAAATTTTATTTGTGGGCATATATGTAGATATTTCCCAACGAAAGTCAAGTTAAAAATAAAAAAATCAGATTTTCTTGCTTTTTGTCTACTAAAATCTATAGTAACAGTAAGAACTCTTTTGTCTCCTGAAATGCTTATGAAAAAACAGACTTACTTGGACTATATTTCTAATTATCTTGATGAGCAAGCTTTTGAGCAATTTAAAGCGACTTATCAGCAAAAAATTTCCAAAAGCATAAAAATTATTGAAAAAAGAATTCAAAAATCTGATTTTTTTTCTCTTGTAAAAAGATATTGACGAGAACTTACTCCTCCAGATCTGAGATGAGATGAGCAAATATATGATGATGTACTCTTCGTTCAGAAGGAGGATAATAAGACGCTTGGATCTCATTTTCTACATCAAAGCTGATATTTTTATATTCAGGAGGTCGCAGCAGGACTCTCTGCACAGATACTTGAGGTGAAAAAATGAGATATAGTGCTCGATCTTTGTGCTGCTCCTGGAGGGAAGAGTGTCCAGATAGCTGATAAATTATCTCAGCTGTGATGAGGATTTTTGCTTTCCAATGAACCATCAAACCCTAGGAGAAAAGCACTGATCTTCAATCTTAATCGTTGTTGATTGGCAAATACAGCGGTTTCTGCATATCAGGGGCAGCAGATTTGAGAGCTTGTGAGTGAGGCTTTTGATAAGGTTTTAGTTGATGCGCCGTGTTCTGGTGAGGGAATGCAATATAAATCTGACTCAAAAACGACCTATCGAGATGAAAAAAATGCTCAGCAACTCTCAAAACTTCAGATTCAGCTTCTTATTTCAGGATTAAAAGCTCTAAAAGTTTGATGAGAATTGGTATATTCGACTTGTACGCTTAATGCATTAGAAAATGAGCAGGTTATTGCGGCGGCTCTTAAGCAGTTTCCAAAGGAAATAGAACTTCTCCCAGTTGCAATCAATCAAAAATCAGATGGATTAACACATTATTGATGAAATGAGTTATTGCCAAAAGATCAGGCACAGAAAGTCGCGAGGTTTTGGCCTCATATTCAGCATACTGGTGGATTTTTTATTGCCAAGTTTAGAAAAAATAGTTCACTTCCGACTTCTACTCAAATCGATCAAAGAACACAGCAAGAAACCTGATATCTTTCTTCTGCTGCTTTACAAGACCAGATACGATCTTATCTCCTAGAAAATCGAGGAATTGAAAAGCGGTCAGATTTCTATTTTCTTTCAAATGACAATGCAGTATATCTGACGACAAAAGAAACTACATCTCTCCCAAAAGGAATTTTTATTGAAAAATTTTGAATTCCAATTTTCAAAAAGGGGCACTCAGGAGAGCTGATTCCGCAGCAGTGACTGGTTGCTACATTATGATCTTTTGCTCAAAAAAATATCATAGAAATCACAGATCAACAAGCACAAAAGCTTTCAGATAAGCAAGATATAGTAATAGAAAACTGATGAAATGGATGATTTTTGATTGCAAGACGACAATGAAAGCCATTTTGCCTAGTGAAGCAAGTCGGGAACTCATTAAAAAATAAACTTTATTAATTATAAAACCTCTGAAATGCACAATTGGAAAAGACTTATAGAGATTTTTTTGCAAAAAAATACCGAGCTGAATCTCTCAGCAATTCGTGACAAGGATTGAGTTCAGTTGAAACATATTCAGGATTCTTTAAAACTTCTAGAAACCTGACTTTTTCAGCCGTGAAAATTAATAATTGATCTCTGAACAGGATCAGGATTCCCACTGATGCCTTTGGCGATTAGCTGTCCAGAATCGCAATTTCTTGGTATTGATTCAGTTAAAAAAAAGACCGTTGCAGTCAATGAGATGCTTGCACAGCTTAATGTTCAAAATGCTGAGGTGTTGTGGACGAGAATAGAGGAGTATAAGTGAGAAAAGGCTGATATTATTACTGCGAGAGCGGTTGCATACAGTGATAAACTTCTTAAACGATCGTATTCGCTCCTAAAAAACTGAGGTTACTTTCTCTTTATGAAGCAAAAAGAGGACGAGGAGAGGGGGCTTCTCCTTGAGCTTTGTAAAAAATATCATCTTTCTCTAGAGAAGGAGATTGAGTATTCACTTTTTGAGGAAGATATTCAAAGAGTAATTTATGTCTTGAGAAAGATCTAGCTTAGGAGAAGTTTTCCCCTAAAAAATCAGATACAATATTTTCTATAAGGCTATTATCAATAGATAGTACTAATTTTTTATGCTCTTCAATACTAGTTTCAAGTCCCATAAAGAGAGCAATATGGCTATCCCAGGCACGATACCATCCGTAGTTTAAATTTCTCAAATAGTTTTCTTTAAATACAGAGGAAAAGGTAAAGAAATCAGTTTTTTTTATTCCCTCTAATGTTCAAGAATGTGATAATATCATATATTGATCTCAAAAAGACGAGTCAAAAGCTGAATAAAAGTATCTAGAATGTAGTGATGCATCATAAAGCCAGTAAGACTGCAACAAATCTCCAATATAATCAAGTACAAGAATATCCTCAATTCCAGAATAAGTAGTCCATAAGAAGTGCTGAAGTTCCTTTCTATAAGAAAATGAGCCACAATTAATCTTTGTACGGTTCTTTATATCAAGTTGTTGATGCTTTATGTGCTTTCAAATCCCCCAATTTTTATCTATTTTTCAATCTTCATCTATAAGAAGCGTGTACTCTTCTTGGTATCGCTTATTATGGTAATCTTGAAGCTGGGTAAGTGAGACTTTTTGTGTTTTATTTGTGATGATTTTCTTAGAAGAGATCTGATTGAGTGTTTTCTCATATACTCTTTGTCAAAAAGATGGTTTTTCCAATTCTCTGCCGATTGCAAGGAGTTCTTGATTAAAAATTTCTTCTTTTAGGGGCATTCTGAGATAGGCAAAAAATTCTTGAGCTGGAATATCTTCTCGTTCAAAGCAGCTAAAGCCAGTTCTCGTTGAAGCACTAGTCGATATTGAATATTTTAGGTATTCTGAGGGATCTCTCGACTGAAGCGCACAATGTTCAAGGAGATGTGGAATAAATTTATTATTGTTTACAAATGGAGTTTTGATGTAGAGTTTCATTCCTTTAGATTTTTGATATATGGAGTAAAAGTTTCAGAAATCTGAGTTCAGATTTCTAACTATATTTATAGATAAACTACAACAGCTCTATACTTCCTCTCTAAAAATACAAGTGAAAATAAAAACGATTTTAAAAAAATGAGTATATAATCATATAATATAGTATATAAACCTCTAAATCTAGCTTGATTTGAATAAAAATAACCTTATAAAGTCAGTATGCTTTGATTTTCCGTTCATTCAACATCAAGATAGCTTTTGGTATGTGCTTCCCAGAGAGATTGGAGTTTTGGTCCCTTAAATCCTTTCTATTCATTTATTCAAGGAATCCTTGATATTGAGCGACGAAAAGCAATTCTGATTTCTTTTCTGCTCTGACGTTATATGTTGCCTTTAGTACTAAGTATTTAATTTATCTTCAATCTAACTGATGAAATCACAACTTCTCACAGAACTCAAAAAAACTTGAATTCCTAATTTTGAGCTGTTTAAGTCCTCAGAGGCTTTAAAGGTGCTTCCTGATTTACTAAATGAGCTCTTATCTAAAGAAAGAGCTGATTTTGAGAAGATTCTAGAAAAAAACGCTGAAAATCTTACTTTTGATGAATTATTTATCGAGGGAGAGCTTGGATATCTTCGAAATATTTTGAATTTCCTCAATTCAACAGAGAAGTCCCCAGAAATTCGTAAGATTATTCAGGATTTTAGGGCTAAATATGAGGATTTTTCGAATCAAATTGCTTATTCTAGGAGATATTATGAGATCCTTTCTGATTTTTCAAAGAGAGATAATCTTAATGCTGATCAAATCAGAATTCTTGAGCTTGAGATCAAGTATTTTAAGCAGAGGGGGATTGACCTAGATGAGAAAACTCAGGGACAAGTCAAAGAAATCTATCAGAAAATTTCAGAAATGGCCGAAATAATCCAAAATAATGTGACAGATGAACAGTCTCATTTTC
>CAUUID010000044.1:0-4638 GCA_963545225.1 uncultured bacterium
ATTCAATCGTGTATTCTCCGTTTTTGAACTTAAAATCCTGCTCATTGATTTGCCCTAGATTATGCATTTTCCTGATTTTTTTATCAATGATACATCTAAAAGGCTCCACCAAATCGCAAGCAAGTGACTTTCTCTCATAAAAAAGCTTGTGATAGACTCCCTTATAGACATCAAAGCCATACAAATACAAGTTTGCCTCTATAAAGTTATAAAGAAAAGAATAGCCAATATCCATCAGGAAATTAATGATATCATTTCTCGTCCTTGGCATCCTTTTATACCGCTTCATCTCTTCAAAATAGGAAGCGAAAAAGAGCTTTGAAGCGTTTCATTCAAGCCCTCTCAGCGAATCATCGCTTTCAACCTCCTCTATCTTGGAGAGAAGTTCCTTGATACGGAGGATATTTTCCTTGAAGCTGTCAGATTTTTCTCTTATTTCTTGAAGTAGAGAAAGCTGGTTTTGGACCTTATTTTTGACAATCTTCTTCGCGATTTCTAGCTCTGGAAGCTGAGTATATTGTTTCTCTCTAAGAAGATAATTCCCCTGCAAAGCATCCCCGATCATGCATTTGGGCTTGAGATTATAGCCAAGACAAAAAAGGCAAATCTGATACTTCGCCAAGCGATCAATCAGTTTTGAACTGATGGTATACTCCCCAATGATAAAAATACAAAAAATCTTGAAACATGAAATCTGATTTACGATTTTTTCATTTTCTTTGATCAGAAGATTATCATTTCTCAGCATCAGGTCTTTGACTTGTTCCGAGGTGATAACTACGATTTGCTTTTCTAAAAAATCAGGATCCGAAAGCATCTTTCTCATTTTAGAAATTAAAGACACTTAAGTATAGTCCTGATTTTTGATTTTGCAAATTTTAGATCAAAGAGCGATCGCAAAGTTCAGCGTAAATGCAGTTTTGACACTTATCTAGCTCTGGTTTGAAATCTGATTTTCTTGGATCAAAACGCTTATATTCCCCTAAAAAAGCTTCAAAAGTCTGAATTTCTTCCTCATTTGGAAGCGGGATTTCATAAACTTTATTATCATCTAAGGAATACAGCTTAAGCTTCTCCACTTCATAGCCCATTTCTCTGAGACAGAAGTATTGTGCATAGAGTTGATATTTCATGCCAAGATAGACCTCTGAAATATGCGACTTCCTCTCAATGAGCGACTTTTTAGCTATATGGAAACAATCTATCTTTCCAATCAAGCCATACTTTTCTGAGAACACCGCAGTTCATTGGAGAATATCTTTGGAAGTTGAATAATTCCCACTATCAATAAGGCTATGATTGAGTGTTCCGTTGATTTGCGGAGTATCTTGATAGAGCTGCTTTTCATAGTTCTCGTAGAGGTTATGGAAGTAGATGGAGTATGGGCAGAAAATGAAGTCATTGAGTGAAGAGATGCGGATGTATTGGTCCATGGAGAGTTTGACATATAAAAATCTACTTACTTAATATAGATCTAATTTTATCAAAAATCAGATTAAAATTTGAAAAATCAAAATCCTTAATAAAATCTTGATCTGTACCAACCAAATTTGCAAAAGTCGTCTTAGAATGGATCTCCTGAGTTGATCAAATATCTTGATCATAAATCTTTTTAGAATTATTATCGATAGCATTATTATCTATCCCCTTAATCTTATGATTAGCATCAAAATTGATTTCATTATCAAAATATAAACACCTTCCATCCTTTTCTGTTTTTAAATTATCATCTGGATAATAAAACTCAATAGAGATGTTTTTATACTGACGTCTAGAATTTGGAATTGGCAAACAAAAAGCATATACATTATTTCAAAAATCTTTCAATTCTTCATCTCCTACGGCATATTTTCTAACTATATTCTCTTTATCCCTATCAAAGATACCAATAATTTTTCTCGACTGAGCCAAGAAGGCATAACTCTCTAATAATCTTTCAAGTTTTGAATCTCAAAAATCATCTGGGACTTCAAAAATTTCAATATCAAGATCAGTAATTTTAAGAACCTCCATTGCTTTTTTAATATGTATAACATCTGTTTTTCATTCACAAAGAATAAGTGGACGTTCCTTAGTTCATATTTCCTGCTTTAATTTTTCTACTTCATCCTTATAATCATTAGTCAAATTTGTGAATATTTCATAAGCTTTATCAAACTCTTCAAAATCATCAATATTAGAAAAAAATCCTCCTGTCGACATATTAATGAACAGCACCTCTTCTCAAAATTGCTTTTGCATTCCTGCAAGAAAGAAGGGAGAATGAGTTGAAACAATAAACTGAACTTTAGGAAATTTTGCGAGAAGCTTTGGCAATATCTCCTTTTGCAATTCAATATGAAGATGTAAATCAATTTCATCAATAAGAATAATTCATTCAATCTCATTTATTTTTATACTTTTATTCACATCACCTACATCCGATAATTTAATAATGGAAGCAAAAATCGCTAATAAAGTACTTTCTCCTGCTGATAAATTATCTAAACTAGGAATAACAGTCTTCTTTGTATTTTTGTCAATAATTTTTAAGCGGGAAGCTCCATATCCTCTAATATTTACGTCTAACTCAACCTCTCTTCTCAGTATAATAGACAATATTTCTTCTATATTTTTTATTCACTGCTGAAGTAAAAGAAGAGTGTGAATATCCTGTCTTGTTTTAATACTTGTAAGATGACCATCTGCATTAAACTCCAGATCTGCACGTGAATCTAAAAATAGGTCTAAAATCCAAGTTTTTAGTTTATCTAATGATTTTTTTGCAAATATATCTTTATTTAGGACTCAATGAATCTTATTAACTTCTGAGTTTGGAGATAAATAAGAAAGCGTATCCCTATTCATCCAATGTGGAATTTCAAACCTATCTGCAGGGAAAAAACAATAAGAATTTATTTTAAACTCGTTCTCAATGTCCTTATCTTTTGAAGCTATTTTTAGCCCTCAATCCTCTTCCCGCTCTGTTTTTAATTCTAAAAGATTATTTGTCTTGCTTTTACAATCATCCCATGTTATTTTCCCGCTCTTATCAAGATATTCATATTGTTTTTCTTTGGTTGTAAATTGTGCATATACAAATCAGTAATTACTTCATAATCTTTGGTTGAGACTTCAATTGATTTTAAAATATTTATGCCCCACTCATCAATGTTCAGGCAGAACATCATCAAATCAATCCGTAGCTAACTCAAAAAATGCATCTGCAATACTAGATAGTAAGCTTGTTTTTCATGATCAATTTTCGCCAACAAGAACTATAGGTTTTGGAAAAAAATTCTCTCTAAATAAATCATCTTGCTCTAGTTTAAATGATTGAATACTTCCTATATTCTCTGCAAAAAGGTTACTTAGATACATAAATATATTTATTACAAAATAAAACTTATTTTACCCACCCATCCCACTCAGCATCCCTAATCAAAAGATCAGGCTTTTCTGGATTTTCTTTAATTCTCTCTAGCATCATCACTCCTTTTCTGGCGATATTATAGGCTCCATTCGCATCTCCAGAAGTCGGATATTCAAATACACTCTCCTCAATAACCATCCCCTTTTCATCACGAGGAAGCTGGTTATATTGCTTGCGAGAATCAAATCTCTCTTTAGCATTCCCAATTGGAGAAAGGATGATATCCCTGCCTTCATCATCAGTATTTCTGATCTGCATAATCAAATCAAGGATTCGGAAAAATAAAGTCCAAAAAGTCTGAGGAAATTCGCGATTTTTGAGCTGATCAAAGAGGGAATCAGATTTTTCTATTTGGTATTTAGAGAAAAGAGTATCAAGTTCCAAACTTGGATCATATTTGATTTGCGTTCGCTCTCGGTGATCGCCTCTTTTTCCTCTTCGCCTCTCTACATTTGAATAGAGTTGCCAAGTTCCATCATCAAAGATATAGGCTTTTTGACCAGCATCTCGAGTCAGATTTTTAAAGCTTTTGAAAAACTGAGCTTTCATCTCTTCAGAAGTGCCTTTTTTGAAATAATGCTGCTTCCTCCAGCCGGTAAGCGGATCCGTCACAGAAGTATAATTTGCACGCGTATAAAACATGATTCCTCGCTGTTTTCACTTAATATCTCAGAAAGTATTGATCTGCGGTGCAAGTTGATAGGCAGAAGTCACACTTCATGGCTCACCAACAGTTTTCTCCTTTTTTACGATAAAATTAAGCTTTTTGGCAAGGGCAAGCTCTAATTTTTGATAAACAGATTGTTCAATCTTTTGACGACCTCTTTTGAAACCAGCATTTAAGTCTTCAAAGACGATCACTGCATTGTATTCCAAAGCCAGCTCCACAAGCTTATTTACGACCTGTGAAATGTAGCCATTTTTAAGATCAGCGATTTTCTCAATCGTATCTCGGTTTTGACGAGCATGGAGTCTGTTTTCAGCCTTTTGAGAGAGTTTTGCCTCATAGTCGGTGCCATTGAGGAGATTGAGCGTCCCTTGTTTGACAATTTTCCCAGTTTTCACCGAAACAACAGAATAAAAAGCCAGATGTTTTTCTCAGCGATCCACCCCAATCACATGAAGATCATCAAAATGAGGGATAATCAGCTCTTGATTGAGTTTCTGATTGAACTTTGAAGGAGCAGAGGGACTGACCTCATTATTTCCAAATCACAAGGTAATCG
>CAUUID010000045.1:0-4352 GCA_963545225.1 uncultured bacterium
CAGGTTTTTTAGCTCTTTTTGGCGGATTTTTTGGCGATAAAGCAATTAAAGATCATGAGTATATCAATTTCTTTGTAGGGCGACAATACGCAGCGATCACGGCAATTGCAGATAGTCTTTCAGGCTTAAACTGGAGATTAGCAAATAAAAAAGATCAAGCAATCCAGCACGAATACCTAGAATATATTACTCCTGAACTTATCAACAATATAGCAGTTTTTATGAAGATGACAGGAACCGCTTATGTTTGGAAGATCAAAAATGGGAATAAGGTATGGGGGCTTTCTGTGCTTTTACCATGGAACATCACTGCAAAAGTCGATACCAACTGATACTTGAACGGTTGGATCTATAGAGAATGAGGAAAAGAAATCAGACTAGAAGCTGATGAAGTGATGGTCTTCGCAGAATTTAATCCATCACAAAGATATCCATATATCACGAGAGGATATAGTCCAATTCAAGCAATTGCGATGACTATCAGGGGAGAAAAAGAAATAGAAAAATGGAATTATGCACTCCTTAATAATGATGTGCCTCCAGGAATGATCCTTACTACGGAACAACCAATGAGTACTGAACAACTTGAGGTTGTAAAAAAAAGTCGAGAGGATCGCCATAGTGGAGCAGATAATGTAGGAAAGCTTGCGATTCTTCCGTTTGGGATTAAGCCGGCTAGTTTCCAGTCTTCTCCTAAAGAAATGGAATTTATAGCTCAGCAAAACTGGGATAGAGATAAAATCCTCGCAATCTATAAAGTTCCAAAAGCGATTCTCGGAATTGGAGAGGGGGTAAATGTAGGAAATGTAAAGGCTTTCAATCAAACTTTCGCTTCTCGCTGTATTGAGCCGTTGGCGAAAAAGATTGCTCGTGTATTCAATGATCAGCTTTTCGGTGGGATTGGGGTCTTTGAGTTTTTGAATGTCTTACCTACTGATGAAGAAGAAGTGAGAAATCACTATTTTGCGGGCGGAATAACGAGAAATGAATACAGGCAAGAACTAGGATATAAGCCTATCAAGTGAGGAGATGTCTTTGTAGATGGGACAGAAGCAGAAGTAGCTCAAGAAGCTAAAAAAGAAAGTATCTGAATTAGTATGAAATCAGTAGACTTCCAGACAATCGTTAAGGAAAATATCAAGCGATCTGAAGAATGGATGCAAAAAAGATGGATCCAAAAACAGAAAAAAAATGCTGAATATGAAAAAAGATTAAAAGTCTGATTTATGAAAATTTTTGAAAAGCAAAAACAAGATATCTTGAAAAAATTTGATCAAGAACACAAGAAAGACTTCAAAAAATATGATTATCAGCTTCTGCTCAAATACTATGCTCTCTACCATATTTACCTTAGACCAGAGCTAGAACATCTAATCTCTGAAGCATGAGCTAGAGCAATGAGTGAGCTGGATGTAGAGCTAGAGTTCAATATTAATACCGACAAAATCAAAAAAGAGCTGAAGCAAAAAATCCAGTTTATCGCAAAAAATGTAGATGCAATAACCGATGAGAAGATTGGAAAGGTCGTAGAAATGGGGCTTGCGGGGAATATGCAACCTGAAGAAATCAAAAAAGAACTCGTAAAAGTCTTTGATGAATTGCAATGAAAAAGATTAGAAACAATCGTAAGAACTGAAGCAATCAGGTTTGGAACTTATGCTGAACAATCTGCACGAGAGCAATCGTGAGTAGTAAAGGCGAAGCAATGGCGAACTGCTGTTGATGAGAGAGTGTGTGAACATTGCTGAAAGATGCACGGAAAGAAAGTCGCACTACAAGAGGATTTTTTCAAAAAAGGATCGGTAATAATTGGAAATAATGGAGGGAAATTGAAGCTGGAGTATGAAAATGTGATTGGTAGTCCTCTGCATCCAAATTGCAGGTGTGATATGATTCCTCTGATTGAGTAAAAAGATACAGAGCTATCATTAGCTCTTTTTTAATTATGATTGATTATCTCTATTTTCTATTCCCTTCTTTTTATCCTCTGGAAGAGCATCATACATCGCATCAAGTTGATTATTCACTGTAATGACATGTTCAACAATAAAATTTAATAAGAAGAAAAGTTTATTTACAAGTTCTGTATTGTCTGAACCTGTAAGATTTATTTGACCTAAATGAGAACCTCATTCATTTGCTGTTATTCTTACGATATCAAGTGCTTGTATTGCTTTTTCAGGTAATCATTTCTTCTTTAGATTTCCTATCCTAGTATTAAGTTTTCATTCAGTTTCTCATAGTTCTTCCGTAAGTTTTTCCAAAGCCAACCTTAGTAGAGCAGCTGCTGCTCTAGGAGATTGTCCTGCAATTTCTCTTGCTTCATCGTAAATTTCTTTAACTGACTCTGGCATATCAGTATGAGCCATTGGAATAGTCGAACCCGAAGGGAAAATCATTTTTTCTTCAAACCAAACTGAATATAATTTACAATTGTCGCAAAAACATACTTTCCAGTCATAAAGAGAATGATGATAATTAAATCCATATTCTAGCTGATGTCGATTTTGTGATGTTAAGACTCAACAGTGAGGGCAGTGAAAGGCATTAGAGTCAAGAGTAGGGGCTACATATTTACTGTTCATTATATAGAAAAATAAATAAAACTTACTTACAAAAAGCTTTATCTACATACTCTCTTTCTCCCTTATCTGTCAGATAATAGCATCCTCCTTTAGGTCCACGATGATAAACTTTTTCTACTTGTTCAGGTTTTTTTTCTTCTTTCTCTTCAATAGCTTTTCTTTCTCCTTTGCATGCTGAATCAGCCCAAAGACCGAATTTCTTTTCTGAAGCTATTTTTTGAGCAGATTTAAATTCTGATTGATATTTATATGGGAGATTGTAGGTGTATTCAAATCCGTATCCATCTTCAATCATTTTTTGATTGAGATTTGCTCCGTTTGCTACTACATATCCAAGAAGTCTTCCGTATTTATCAGTTGCGGTTTGTGTAGGATCAACTTCAATTTGCACTTCTTTTGTGTCTTTCAAAAGGAGTTTAAGATGATTAGCTGCTTCTTTCCCGAAACATTCCGCATAACCATATCTCATGGTGGTGCTTTCTGGAGCATCAAGCCCAATCATACGAACAGACTGTTCTTTTCCTTCAGGGTTTTTAACTCTGATTGTATCTCCATCAATAACTTCAAGGAGTGTGTAATTCAACAAGTCAGCTTTCTGTTCTTCTTTTGTCCCAAAATCTTGATCAAAAGTGCTATTGAGGATTTTTACTGCTTCTTTTACAACTGGATCCTTACAAGTTGTTTCACATCCAGCGAAAAGAGTTTTGATCATGGTGGTGTCTTTCTCTCTATTTTTGGACTGATCCAAAATCATTTTCACGATTACTTTGAGTTGGTCAGCTTTCTGTTCTGCTGGAGTTGCCGCGAAAGAAATGGACTGGAATCCTAAAAATCCTACTAAGAGAAGTGCAAGAAGTTTTTTCATCATAAAAAAGAAAAATATAAAAAATAAGAATAATATAGAGTTTTGGGTGAGGAAATCAAGACTGCAATTTTGCAGTTAAATAAGGGTGGTTTTTTGCTTTCTAGTATTGATAGTTTATACAGAATATAGCTTTATTTTTTACGTTATTATCATGCAGATTGGCGATCTAAACATTACTTTCTTAGAAAAGATTACTGTGAGAGAATTTCAGCAGATTGCAAGAATCAATGGTCAATTTCAAAATAAAGAAATTGATGAAATAGAACTCTGAAACCAACTTGCAAAGTTTATTATTTACTCAATCAACCAGGAAACAGATAAGGAAAAAATCCTAAATCTGATTCTAGATATGGGAAGCATTGAAGACTATACGGCTCTTAACGAAGCAGTAGCAAAAAAGATAGATGAGCTCGTAAATCCGTCAAAAAAAAAGAGCTAGAGTATGAATACTCTAAGCTCTTTAAGTGATTATGAGGAACTATATTAGAGGAAATCAAGGCTATAGAAATTATGAAGTATATGTGATGGAGTTATCAGGATTACCTTGATTGTCCTATGGACATAGTGCAAGCGATTATTGTTAGGATGGAGCTAGAAAATCAAAAATAGCAAAATACCTATGATAATGAAGAGTAGAATTGATAACACTCAAATTATCATTGGAGATTCTGGTTCTGGTTGTCCCTTATATATCCTCTCTTCTTGAGCACGAAGAATTGGAGGAAGTGCCTGAATGTCTTCTCGTTTCATTGTGCATAGAGGTTAATATATAAAACAGCTGAATTATAATTCTTTTATATCAAAAAGCAAGTAGAATGGCAGCAAAAAGTGCTATTGAAATAGTTATCTCTGCGGTAGACAAAGCCTCTGCTACTTTTTGAAAAACAGCTTCATCGTTTGAA